>JACZVL010000115.1 GCA_022572685.1 Pseudomonadota bacterium
TTGCACGGGCTGCACGGGCTGCAAGGGCTGCATGGGCTGCACTTGGCCGCCGCGCAAGGATTGCACGGGTTGCAAGGATTGCACTTGGCCGCCGCACAAGGATTGCACGGGTTGCAAGGATTGCACGGGTTGCACTTGGCCGCCGCGCACGGATTGCACGGGTTGCACTTGGCCGCCGCGCAAGGATTGCACGGGTTGCACTTGGCCGCCGCGCAAGGGTTGCACGGGCTGCAAGGATTGCACTTGGCCGCCGCGCAAGGGTTGCAGGCCGCCGCCGCCTGAAGCCGCGGCACCACGCAGATCTTGCCCGCGCCACAGGGGCTGCAGGGGCTGCAGGCCGCCGCCGCACAGGGGTTGCAGGGATTGCATTTGGCGGCGGCGCAGGGATTGCAGGGATTGCACGTCGCCGCCGCGCAAGGATTGCACGGATTGCAGGCCGCCGCGCAGGGATTGGTCTTCGCGGCCGCGCAGGGATTGACTTTCTTCTTCGGCGCGCACTGCGCCAAGGCCGGCTTGGCGCTCGGCCCGGCGACCAGGATCGCGCCCCCGACGATAACCCCGGCGAAGACGATCAGTGGCACCATCGTGGTCGACAGCAACATTCTTTTTCTGGACTGCATGGTCTCTTTCCCTCCCGAACCAAGGCCGGCTTCGCCCACAAAATTCCGGAACTGGCGCCGCGCCCTGTGAAGCTGAATTGCCCAAATGGGACCTTAACCTAGCCTCCAGGGCCCCGGCTTGTGGAATCAAAGCGACTCACTTTTTTGTGATCTACCAAGGAGATCGGACGCAAGGCCTCCTAATTCAGGAAGCGCACCCGGTAGCGCTTGGGAATGTAGAACAGATGATCGTTCTGGTGGCCGGCCAGTTTGTGACAGGTCGCGCAGAACCCGACCCGCTCCGAGCCCTCGCCGCGGGTGGTCCCGAACAGGCTGCCGTCCGGCATGATCATGGTGTAGCGCCAGTCCCGGCTCGCCAGGTTGAAGCCCGGCGCCATCTTCTCCATCACGAACAGCGGGCCGCTGAACACGTCGCCGCGCTTGGTCACGGCGAAGCTGTCCTTGACCAGGACCGAGCCGGCCGGCATCTCGCCCGAGGCCTCGAAGTACCGATAGCTCTGGGCGGCGTCGTTGGCGTAGTTGTTGACGAAGCGCTCGCCGTGCTGGGCCGAGCGGTAGGGGACGGTGTTGTAGCGGCGCCAGGTCCGGTAGCGGTCCACCTCGGTCAGCCCCGAGAGGCGGTATCCGGCCACCATGTCGTCCAGGATGCGGTTGTAGATGGTCAAGGCGTCGGCCCCGCTCAGCCCGGCCGGCCGCTCGACCCGAAAGTGCCGGGCCGGCTTCTGCGGAGAAACGTCGGTCTGGGCCACGGCCGGCCCGGGCCCCGGAGGCGCCCCGGCGAGGGCGGCGAGCAGCATCGCCCCGGCCACGGTCCGAAATCGGAAGATCCACGGAGGCATGGGCCTAGTTTAGCCGCTTGGAACCGCGATTCTCCATACAATTCCGATCACAAGAGATTGAGGCCACGGGCGCGGCGCACCCTGCCCCGGCGGACGGGACCGGCCTCGACGCACCCAAAATCGTGGATTCCGGTAAATTTCACTTGATTCTGTGTATTTATCGAATATGTAAACCCTACCAAGTTAGTCTGATTTGGAGAGTCCGATGTTCCGGCTGAACCGGCTGACCGACTACGGCGTGGTCGTGCTGACCCAGATGAGCCGCAGTCCCAACGAACTGCGCACCGCGCCCCAGATCGCCCAGGAGACCGGCGTGCCCCTGCCGACCGTGGCCAAGCTGCTCAATGCGCTGGCCCACGAGGACCTGATCGAATCCCACCGGGGCGCGACCGGCGGCTACACCCTCAACCGGCCGGCCGCGGAGATCTCGGTGGCCGAGATCATCCAGGCGCTGGAGGGCCCGATCGCGCTCACCGCCTGTGTCGAGGGCTCCGAGGACGACTGCGGCGTGGCCGCGCTCTGCCCCATGCGCGGCAACTGGGACCGGGTCAACAAGGCGATCCATGAGGCGCTGTCGGAGGTCACCCTGGCCGACATGGCGGCCGGCGTCTGGAGCTTCGGCCCGCCCTCGGAACCGGACGCGGAACCGCCCAGAGCTGAGGCGAATTAATACGATACAACAATCTGTTATCAGACGTTACTAAGGTTATACAGAGGTTTAGGAACGGACATGGCGGCGAGCATCGAAACGACCCAACAAGTCCAGGAGATGGGCGAGCGGACCTACAAGTACGGCTTCGTCACCGAGATCGAGACCGAGACCGCGCCCAAGGGCCTGAGCGAGGACATTGTCCGTTTCATCTCGGCCAAGAAGGAGGAGCCGGCGTGGCTCCTCGAATGGCGCCTCAAGGCCTACCGCCGCTGGCTCGAGATGCCCGAACCGAAATGGGCCAACGTCACCTTCCCGCCGATCGATTACCAGGACTCCTACTATTACTCCGCGCCCAAGACCATGGACGGACCCAATAGCCTGGACGAGATCGACCCGGAGCTTCTGCGCACCTACGAGAAACTCGGCATCCCGCTCAAGGAGCAGGAAATTCTGGCGGGCGTCACCGGGGTCGCGGTCGACGCGGTCTTCGACAGCGTCTCGGTCGCCACCACCTTCAAGGGCAAGCTCGAAGAACAGGGCGTCATCTTCTGCCCGATCTCGGAGGCGATCCGCGAGCATCCGGAGCTGGTGCGCAAGTACCTGGGCTCGGTGGTGCCGCCCGGCGACAACAAGCACGCCTGCCTGAACTCGGCGGTGTTCACCGACGGCTCCTTCGTCTACATCCCCAAGGGCGTGCGCTGCCCGATGGAGCTGAGCACCTATTTCCGCATCAACGCGGCCAACACCGGCCAGTTCGAGCGCACCCTGCTGATCGCCGACGCCGGCTCCTACGTCAGCTACCTGGAGGGCTGCACCGCGCCCATGCGCGACGAGAACCAGCTGCACGCCGCCGTCGTCGAGCTGATCGCGCTGGACGACGCCGAGATCAAGTACTCCACGGTGCAGAACTGGTACCCCGGCGACAAGAATGGCAAGGGCGGCATCTACAACTTCGTCACCAAGCGCGGCGCCTGCCGCGGGCGCAACTCGAAAATCTCCTGGACCCAGGTCGAGACCGGCTCGGCGATTACCTGGAAATACCCGAGCTGCATCCTCCAGGGCGACAACTCGGTGGGCGAGTTCTATTCGGTCGCCATCACCAACAACTACCAGCAGGCCGACACCGGCACCAAGATGATCCACATCGGCAAGAACACCCGCTCGCGGATCGTCTCCAAGGGCATCTCGGCCGGCCACGCGCAGCAGACCTACCGGGGTTTGGTGAAAATCTCGGCCAAGGCCGAGGGCGCGCGCAACCACACCCAGTGCGATTCGCTCCTGATCGGCGACCGCTGCGGCGCCCACACCGTGCCCTACATCGAGAGCAAGAACCGCTCGGCCATCGTCGAGCACGAGGCCACCACCTCCAAGATCAGCGAGGACCAGCTGTTCTACTGCCGCCAGCGCGGCCTGAGCGAGGAGGACGCGGTCGCCCTGGTGGTCAACGGGTTCTGCCGCGAGGTGCTGCAGCAACTGCCCATGGAGTTCGCGGTCGAGGCGCAGAAGCTGGTCAGCATCAGCCTCGAAGGCAGCGTCGGATAAACCTGGACGTTAAATCGGAGAAACCAAGCGACATCATGGACAGCCTACTCGAAATCAAGAACCTGCACGCGCGCGTCGACGGCAAGCCGATCCTCAAGGGCCTCGACCTCGTGATCCCGACCGGCGAGGTGCACGCGATCATGGGGCCCAACGGCTCCGGCAAGTCGACGCTGGCCTACGTGCTCACGGGGCGCGACGGCTACGAGGTCACCGAGGGCGAGGTGCTCTACAAGGGCCGCGACCTGCTCACGTTGACGCCCGAGCAACGCGCCGGCGAGGGCATGTTCCTGGCCTTCCAGTACCCGGTCGAGATTCCCGGCGTGCCCAACACCACCTTCCTCAAGGAGGCGCTCAACGCCCAGCGCAAGTACCGCGGCGAGGACCCGCTCGACGCCATGGAGTTCGTGAAACTGATGCGCCGCAAGACCAAGGAGCTCGGCATCTCCGACGATCTCATCAAGCGCCAGGTCAACGTCGGCTTCTCGGGCGGCGAGAAGAAGCGCAACGAGGTGCTGCAGATGGCGATCCTCGAGCCGACCTTGGCGGTGCTCGACGAGACCGACAGCGGCCTCGATATCGACGCGCTCAAGATCGTCGCCGAGGGCGTCAACGCCCTGCGCGCGCCGGACCGCTCGGCGCTGATCATCACCCACTACCAGCGTCTGCTCGAATACATCGTGCCGGACCGGGTGCACGTGCTGGCCCACGGCCGCATCGCGCGCTCCGGCGGCAAGGAGCTGGCTATTGAGTTGGAGCGGACCGGCTACGCCGCGTTCGCCGAGGCGGCGGCTTGAGCCAGACCATGCCCGAAAGCGCGTCCCCCACCACGGCCCAGTCTTTCGTCGCGCAGTTCGGCGCCCTGCGCGACACCCTCCCCGGCGCCGGCCTGCCCTGGCTCCGGGAGCTGCGCGAGGACGGCATCGCGCGCTTCGCCAAGCTCGGCCTGCCCGGCCCGAAGGTCGAGGCCTGGAAATACACCCGCCTGCGGCCGCTGGAGCGGATCGGCTTCGTGCCGGCCGGGGCCGCGGCCCAGGTCGATCTGGACAAGCTGCCGGCGCTGCTGCCCCACACCGGGGTCGGCCACCGGGTGGTCTTCGTCAACGGCCGCCTGCGCCAGTGCCTGGCGTTGCTCGCCGACCAGCCCGAGGGCGTCGAGCTCGGCGGGCTGGCCGACGCGCTGCGCCACGACCCGGACCCGCTCGCCGCCGAGCTGGGCCGCAACGGCAATGGCGCGCGCGCGCGCGACGGCCAGCCCCTGTTCGCGCTCAACACCGCGATGATGCAAGACGGGTTGGTGCTGCGGGTCAGGCGCGGCATCTCGGTGGCGCTGCCGATCGAGGTGATCTACGTCGGCGCGCCGGGGCCCGAGCCGGTCGCCTTCCATCCGCGCAACCTGATCGTGCTCGAGCCCGGCGCGCGGGCGACCGTGGTCGAACACCACATCGGGCTCGGCGCCGGCGCCTACTTCGCCAATGGCGGCACCGATATCCGCATCGAGGAAGGCGCCCAGCTGCACCATTACAAGATCCAGGACGAGGGCCCGGAGGCGATTCATATCGCGACCACGCACGTCGAGCTCGCGCGCGACGCGCTCTACGACGGCTTCATCCTGTCCAAGGGCGCGCGGCTGTCGCGCCAGGAGGTCGCGGTCCAGCTCGCCGGCGAGGGTTCGGAGTGCCACCTCAACGGCGCCTACATGCTGCGCGGCGAGCAGCACTGCGACATTACCACCACCATCGACCACCTGGCGCCGCGGACCTCCAGCCGCGAGGTCTTCAAGGGCGTGATCGATGACCAGGCGCGGGCCGTGTTCCAGGGCCGTATCACGGTCCACCGGGACGCCCAGCAATCCAACGGCCATCAGCTCAGCAAGGCGCTGCTGCTCTCCGACCGGGCCGAGATCGATGCCAAGCCCGAGCTCGAGATCTTCGCCGACGACGTGAAATGCAGCCACGGCGCCACCGTCGGCGACCTCGACCGCGACGCCCTGTTCTACCTGCGCGCCCGCGGCATCCCCGAGGCGGCGGCGCGCGACATCCTGATCGAGGCCTTCCTGGCCGAGACCATCAACAACATCGCCGCCGAGGGCCTGTGCCCGGCGCTGATGTCGAGCATCGGCCATTGGCTGGGCGGCACGACCGGACGGACCGAGCCATGAACGAGGCGGCCCCCACCATCCAGGTGGTTCCGGGCCAGGTGGTTCCGGGCCAGGTGGTTCCGGGCCAGGTGGTTCCGGGCCAGGTGGTTCCGGGCGACAACTCGACGCTCGCCTACGACGTCGAACGAGTCCGCGCCGACTTCCCGATCCTGACCCAGGAGGTCTTCGGCCGGCCGCTGGTGTTCCTGGATTCGGCGGCCAGCGCCCAGAAGCCGCGCCAGGTGCTCGACGCCATGGACGACGCCTACGAGACCGCCTATTCCAACGTCCATCGCGGCGTGCACCGCATGAGCCAGCTCTGCACCGACGCCTTCGAGGCCGGGCGCGAAAAGGTCGCGCGCTACATCAACGCCGGCTCGTCCGACGAGATCGTGTTCACCCGCAACGCCACCGAGGCGCTCAACCTGGTCGCCGACTGCTTCGGCCGCGCCTTCATGAAGGCCGGCGACGAGGTCGTCATCTCGGCCCTCGAGCACCACTCCAACATCGTGCCCTGGCATCTGCTGAAAGAACGCCTGGGCATCGAGCTGCGCATCGCCCCGATCGACGACGACGGCAACTTCCTGCTCGACGAGTTCGAGGCGCTGCTGGGCCCCAGGACGCGCCTGGTCGCCATGACCCATGTCTCCAACGCGATCGGCACCATCGTCCCGATCAAGGAGGTCATCGCCCGCGCCCACGCCCGCGGCGTGCCCGTCCTGGTCGACGGCAGCCAGGCGGCCCCGCACCTGCGCATCGACGTCCAGGACCTGGACGCCGACTTCTACGCCTTCACCGGGCACAAGGTCTACGGCCCGACCGGCATCGGCGTGCTCTACGGCAAGAGCGAGCGCTTGAATGCCCTGCCCCCCTACCAGGGCGGCGGCGAGATGATCGCCTCGGTCACCTTCGAGAAGAGCGAGTTCAAGGCCGCGCCGCACCGCTTCGAGGCCGGCACCCCGGCGATCGTCGAGGCGATCGGCCTGGGCGCCGCCATCGACTACCTGGAGAGCCTGGGGCGCGACAACATCGCCGCCCACGAGAGCGGCATCCTCGCCTACGCCACCCAGCGCCTGGGCGAGGTGCCGGGCCTGACCATCATCGGGCGCGCGCGCGAGAAGGCGAGCATCGTCTCCTTCGTCATGGAAAACGCCCACGCCCACGACATCGGCACCATCGTCGACCGCGCCGGCGTCGCGGTGCGCACCGGGCACCACTGCGCCCAGCCCCTGTTGCAACGCCTGGGGCTGACCGCGACGGCGCGGGCCTCCTTCGGCATCTACAACACCCGCGAGGAGGTCGACGCCCTGGTCGAGGCCTTGGGTGCGGTCTCGGAGATATTCGGCTGATGTTGGACGAGCTGCGCGAACTCTATCAGGAAGTGATCCTCGATCACGGCCGCAACCCGCGCAACCACCGGCGCCCGGAGGACGCCAACCGTCATGCCCGCGGCAACAATCCGATCTGCGGCGATACCCTGGTGGTCTATCTCGACGTCGGCGACGATGGCGTGATCCGCGACGCCGCCTTCGAGGGCCAGGGCTGCGCGATCTCCATCGCTTCGGCCTCAATGATGACCGACGTCCTCAAGGGCAAGACCGAGGCGCAGGCGCGCGCTTTGTTCGAGAAATTCCACGACCTGTGCACCAAGGACGACTTCGATCTGGACGCGGTCGACAATGGGGCCGGCGACGACGACCTGGAGCGGCTCCAGGTGCTGGCCGGGGTGCGCGCGTTTCCCATGCGCGTGAAGTGCGCGACGCTGGCCTGGCACACCATGACCGCCGCCATGTCCGGCGAAGACGCGACGAGTACGGAGTAGGCTCTATGACCGACTTCCAAAGCCAATTCGGCGCCATGGCGCCGGGCGAGCAGCCGGATTTCACCGCCACCGAGGGCGCGCCCATCGATACCGCAACGACCCCGGTGGCCACCGAGGATCAGGTGATCACGGCGCTGCGCACGGTCCACGACCCGGAGATTCCGGTCAATATCTACGATCTCGGCCTGATCTACGATACCACCATCCACGACGACGGCACGATCGAGATCGAGATGTCCCTGACCGCGCCCGGTTGTCCGGTGGCCGGCGAGATGCCCGGCGAGGTGGCGCGCGCGGTCGCCGCCCTGCCCGGGGCCGGCGAGGTCACGGCGCGCCTGGTCTGGGACCCGCCCTGGACGCCGGAGCGTATGTCCGAGGACGCCCGACTCGCGCTCGGCATGTTCTGAGATTAACGGAGATCAAGCATATGGCAGCCCCCGTGATCACATTGACCGACGCCGCCGCCGCGCGCGTCAAGGAGCTGATCGGCAAGGCCGACAAGCCGGTGCTCGGCCTGCGGGTCGGCGTCGACACCAAAGGCTGCTCGGGGCTCAGCTACGTGGTCGAATATGTCGAGGAGCGCAAACGCTTCGAGGACATCGTCGAGGACAAGGGGGTCAAGATCTTCATCGACCCGACCGCGGTGATGTTCCTGCTCGGCTCCGAGATGGACTACGTCGAGGACCAGTTCCACACCGGCTTCGTGTTCAACAATCCCAACGAAAAAGGCCGCTGCGGCTGCGGCGAAAGCTTCCACGTCTGAGCCCCGGCCGGAGGCGCACCCCCCTACTGCAGCTCCCGGCCGTCGGGGGGGGTCATGAACCAGCCGGTGCGGCCTTCGCCGGCGCGGAAGTTTCGGCGGTCGTCGCGCGGGGCGCGGCCGAACAGCGCCCGGTAGGCGCGCGAGAAATAGGGCGCCGAGATGAAGCCGCAGGCGAGCGAGACGTCGAGCACCGACAGCTCGGTCTGCTCCAGGAGCTGGCGCGCCCGGCGCAGACGCAGTTTCAGGTAATAGCCGGTCGGGGTATCGCCCAGGTGGCCGCGGAACAGCCGCTCGATCTGGCGCCGCGAAATGCCGCCGATGGCGGCCACCTGGTCGAGGCCGAGCGGCTCCTCCAGATTGTTCTCCATGGCCTCGACGATGCGGATCAGCTTGGGGTGGCGCAGCCCCAGGCGCTGGCCGATGGCGATGCGCTGATGGTCGTCGGGGCTGCGCATGCGCGCGTGCAGCAGTTGCTCGGAGACCTCGATCGCCAGGCCCTGGCCGTGGCGCGCGGCGATCAGGTGCAGCATCAAATCGATGGCCGCGGTGCCGCCCGAGCAGGTGATGCGTTTGCGGTCGATCTCGAACAGCTCCTGGCTGACCTCGATGTCGGGGAACTGCTCGACGAAGGCGGGCACGGCCTCCCAATGCAGCGTCACCCGGTGGCCGTCGAGCAGGCCGGCCTCGGCCAGGATGCGGGTGCCGGTATCGAGCGCCCCCAGGCGCGCGCCCTGGCGGTCGAGCCGGCGCAACCAGGCCAGCAGCCGCTTGCCCGCGTGGCGCTCGGGCTCGAAGGAGGCGCAGACGATCACCGTGGGGAAGCGCTCGATCGCGGCGATCGGCGCGTCGGCGACGATGGCCATGCCGTTGCTGGCCTGGACCGGCTCACCGTCGACCGAGAAGATGTGCCAGGAAAACAGCGGACGCCCGCACAGGCGGTTGGCCACCCGCAAGGGCTCGACCGCCGAGAAGAACCCGATCATGGAGAAGTCCGGCACCAGCAGGAAACCGAACTTCTCCGGCGGATCGTGGTTGGCCTGGTTCGACATGGGGCGAATTCTTGGCCCGGACGGCAGGTTTTGTCCAGTGCCTGATTGCGGAAACAGTCGATGTGGCGGGGGTCTCGCTCACCGCCCCTTCCAGACCGGGTCGCGCTTCTCGGCGAAGGCGCGCGGGCCCTCGACGGCGTCCTCGGATACAATCATCCGTTCGTAAGCCGGCAGCTTGCCGCCGTGCTGGGCGGCGAAGTAGTCCTCGACGCTCAAATCCTCGGTCCTGCGCAGCATTTCGAGCGTGGCGGCGACCGCCAGCGGCGCGGCGGCGGCGATCCCCTCGGCCAGCGCGCGGGCGCGCGGCATCAGCTCCTCCTTGGGCACCACCTCGTTGAACAGGCCCCAGCGCAGCGCCTCCTCGGCGCCCATGCGGCGGCCGGTCAGCAGCATCTCGACCGCCACCCGGCGCGGCATCTGGCGCGCCAGGCGGACGATGCCGCCGCCGCTGGCGAGGATGCCCAGCTTGGCCTCGGGCAGGGCGACGGTGACGTGCTCGGCGGCGACGATCAGATCCGCGGCCAGCGCGATCTCGAAGCCGCCGCCGATCGCCGCCCCGTTGAGCGCCGCGATCACCGGCTTGTCGAGGTCGAACAGCTCGGTCAGGCCGGCGAAGCCGCCGGCGCCGTACTCGGTGTCGATCGCCTCCGTGCCCGCGGCCGCGGCCTTCAGGTCCCAGCCGGCCGAGAAGATGCGATTCCCCGCGCCGGTGATGATCGCCACGCGCAGCCCGGGATCGTCGCGGTAGGCGATGAAGGCGTCGCCCAGCGCCCGGCTGGTGGCGACATCGATGGCGTTGGCCTTGGGCCGGTCGATGGTGATTTCCAGCACCTGGCCTCGGCGCTCGCAGCGTACCGGATCGGTCATTTTATTATCCTTTGTTCTCGTCCATTCGAATCATGACATCGGCGACCACAACACCTTGCCCGCGTGGCAACACCATGAGCGGGTTGACGTCGAGCTCGGCCAGCCGGCCGCGTTGCGCTTGCGCGAACGCCGCGATCGCCAGCACCGCCTCGATGACCGCCTCGCGGTCGCCCTCGGGCCGGCCCCGGTAGCCGGCGATCAGCCGCGCCACCTTGAGCGAATCCAGCGCGTCGCCGACCTCGGCGCGAGTCGCCGGCAACAGCAGAGTCCGACTGTCCTGGGCCAGCTCGACCAGGGTGCCGCCGGAGCCCAGCACCAGGGCCAGGCCGAACTGGGCGTCGGCCGTGACCCCGACCAGGACCTCCGCGACCGCGCCTTCGACCATGCGCTCGACCAGGACCCGGGGCGCGACACCCGGCGGATCGGGCAACAGCGCCCGCACCTCCTCCGCGGCCCCGGCCACGGCCGCGGCGCTGTCCAGGCCGAGCCGCACCGCGTCGCGATCGGCCTTGTCGCCGAGC
>JACZVL010000116.1 GCA_022572685.1 Pseudomonadota bacterium
TCTGGACCGGCCCCTCCAAGCTGCCCCCCGTCGATTTCCCGCTGGCCGAGACCCCGGCCGGCCCCCGCGACCCCTTCTTCAACGCCAACCGCCCCGAGGACCTGGCCGAGGCCGAGCGCCTGGCCCGGGCCTGACCCGCCCCCTCTCTCCAGTCAGTCCGGCCGGGCGTCGGCATGGTGGCGCTCGCCGTGCTCGATATCGAGGACCTGGCCGACATCCTGGCCTACGTCCAGCTCCTGCCGGTCAAGTAGGGGCCGGCCAAGTAGGGGCCGGCCAAGTAGGGGGCCGGCCAAGTAGCGGCGGATGACTGGACGCCAGCGACAGGCCCATCGCAGCACCCTTGGCGGGGCGACCCGCGCGACGTAAACTCCGGCCGCCATGAAGTATCAAGAAAACCTGCCGCTCGGCATCGTGCTCGAACGCCGCCGGGTCGAGCATCCCTGGAAGGATTTCGACTGGCGCCCGGTCACGGTGATCCCGGGCGCCGCGGCGCTGGACCCGGAGGGCGCGTGGCGGGTGCTGGCCGAGGGCGAGGACTGGATCCAATATCACAGCGGCACACTCACGCTCGAGCTGTTCCGGCGCGAGACCGAGGGCTACAAGTTCAACCTGACCCACGAGCCGCCCCGGCTGTTCGTGGTGCTGCGCGGCGGCGAGGACGCGGAGGGCGACCACGACGTGGTGCCGTTCCTGGTCACCGCCTGTCCCTATGAGGCCCAGGACTATCTGGACAGCGGCGAGGAACTGGTCGAGCCGGTGATCATGCCGCCGGGGGTAGCCGCCTTCGTGCAGGCCTATATCGACCGGCATCACGTCGACGAGCCATTTCTGAAACGCAAGCGCAAGCGCCACGATCCGGAGGAATCCGGCTTCAGCCGGCCGGCGCCGGTCGACCGGCGCCGCAATGGCCACGGTTGATCGGGGCCATGGCTGAGCACGACCATGGCTGAGCGCGACGAGGACGGCTTTCTCGAGCGCTGGTCGCGGCGCAAGCGTGGCGAGGGGTCGCCCGGCGCCCCGGAAACCGAGACCGCCGAGGCGGCACCCGAGCCGGCCCGGCCGTCCGGTGGCCGCTCCGGCCCGCCGCCCGCGGGAGCGCGCCCGGCCGACGTGGGCCGACCGCGGCCGGAGGAGGATTCGGATGCCGGCGATCCGGAGGTGATCGCCAAGCTCCCCGACCTCGACAGCCTGGACGAAGACACCGATTTCTCCGCCTTTCTTCAGGACGGCGTGCCCGACGCCCTCCGGCGCCAGGCGTTGCGCCGGCTGTGGCGGCTCAACCCGATCTTCGCCAACCTGGACGGCCTGAACGATTACGACGAGGATTACAGCGCCCTGGGCATAGTCGCCGAGAACATCAAGACCATCTACAAGGTGGGCAAGGGCTACCTGGATGAGGACGAGCCCGAGGCCGAGCCCGAGGACGAGACCGAGATCGCAGCGGACGAGGCTGTAGAGGACGAAACTAAGGACGAGACCGAGATCGCAGCGGACGAGGCTGCAGAGGACGAAACCGGGGACGCGGCACCCGATTCGGAGGCACCGAATCCGGGAGATCCCGTTGAATCCGCACAGGTTTCTAGAGCAACGCCTGCGTCCGATGCGGGACCACCGGCCGGCGGCAATCTCGAATCGAAGTCCGAAAGGCCGGCCCGGGGATCGGCCCTCGCGCGCCGCTGGGGCGGGAACCCGGACGAAGCATAAGGTCTATTATTCAGACCACTCGACAGAGATTCTTTAATATTCAATGAGTTGAATTGTTAGCCTGCATGCGATGAACTTTACGTGGTGTACCCGTGAATATTTTGTGAGCATTAATAGGCGTGCCACTTCCGTGGCCAAAGAGACTCATTTTCTTGACATGGCCTCCGGTTCTATCTTTAATCACTGTCTGAAGGGAAAAACCCTTTGAAATAAAAAGGATTTCAGCTTTCCGAACTCAGATTACCGCGGCCGGCGCATCGGAAAAGATATCGATGCGATGGAAGGTTGCGGAGCGCAGTTGAAGGAAGTTGTTAGGGAGGGCATCTTTGGCCGACGAGGTCGCCCGGATCGATATCGCCGAGGAGGATCGGCTTCGCGCGCAGTGGTACGCGCTGCTCGCGCGGTTCCTGTCGGCGCCGCCGGATGCCGCGACGCTGGAGTTGGCGCGCGCGCTGACCGGCGATGACACCGATCTCGGCCGGGGCGTGACCGCGCTCGCCGCCGCCGCCAAGGGGGCGAACGTGGCGGGGCTGGAGGAGGAGTACTTCGACCTCTTCATCGGGGTTGGCCAGGGCGAGTTGCTGCCGTTCTGCTCCTACTACCTGACCGGGTTCCTGAACGAGAAGCCCCTGGCCGCCTTGCGCATGGACATGGATGAGTTGGGCATCGGCCGGGCCGAGGGCGTCAAGGACCCCGAGGACCAAATCGCCAGCCTGTGCGAGATGATGGCCGGCTTGATCACCGGAGCTTTCGGCGAGCCGGTCGGCCTGGATCGCCAGCGCGCATTCTTCGACAAACACATCGGTTGCTGGGCGCCGCGGTTCTTCGAGGACCTGCAGGCCGCCGAGTCGGCCGCGTTCTACATGCCGGTCGGGTTGATCGGCAGCGTCTTCATGACGGTCGAAAACCAGGCCTTCGAAATGGCGGCCTAGTCCGGCATCGGCATGAATTCGGGGGTCCGGGCGGGCGCCTCCGGTGGTCATCGAGACCCGCCCATCGTGGTCAGCCAGATACGGAAAGGTGACCGAAATGGATAAGAGGGAAACGGCGGCGATCGACCGTCGAAGCTTCTTTCGCAAGGCCAGCCTGGGGGTCGGTGCGGCCGGCGTGGCAGCGGCCGGGCTCTCCGCCTCGAAGGCCAAGGCGGCGGAACCGGTTGCGGACGCGTCGAACGGCGCCGGTTACCGGGAAACCGCTCACGTGAAGAAGTTCTACGAGTTGTCCAGGCTGTAGACGGCCTGACATCGGATCTTTGATAAGGACAGGAGAGGTCAATGCTTACCAAACGGACGAATGGGGTTGCGAATGGCCCCCGTTTGTCAAAGGCGCTCGCCGGTATCACCGGCAGCGCAATTGACCGTCGCACCTTCCTGAGGCGCTCGGGGCTGACTGCGGGTGGTGCCGCGGTCGCAGCCGTGATGCCACTTGGGAGGGTCCAGAAGGCCGTCGCGCAATCTGGCACGGTGGGGGTGACGCAGGTCAAGACCGTTTGCACCCACTGTTCCGTCGGTTGCACGGTCATCGCCGAGGTTCAGAACGGTGTCTGGATCGGGCAGGAGCCCGGCTGGGACAGCCCGTTCAATCTGGGCGCCCACTGCGCCAAGGGTGCCTCGGTGCGCGAGATGACCCACGGCGATCGGCGCCTCAAAAACCCGACCAAGCTGGTCAACGGCAAGTGGACCAAGATTTCCTGGGAGACCGCGATCAACGAGATCGGCGACAAGCTGCTCGAGATCCGCAAGAAATCCGGTCAGGACTCGGTCTATTGGCTCGGCTCCGCCAAGCACAGCAACGAGCAAGCGTACCTGTTCCGCAAGTTCTATGCATTCTGGGGCTCGAACAACGGAGACCATCAGGCGCGGATCTGTCACTCGACCACGGTCGCGGGTATTGCCAACACCTGGGGCTACGGCGCGATGACGAACTCCTACAACGACATCCATAATTCGCGCGCCATACTCGAGATCGGTGGCAATCCCGCCGAGGCCCATCCGGTGGCCATGCTGCACATGCTCCGGGCGAAGGAGCGGAACAACGCGCCGTTCATCGTCTGCGACCCGCGCTTCACGCGGACCGCGGCGCATGCCGACGAGTACGTGCGGCTACGTCCGGGTACCGACGTGGCGCTCATTTGGGGCATCCTCTGGCACGTCTTCGAGAATAGCTGGGAGGACAAGGAGTTCATCCGCCAGCGAGTCTGGGGAATGGACCAGATCAAGGCAGAGGTCAAGAGATGGACGCCTGAGGAGACCGAACGGGTCACCGGCGTGCCGGGCACGCAGCTCCGGCGGGTCGCCCGCACGCTGGCCAACAATCGCCCGTTTACCATCATCTGGTGCATGGGCGGGACTCAGCACACGACCGGCAACAACAATGTCCGTGCCTACGCCGCGCTGGGGCTGGCTCTCGGCACCATCGGGACGGCCGGTGGCGGCTGCAATATCTTCCGCGGCCACGACAACGTGCAGGGCGCGACCGACATGTGCGTGCTCTCGCATTCCCTGCCCGGCTACTACGGCCTGAAAACCGGGTCGTGGAAGCATTGGGCGCGGGTCTGGGATGTTCCCTACGACTACATGCTCAAGCGCTTCGCGACCAAGAAGCTGATGGAGAGCAAGGGCATCCCGGTGTCGCGTTGGATCGACGGCGTCCTCGAAGACAAGGACAACATCGACCAGCCGGACAATCTCCGGGCCATGATATTCTGGGGCCACGCGCCGAACTCCCAGACCCGTGGCGTCGAGATGAAGAAGGCGATGGAGAAGCTCGATCTTCTCGTCGTCATCGACCCGTTTCCAACCGCAACGGCGGTCATGCACGATCGGACAGACGGCACCTATCTGCTGCCGGCGGCGACACCGTTCGAGACTTACGGTTCGGTCACGGCCTCCAATCGCTCACTACAGTGGCGTGAGAAGGTTGTCGATCCGATCTTCGAGTCGAAAACGGATCAGGAGATCATGTATCTCTTCGCCAAGAAGCTCGGATATGCCGATCAGATGTTCAAGAACATCAAGGTCGATGGCACCGAGCCGCTGGTCGAGGATATTACCCGCGAGTTCAACCGTGGCATGTGGACGATCGGCTACACCGGTCAGTCGCCGGAACGGCTGCGTATGCACATGGCCAACCAGCACACCTTCGACAGGACCACGCTCAAAGCGGTGGGTGGCCCGGTCGATGGCGAGACCTACGGACTACCGTGGCCGTGCTGGGGCACGCCGGAGATGAAGCATCCGGGCACCCACATCCTCTACGATACCTCGAAACCGGTCGCCGAAGGCGGCCTGTGCTTCCGGGCCCGTTTCGGGGTCGAGCGGAACGGCGAGAACCTTCTTGCCGATGGCAGTTATCCGGTCGGTTCCGAGATCAAGGACGGCTATCCGGAGTTTACGATGGCCGTGCTCAAGAAGCTTGGTTGGGACAAGGACCTGACCGCGGCGGAACGGGGCGTCATCGAAAAGATCGCCGGCGACAAGACCAACTGGAAGACCGACCTTTCGGGCGGCATCCAGCGGGTGGCGATCAAGCATGGTTGCGCGCCCTTCGGCAATGCCAAGGCACGGGTCGTGGTCTGGACGTTCCCGGATCCGGTTCCCTTGCACCGCGAGCCGCTCTATACGCCGCGGCGTGACCTGGTCGCCGACTATCCGACGTACAAGGATACCAAGAACTACCGTCTGCCGACGATGTACGAATCGATCCAGAAACGGGACTTCTCGAAGAAGTTCCCGATCATCCTAACGACGGGTCGCTTGGTGGAGTACGAGGGCGGCGGTGACGAGACCCGATCCAACCCGTGGTTGGCGGAATTGCAGCAGGACATGTTCGCCGAGATCAACCCCTTCGATGCCAATAACGCCGGCATCCGGGATGGCAAAATGCTGTGGGTCCATACGCCCGAAGGCGCCAAGATCAAGGTCATGGCCATGGTGACCAACCGCGTCGATCGTGGGCTCATGTTCTTGCCGATGCACTTCGCCGGTGTCATGCAAGGCGAAGACCGGCGGCACAAGTATCCGCTGGGCGCCGATCCCTATGTCGTGGGTGAGGCGGCCAACACGGCCATGACTTATGGATATGACATCGTGACCCATATGCAGGAGTCGAAAGTTAGCCTGTGTCGGATCGAACCGGCCTAGGGAGGAGTTGACCAATGGCTAGAATGAAATTCCTCTGCGACGCCGAGCGCTGCATCGAGTGCAACGCCTGCGTCACCGCTTGCAAGAACGAGCACGAGGTTCCCTGGGGCATCAACCGCCGGCGCGTCGTCACCATCAACGATGGCAACCCGGGTGAGCGCTCGATCTCGGTGGCTTGCATGCACTGCTCTGATGCGCCGTGCATGGCGGTCTGCCCGGTCGATGTCTTCTACCAGACCGAAGAAGGGGTGGTTCTCCACTCCAAGGACCTGTGCATCGGTTGTGGCTACTGCTTCTACGCGTGCCCGTTCGGCGCGCCGCAGTATCCGCAGGCGGGCAATTTTGGAAGTCGCGGCAAGATGGACAAGTGCACGTTCTGCGCGGGCGGCCCCGAGGAAGACCATTCCTCGGCGGAGTTCGCGAAGTACGGGCGCAACCGTCTGGCCGAGGGCAAGCTGCCGCTTTGCGCCGAGATGTGCTCGACCAAGGCGTTGCTTGCCGGTGACGGTTCCATCGTGGCCGATATCTACCGCGAGCGCGTCGTCGCCCGCGGTTTCGGTTCGGGCGCTTGGGGCTGGGGCACGGCTTATCAGCAGAAGTCGGGCTCGTAACTGCCTCGTTTGGCTCCCGTTTTCGGGACCATGGGATGCTGGGGACGGCGATTTCGCCGTCCCCACGCTCCCATGCCTTAATGAATTCTTAATATTTTCGTGTGATCGCGAAGCAGGATATCTTGTCGCGCTCGGCCACGACCGGCGCGAGCGCGGCGGTTCGAGGACGGTGCGGGTGACGGGCGGGTGCCTGTCCGCGTTCCCCGCGCGACATCGGAGGTGGTTGTCGAATGCGAACCAAGCGGTTTTTCCTGGTGCTCGCGACGGTGTTTGCGGCCGGCGTCGTTCTTTCCGCCTGCGACGAGGCCGAGCAAGACCGGATCCTGCGCTACGAGAAGGGCACCTACCTGGGACCGACGGACCAGGCGCTGTCCAACGAGCAGCAGGCGAAGCTGCGCGCGCGGACGCGCATGCAGCAGGGCAATTGAGCGGAACCGCCCCGGTCCGCTCGCGTGGAACTCCAATCAGACGGGATCTCGATTCCATGACTCCCATGACCAGGCTAAGCAAGTCGATCGCCGCCGTCCTTGGTGCCGGTACCATCTTGCTGGCGGCGACCCTGACGCCGACGCCGTTCGGCGCGGGCGAGGCGCTGGCGCAGCAGGTCGAAGGCCGCGCCGTCGAGCAGGCGAGCCCGCTCGGGGGCAACGTGCCCGGCGACCATCTGGGCACCGCCAGCGACGCCGAGATCTGGCGCGCGGTGCGCCGGGGAATACAGGGTAACGTCTCGATTCCCGACAAGCAGGCCGGCGTCATGATCCAGTCGGAAGGCGAAAACTGGCGCGCCTGGCGCAACGGGCCGATCACCACCGGCGGCGCCTGGGGCATGCTCGGCACGATCGGGCTGCTCGCCCTGTTCTTCGTGGTTCGCGGCCGGGTCCGGATCGAGGCCGGACCGAGCGGCAAGTCGATCGAGCGCTTCAGCGAGATCGAGCGTTTTGCCCATTGGTTGAGCGCGGTGTCGTTCATCTTGCTCGCGCTCACCGGGCTCAACCTGCTCTATGGCCGGCACGTGATCTTGCCGGTGCTCGGGCCCGATGTCTTCGCGGCGCTGAGCCTGGCCGGGAAGTACGTGCACAACTACGTCTCCTTCGCCTTCATGGCCGGCCTGGTGATGATGTTCGTGCTCTGGGTCCGGCACAACCTGCCCGGCAAGCACGACCTGGTCTGGCTGGTGCAGCTCGGCGGCCTGTTCACGAAGGGCGTCCACCCGCCCGCGAAGAAGTTCAATGCCGGTCAGAAGGGTATTTTTTGGATCGTGATCCTGGGCGGCGCTTCGCTGTCGGCTTCCGGCGTCTCGCTCATGTTCCCGTTCGAGTTCTCGATGTTCGAGTGGACCTTCGGTGTGTTCAACACGTTTGGGGCCGATCTGCCGGCCACGCTCACGCCGCTCGAGGAGATGCAGTGGTCTCAGTGGTGGCACGCGATCATGGCGCTGATCATCATCGCCGCCATCCTGGGCCATATCTACATCGGGACGTTGGGCATGGAGGGCGCGTTCGACGCCATGGGCACCGGCCGTGTCGACGAGAACTGGGCGCGCGAGCACCACAGTCTCTGGGTCGCCGAGGTCAAGGGCGAGACGGGTTCGGGCGGCACGGCCCAGCCCGCCGAATAGCAGTCGGATCCGATTCGATGACCCGGCGCCTTCCGGCATGGCTGGCCGGGGCCGTGGCGCTCGTGGCGTTGGGGCCGGGAGCGCTCGGCGCGGGCACGGCCGAGTCCGCGCTTCAACTCGCCCAGCTCGCGGCCAACGGGGCGCCGGGAATCGTCACCACCGTCGCGCTCGGCCCCTTGCCGGACGGGCAGTCGATCGCGGTGACGCCTTTCGCCGACGACGAGCTCAGCCTGTCGGTCAAGGCCCGCTTCGAGGCGGCGCTGCGCGCGGCGGGATGGCCGGTGTCGGATGCGGCGTCGCTGACCCTGTCCTTCGACACCAAGATTATCGGGGGGCGCTTGACCCGGGCCGAGGCCAACATGGGGCGTTTCGAGGCCACTGACGAGGGCGTGCAGCTCAACCTCAACATCTGGTCGTCGAGCCAGGATAGCCTGCTCGGCGGTCGCCAGAACACCGGGGCATCGTCCCGCAAGGTCAACCTGTTCCACATGAACGTGGTGCTGCGCGATCGCGTGTCCGGCAAGACCCTGTGGCAGGGCGACGCCTACTGCGAGATGCTGACCGCCGATCCGGCGCGCATCGCCGGCTCCATGGTCGCGCCGCTGATCGCCAGCCTGGGCCGCTCCGTCGAGGCGCAGCCCTTCGATATCGAATAGCACAGGAGGGGCGGAACCTTGTTCCCCATCAGGCAAGATCCCATCAGGCCAGATCGTGGGCGCGGTTCCGGGCCGTGGGTCGGCGTTATCGCAGGCGTCGTGGCCACGACCTGCCTGGCGCTCGCCGCGGCGCCGGCCGGGGCGGTGCTGGCCGGGCATGGCGGCTCGGTCAAGGGCGTGGCGATCTCGACCGACGGCCGCTACGCCGTCTCAGCTAGCTTCGATAACCGGTTGATTCTATGGGATTTGGCCGAGCTGACCGAGATTCGGGATTTCGACGCCCACGAGGGCGCGGTCAACAGCGTCGCCTTCCTGCCGGGCGGCAAACGCCTGGTCTCCGGCAGCGACGATGGCACGGTCCGGCTCTGGGACGCGACCAGCGGCGCCCTGCTGCACACCTTCGAGGGGCACCAGGGCAAGGTCGCCGCGGTCGCGGTCTCGCCCGACGGGCGGCGCGCCGCCTCGGCCGGCTGGGACCGCACGCTGCGCCTCTGGGACCTGGAGGAGCGGGTGCCGCTGCGCGTGCTCGAGGGTCACAAGAACAACGTCAACGCGGTCGCCTTCTCGCCCGACGGCGCGCGCCTGCTGAGCGGCAGCTACGACGCCACGCTGCGCCTGTGGCGGGTCGCCGACGGGGCGCCCTTGGCGACCCTGCGCGGACACGATTTCGGGGTCACCTCGGTGGCCTTCACCCCGGACGGCCGGCGCGCGGTCTCCGCCTCGGTCGACGAGACGGTGCGCATCTGGGACCTGGAGCGGGGCGCGCAGCTGGCCACGCTGGTCGGCCACGAGGGGCCGGTCTTCGGAGTCGCGGTTTCCGCCGATGGTCGCTTGGCGGCCTCGGGCGGCATCGACCGCACGGTGATCGTCTGGAACCTGGAAAGCGGCACCTTCCGGCGCGCGCTCTACGGCCACGACAAGCCGGTCTGGTCGCTCGCCTTCACGCCCGATGGCGAACGGCTGCTGTCGGCCGGCTCCGACGAGGTGGTGCGGCTCTGGGACTTGGAAGGCGGCTCGGAGATCGGCGGCACCGGTCCCGCCCAGGACCGGGTGCTGGCCGCCGGGGTGCCGCCCGAGGCGGTCGCCGCCGACCCGCGCGGCGCGGCGCTGTTCCGCAAGTGCGCCGCCTGCCACACCGTCATCGCCAATGGGGCCAAGCGCGCGGGACCGACGCTGCGCGGCCTGTTCGGCCGGCACGCGGGCACGGTCGGCGGCTACAAGTATTCCCAGGCCCTGCGCGGCGCCGATCTGATCTGGACCGAGGAGACCGTGGATGCGCTCTTCGCCGAGGGGCCGCACAGGTTTACGCCGGGCAGCAAGATGCCGATCCAGCGCATGACCAGCGCCGAGGACCGCGCCCACTTGATCGCGTTTCTGAAGCGCATTACAACGCCACAAATCGAATAGCGCGACGTTTCCTACGACGGAGGGAAGACATGAAGGCCTTTATTGCCGGGGTGTTGGCGATCGCGGCGATCGCCGTGGTCGCACTGGTGGTTCTCGATACCCAACAGCTCGACACCGGGCAGAGCTACGCGAGCCAGAACACCCGCCTCCCGGGCGCCGACTAGCTTCAGGTTCCAGCGCAGGTTCCGCTAACGCGCGCCGGCGGCGCGCAACAGGGCGGCGGCCTCGTCGTCGCCGATCATCTCGGCGGCTTGTCGCGCGGTCCAGCCGTCCTCGGCCACGGCCCGGACGTCCGCGCCGGCCGCGATCAACACCCGCAGAACCTCGAGATAACCCCGATTGGCGGCCAGCATCAGCGCCGTGTTGCCGGTGCCGGTCTCGCGCGCGCCGACTTGGGCGCCGGCCGCGATCAACAGGCGCAGGACAGTCAAGCTGTCGGTCATGGCGGCGAGGAGGAGTGGCGTGCGCCCGCTCGCCTCGCGTTGCTCGATCTCCGCGCCGGCGTCGAGCAGCACGGCGGCCACCGCCGCATGACCGCCCGCCGCGGCGCGGCCGAACGCGGTCTTGCCGTCCCGGCTCGCCGCCGCCGGCGAGGCGCCGGCGCGCGTCAGATCGCGGACCAGGGGCGC
>JACZVL010000001.1 GCA_022572685.1 Pseudomonadota bacterium
AGCGAAATTAAATCCTCACCGCGAGGCGGATCACCTCGGGCGAGCTGTTGAAGTAGCGGAAGGGATTGCACGTCGGCGAACGCTACCCAACGTCATCAACAGGCACAAGACGATTTGCTCTGACAATGCCGCTTCCCCCAATAGCTGATCCTAGCTGCGCCTGCGGATCAGTTCTTTGTTTCCTGACCAGAGCGCCAGCGACGAGCCGTCAGACGAGGGAGAGACCGACGTCAAGTCCGTACGGATCGATTAAATAGAAGGGACAGGTTCTGCAGCGGATGGTATTTCCGGAAGGGGCAAGGTACAAAGATGAGCCGGTCGGACAACGAAAGGGGCTCCGACGAGGATACACGGCGTAATTGTTCTGAGAGAGAATCTCCACAAAGGGCGGAATCTCGATGTCTGGTACGGGCCAAATTATTGTCCTGGGCGGCGGGGTCACCGGTGTGGCCTCAGCCTACTTCCTCGCCCGTCGAGGGTTCCAGGTGACCCTGGTCGAGGCCCGACCGGAGGTCGGGTTGGAAACGTCGTTCGCCAATGGCGGGCTCCTCACCCCGAGCATGTCCGATCCTTGGGCGGCGCCCGGGCTTCCCTGGAAACTCCTCAAGTGGGTCGGCCGCGAGGACTCGCCGTTTCTGGTCCGCGCCGGGGCTCTGCCCGGCCTGGTTTCCTGGGGGCTGTCGTTCCTGCGCAACTGCACCGAGGCGAGGTGGCGGCGGAACACCGCCACGATCCTGCAACTGGCAAGCTACAGCCACCAGGTCACACAGACTCTTACACAGGAAACCGGGATCACCTATGACCTGAGTTCGATCGGGACATTGCGGCTGTTTCGAGATCGATTGTCGATGGAAGGCGCGCTTCGTACCGCAGAAATTCTGGGCGAGCTAGGCGTCAACTACCGAAGGCTCGATGCTCAGGCCTGCATTGATTTGGAGCCGGCGCTCGCATCACAAATCCAACAAATATCCGGTGGAATTCACTTTCCCGACGATGAGTCCGGCGACGCCCATCTGTTCACCCAACGGTTGGCGGAAGTCTGCGCGGCCGAGGGTGTGGCGTTCCGTCACGGGGAGAACGTCCGAGGTATCGAACTCCGCCATGGCGCAGTCTCGGGCATCCTGACCGATGCCGGGCGCCTGGACGCCGAGCGTTGCTTGGTGGCGCTTGGCAACGGAAGCGCGCCGCTGCTCCGCCAACTGGGCATCAAGATGCCGATCTATCCGGTGAAAGGCTACTCGGTCACCTTCTCGACCGATGGCTGGAATAGTGCGCCACTCGTGCCGACCGTCGACGATGGCCGGAAGATTGGGGTGATCCGGCTCGGCGACCGAATCCGCGTCGCAGGCACAGCCGAATTCACGGGCTATGACACGACATTAAACCCCGAACGGGGCGCCAATCTGATCAATAACTTCATGCAGTTGTTTCCGGATTTCCCGAACCAGGACTCGGCGCAGCATTGGACCGGGCTGCGGCCCATGACGCCCGACGGCATTCCTTTCCTCGGACCGACGTCGATAGGTAATCTCTACGTCAACACCGGTCACGGGCATCTGGGCTGGACCATGGCCTGCGGCTCCGCGAAGGCCGTGGCCGACCTGATCACCGGCGATCGGCCGGATATCGACCTTTCCGGCATGACCCTGGACCGCCGGTAGCCGCCCCGCGCGACGCCCGATGAGCCGAGATCACCCTGAGTACCTGCCTGCGGTCATCGCTCACGCCGACTGGAGCCTGGATGCGAAAAAGCGCTGGGTCGCGCGGGCGGTCTACGAGGGAGATGGCCACTACCGCGCATTTGTCCCGGAGCCAGTTGGCAAGTTGTCGCTATTCCTCGACGGCCTGCAAGGTTGCGCCAGGCGAAGCGGGCCTCTGTTCGTGGGCTTCGACTTTCCACTCGGCTTACCCCGGGCCTATGCCCGACGCACTGGGATCGATGATTTCAGGGGCTTTCTATCGACGCTGGATCGAAACCCGTGGCGGCAATTCTTTTCCGTGGCCGAACACCCTGAAGACATCTCCCCGACCCGGCCGTTCTACCCGGCCAAGGCGGGAAAGCGCGGCACGGTCGCGCGCCGGCATCTGCTGCAGGGCCTCGGCCTGGATTCCTACCAGGACCTGTTGCGGGCCTGCGACCGGGCGAGTCCCGCGCGTCCGGCGGCCTGTGCGATCTTCTGGACGCTCGGCCCGCAGCAGGTCGGCAAGGCCGCTATCGTCGGCTGGCGGGACTTGTTGATCCCGGCGCTGGATGGGCGCCACGACCTGGCGCTCTGGCCATTCGACGGCGAGCTGGACGCGCTGCTGGCCCGCCACGACATCGTGGCCGCGGAGACCTACCCGGCGGAGGTCTATCGCCATCTGGGCCTGGGACCCGGCGACGCTCGGCGCAAGCAAAGCAAGCGCCGGCAGGCGGCGCGGGCCGGTTCGGCATCGCGGCTGCTGGAGCGGGCCGGTCGCCTGGACCTTCGCCTGAACCCGGGTCTGCGCGCGGCCATTACGGATGGTTTCGGCCCGTCGCCGGATGGCGAGGATCCCTTCGACGCAACGGTCGGGCTGCTTGGCATGGTGAATGTCGTGCTCGGCAGGCGGCGCCCGGGAACCCCATGCGATCCCGAAATCCGCCGGATCGAGGGCTGGATTCTCGGTCAGGAGGCGACGGTCTGATCCCGGCCCCAGCCCCAACGACAGCGGTTTTCAACCGGGGGTGAATGATTGACAACATCTCTGAAATGGTGAACGCTGAGGCTGGTCTAAATAAGAAACCCATTCATCTGGACCAAACTTACAGGGAGGTAAATTCATGATTTTAATAAGGAAGAATCGTTTGAGTTGGCGCTCTACCGCGCTCGCTCTCGGCTCCTTGGCCTTCGTGCTGGCGCTGTCGGGCGCGGGCGTGCAGGCCGCGCCGCCGGAGACGATGGAGGCCGGCAAACTTCACGTGGCCTTGAACGGCGACATGCCGATGACCGGACTCGATGCCGACGGCAAGCTGATCGGCACGGACGGCCAGCTCAT
This sequence comes from Pseudomonadota bacterium, assembly GCA_022572685.1. Taxonomy (GTDB): domain Bacteria; phylum Pseudomonadota; class Alphaproteobacteria; order Kiloniellales; family J153; genus JACZVL01. The sequence continues at coordinate 3,019 of JACZVL010000001.1, forward strand.
GGTCAGGATCGCCGAGCGCCTAGGTCTCGAGGTCGTGCCACACATGATGGATTGGTCGGCCGAAATTCAGTCCACGAAGCAAGGCAAGGTCGACATCATGCACGGGGCGATGGGCTGGATCGAGTCGCGCTCCAAGGTCATGTTGCTAACGGACCCGATCTACTATTTCGGCACCGCGGCGACCATGAAGAAAGAAAACAACTGGACTACCTTCGGCGATATGAAGGGCCGCATCGTGGCCACGGTTTCCGGCTTCACCTTGGTGCCGGAGCTCAAGTCGGTGGAGGGTATCGGCGAGGTCAAGCTTTACGATACCACCGACGGCGCCTTGCGCGATCTCATCGCCGGCCGGGTCGACATGGCGATCCTGGACCCGCCGCTGATCCAGTTGGCGATCAACCAGAACCCGGACTGGAACTTGCAGCAACTGGCGATCACGCCGGAGCCGGACAAGTACCCGGTCATGTCCCAGAAGTACAACGTCATCTTCGCAATCAATCCGAAACTGAAGGGGCTGCACGACGCGATCAACAAGGAGATCCAGCAGGTCTGGGCGGACTGCGCCAACGTCAAGGTCATGGCGGAGTACGGACTGTCGGACAAGAGCTGGTTCGATCCGCCGCCGCAGAGCGAGAACATCCGCGTCGGCGTGGACCGGCCGGCGGATTGGCAAGCACCCAACGGCGACCACTGCTTCTGATCGGAACCAGCCGTTCCATCGGAGATGATGTTGCGAGGACGCAGGCACCGTTGCCCGGTGCCTGCGTTCGAGCGAAGGTCGTCCCGTAGCGGCTGACCCCGCGTGGAGTCCCGAAAGCCGGGTTGGTCTTCATGAAGCCCCTGCTCAGAATCGTCGATCTGCACAAGTCCTTCGGCACCCTCGAGGTGCTGGCCGGCATCAGCATCGACGTGGCGAGGGGTGAGAAGCTCTCGATCATCGGGCCCAGCGGATCGGGCAAGACCACGCTCCTGCGTTGCATCAACTACCTGGAGAAGCCGACCGCGGGCCACATCTACGTGGACGATAAGCTGATCGGAGAAAAGCAGGTGAACGGCAAGTTCGTGCACTTGAGCGATCGGGAATTGGCCAAGGAGCGCGCCGAGATCGGCTTCGTCTTTCAGCGTTTCAACCTGTTTCCGCACCTGACGGCGCTCGACAACGTGTCGGTGGCGCCGCGCCGTGTCTTGGGCCTGGAGAAACGCGACGCCGAGGAGCGCGCCCTCGCCATGCTCGAAAAGGTGGGCCTGGCGCACAAGGCCGGCGAGTACCCGGAGCGGCTGTCGGGCGGCCAGCAGCAGCGGGTCGCGATAGCCCGGGTCTTGGTGATGCAACCAAAATTGATACTGCTTGACGAGGCGACCTCGGCCTTGGATCCGGAGCTGATCGGCGAGGTTCTGAAAGTGATCCGCGAACTCGCCGAAGAGGGCCGCACCATGATCATGGTGACCCACGAGATCCCCTTCGCCGAAGAAATCTCCGACCGCGTGATCTTCATGGACGACGGCAAAATCGTCGAGGAAGGCCCGCCGCACGAGATCTTCTCGAACCCGACGCACGAGCGCACCCGGGTATTCCTGCGCCAGATCATCGATCGTTGACCATGGGCAGCGCGGCCGCTCCTCGGTGTAATGCCTGAGTTCTGGATCAAGATGTGGGAGTGGTGGCCGGAGATCTTTCCGGTGCTTCTCCGTGCCACCGCCATGACGGTACAGGTCATGATCGGGGCGCTGATCGTGGCGCTGATCCTGGGCATGGCCGTTGCGCTGATGCGCATATCGACATTCAAGCTGCTGCGCTATCCGGCTCTGTTCTATACCGACGTGATGCGCGGTACGCCGGCGCTGGTACAGATTTTCATCATCTATTTCGGCCTATCGGACTTGGGCATCGAGTTCGATCCGGTCAGCGCCGCGATCATCGGCTTGGGCATGAACGGCGCCGCCTATGTCGGCGAAATCTACCGCGCCGGGATCGAGGCCATCCACAGGGGTCAGGTCGAGGCGGCGCTGTCGCTGGGCATGACTCCGGTCCGCGCCATGCGCTACATCATTTTGCCGCAGGCCCTGCGGCTGATGCTGCCGCCGCTATGCAACTACGCGATCCTGTTGGTGAAGGATACCGCGATCATTTCGACCATCGCGGCGCCGGAGATCATGTTCGAGGCCCGCCGCCTCGTACAGGCGACCTTCATGTACAGCATCAGCGGCCAGATCTACCTGATTTGCGCCGGTTTCTACCTGGCCCTGACCCTGCCCCTGTCCCAGGTGGCCAAGCGGCTTGAAAAGGCCAAGGAACGGTGGCGATGACGCGGGGGGCAGCACGGTGATCGACTTCCTGCGAGGTTACGAGGACTATCTCGGCGGTTGGCTCTGGGAGATGGGCATCGCCTCGCTCGCCACGCTCCAGCTGATGTTCGTGTCGTTCTGGCTCGCCTGCGCCATCGGGATGGTCGCGGCCCTGATCCCCATGGCGCGCATCAAGTCGCTCAACCTCTTGGTGAAACTGTACATCGGCTTCTTCCGCGGCGTGCCGGTTCTCGTCATTCTCTATTGGATCTATTTCGCGCTGCCGGAAATGGGCTACGAGGTCCTGGTGGTCTCATCCTATACGGCCGCGATCCTCGGGCTCGGCATACACGGCGGCGCCTTTCTCGCCGAGATCTTCCGCTCGGGGATCGAATCGCTGCACAAGGGGCAGATGGAAGCGGCCCTGTCGCTCGGCATGACCCCGGCCAAGGCGATGGCCTATATCGTCCTGCCGCAGGCGATTCGGGTCGTGCTGCCGCCGATCGCGAACTTCGCGGTCGGCCTGCTCAAGGAAACCGCGCTGTGCTCCATCATCGCCGCGCCAGAGCTGATGCTGCGGGCCAAGGACCTGGCGTCATCGTCCTTCCTGCCCATGCACGCTTTCGTGATGGCGGCGGTCTTTTACTACATCATGAGTTTCCCGCTGATGCGCGCGGTCGAGTACCTGGAAGTCAAGATGGGAAAGGGACTGCGGACCGGGTAAGCCCGGATGCCGCTCACGCCATGCCGTAGCGCTCGATTGCATCGGCGCGGATATCGGTTCCGATCCCGGGTTCCTGCGGCACCACGGCGTGGCCTCGGTCGATCACGACCGGGCGCTCGAAGATCGGGGCCAGCCATGGGATATATTCGATCATCAGGCCGTGGCGCGTGACCGCCATCAGGTGGACATCGATCTGCATCAGGTTGAACCCCGCCGGCACCACCGGCAAGCCGAACGAGCGGGCGAGCTCCGCCACCTCCATCCAGCAGGTGATGCCGCCGAGCTTCAGCACGTCGGGCTGCGCGATGCCCAGTGCCCCGGCGGCCATGAAGTCGCGAAACATGCGCTTGTCGTAGAGCGTCTCGCCGGCCAGGATCGGAATCTCGGTCTCGCGCGCTAGAGCCGCGTGGGCCGGAACGTCGAAGGGATGCAGGGGCTCCTCCAGCCAATAAGGCCGGTAATCCGCAAAGCGGCGAACGGCGCGCCGGGCCTCGGCCAGATCCCAACGCCCATTGGCGTCGATCATGACCGGATAGTCGGGTCCGACCGCATCGCGCACGGCGGCGAGGCGCTGGCAATCCTCCGCGATCTCCGGCTTGCCCACCTTCATCTTGAAGCCGCGGAAACCGGCCGCCTTCACCGTCCTGGCGTTGGCCACCAGCTCCGCCTCGCTGAACCCGAGCCAACCGCCGTCGGTGCTGTAGACGGGAACGCGCGTGACGCCGTGGCCTCCCAGGATCGCCCAGAGAGGCTTTCCGGCGGCTTTCGCGATGATGTCCCATAGCGCGATCTCGGGCGCGGCCACGCCTTGAACCGCGATCCCCGTGATCCCGGTAAAGTGCCGCTCGAGATAGACGGTTCGCCACAGGTGATTGACCTGGAGCGGGTCCTTCCCGAGAAGCTTCGGTGCGAGATCGACCTCGATCAGGATCTTGAGCGCGGCGCTGCCCTCGGCGAGTGTACAGTTGTAGCCCCAGCCGATGATCCCGTCGTCGGTCGTCACGCGGGTGGCGATGACGTCCCAGTGCGTCAGGTCGGTCATGGCATCGGCCACGGCATCCGGCAGCTCGAGACGCAGCCAGAAGACCTCGATTTCTTCGATGCGCATGGCGCCGGTCTATCCGGTCCCGTCGAACAGAAACTTGGCGTTTCGCGCGCAGATAGCGCCGTGCAGGGTTAGGGCCGCCGCGTCGAACTCGGCCGCCGGGCGCGGCTCGTGCTCGAAGTGGTTATCCGGGTCGGCGCCGCGAACCAGGGTCGCGCTGTCGCTGTCGCCGCGAGCCTGACGGACCGTGGTCGGGATATAGCGGATCGAGAAGCCGACGCGGCGGCGATCGGACCGGTTGGGCGCCGAGCCATGGAACAGCTTGGCGTGATGGAGCGACATCTGACCGGGCAGCAGTTCCACGTCGACCGCGCGGGATTCGTCGACCCCCGCCGCGATTTCCTGGCCGCGGCTCAACAGGTTGTGCTCGCCGTAGGTATCCCGGTGCGGCATGGCCGCGCCGAGATGGCTGCCCGGAACGACCCGCATGCAGCCATTCTCCGAGCTACTCTCCGAAAGCGCCAACCAGGCAGTGACCACATCGGGGGGTTCCAGCCCCCAGTAGGTCAGGTCCTGGTGCCAGGACACGTAGCGGGGGTCCGCCGAATCCTTCGCGAAGATGCTGGAGCTCCAGGCCAGGATGTCGGCGCCCAGTAGATCCTCAACGGCGTCCAGGATCGCCGGTAGATGCAGCAGCTCGTCGAGGCAGCGGAACACCAGATGCGATTTCATCTTGAGCACGGCGGCCGCTTCGGTGCGCCCGGCCGCCGCCCGGTCAAGCCGTGCCAGGAAGGCGGCCGCGTCGTCCGGCGCCAGGACCGTGATCGGGCTACAGTAACCCTGGTCCCGGTAGCGCCCAATCTCGGCCGTCGAAAGTCGCTTCGGCATAGGCAAGCCCCGCTGCGTTGCCGCCGCGGCGGCAAGTTGATATCATTCAATCCTAACGTTTTTTACGACCCGAATTCCAGGTCGCAATTGCCGGGGGAACGCGAACGTGAAGGTCGTCAAACTGGAGGCCTATCCGACCCGGGTGGCCTACAAGCATACCGAAGTCAGCTCCCTGATCGCACGCGGCGGCGTGACCGATACGATTCTCAAGCTGACCACCGACGACGGCCTCGTCGGCTGGGGCGAGTGCACCCGCGCCGCCGATGCGGCCGGGATCGAGAGCGCGGTCAAGGCGATGGCCCCCATGGTCCTGGGTCGGGATCCCTGGGACAAGGAGGCGATCCAGCGCGATCTCTACATTGGCGGGCTCTGGGAATTCCAGCCGATGACCGGCAACTTCGCCTACGCCGGGATCGACATGGCGCTCTGGGATCTCTGCGGCAAGGCCTGCGGCCAGCCGCTCTATCGCCTGTTCGGCGGCGCCCTGCGCGAGGCGGTCGATTATTTCTATTACATGGAACGCGGCGACGAGGCCGAGATCGAGGCGCAAGGCCGCGACGGCGTCGCGCGCGGCTATACGGTCTTTTATCTCAAGGTCGGCATCGATTCCGACGCCGAGGCGGTCATGCTGGCGGCCCTGCGTCGTGCGATCGGGCCGGAGCGCAAGATCCGCATCGACGTCAACCAGGCCTGGAATCTGCCCCAGGCCGAACGCCTTCTGAACGCCTGGCACGAAGCCTACGACCTCGATTTCGTCGAGGCGCCGGTCCCGATCGACCCGGTCGAGAACTTCCTCGAACTAAAGCGCCGGGTCACGGTCCCGCTCTGCGTCAACGAGGGTTTGTGGCGCGAGGCCGATGCCTACCGCATCATCAAGAGCCGCTGCGCCGATTACCTCTGCTTCAGCTCCTACTGGGTCGGCTCGCTCAGCTGTTTTTTCAACCTGGTCCGGGTCGCGCATTTGGAGGGCTGGCAGATCTGCAAGCATACCCACGGTGAGCTCGGCCTGACCGCCGCCGGCCAACACATGATGCTCGCCGCACCGAATGCTTGCGACGGGCATCAACAGACCGCGCAGAATCTGGAAGGCGATATCCTGACCGAATCCTTGCCGATCGCGGATGGCCCCAAGTGGGGGCGCATCGAGCAGCCGGGGCTCGGCGTCGAGGTCGACGAAGACAAGCTCCTGGCCTTCCACGAGGCCTACCGCGAGCATGGCGAATTTCCACCCTACGGCGACCGCTTCCCTCTACAGGGATAGGCGCGGGAGACACCGCCGCTACCGGTATTCCGCGCAACCTCGATCCGAGAATCACCAGGAAGACCGTCGGTGCGGCACCCGTCGTCAATGATCGGTTGCCGCACCGACAGCAGAAATTACTTGTCCTTCCACAATTCCCGGAACCGCGGAATCTGGTCGGCGATCCATTCGAAGCCGTGGACGTTCTTGCCCGTCGCCCCATACTCAACGGCAAAGAACAAGGGCACGTTCGGAATATCCTCGATCAGGATTTTCTGAACTTCCGAATACAGTGGTTTTCGCACCGCGAGGTCGTCGGTTCCGCGGGCCTCATCCAACAGCGCGTCCATCTTCGGATTGTTGTAGCCGGTGGAATTTGCAAAGCCCTTGCTGTGGAACAGGATGTACAGCAAACCATCCGGGTCGGGCCGTTGCGTCCAACGGGTCGGCGTGAAGTTGACGAGCCGCTTGACGACGCGACCGTACCATTCCTTCCGTGCCACAGGCTTGATCGTGACCGTCATCCCGGCGGCCGCGAGCTGCTCTTGAACGAGCTGGCTGATCTGTTGATAGATGGAAGCGGTCGATGAATAGAGCACCAGCTCCGTACCCGGCTGGTAACCGGCCTTCACGAGGTATTCCTTCGCCTTGCCCACGTCATAGGAGTAGCTCTTGATGGTTTCATCGTACCACCATAGGCCCGGCGGTGTCGGGCCGTTGGCGATCTCGGCCTTGCCGGCCATGGTAATTTCCACGATCCGCTTGCGGTCGATGGCGTGCGCGATGGCCCGGCGGAGGTTGACGTTGTCGAAGGGCGCTTCATACACGTGCCATTGCAGCGAATACCACCTTCCGACCGTGGCCCGGTAGAGCTTGATGTCGGTGTTATTTTCTATCGGCCGAATATCGTTGGGTGAAAGCTGACCGACATAGTCGAGTTCACCGGTGGCGAGGCGCTGCAAGCCAACGATGGAGGCCGAGGTATCCTGGAAATTGACCGCGTCAAGATATGGCAACCCCTGTTCCCAATAATCCTTGTTGCGTTCCACCAGAATATGGCTGCCGCGCACCCATTCCTTGAAAACAAAGGCGCCTGTGCCGACCGGATTGCTGCCGAAATCCTTGCCCCATTTTTACGGTTCTTGGCGCAGGGTAGGGCCTTCGAAAATCTCTGCTGTGTTCCGCTCTTTCCCGATATCGCGTATTGCGCGCTTTCTCATTTTGTCTTATGGTATACCGTATTATTAAACACGCCAAGCGTGGTTTATAAACCGGCATCGGCTCTTCGGATACAGAGGATAAGGCAATGAAGTTCGGTTACTTCCACAATATTCACGACATCACGTTGAAGCGGGATTACGAGGATCTGCTGAACGAGATGCGTGAGATCGCGGCGATCTGCGACGATGGTGGCATCCACTGTTTCTGGTTGCCCGAACATCACTTCAGCATCTGGGGCCGCGAGTTGATGCCCAATCCGGTGCTCATGGCCGCCGACATCGGCGCTCGAACCAAAAACATGCGGATCGGGCTGGCGGCGGCGATCATCACCTTTTGGCACCCCTTGCGCCTGGCCGAGGACATCTCTCTCCTGGACAATCTGATCGGAGGTCGCCTGGAGTTGGCGGTCGGGCGTGGCAACTACGGACTGGAAGCCTTGAATCTGAACCCGGCCGCCGATCCCAACGATCCAGAACGCAATTTCAAGGTCTTCAAGGAAACCTTCCACATTCTGAAAACGGCCCTGACTAATGAGCGGTTCTCCCACAAAGGAGATCTCTACACTTATCCGGCACCGGGATTCAAGGTGGACCGGGCGCACACCGTCGATGACCCCGACTATATCGACCCGGAGACCGGGGAGCTGATTAAAATCTCGATCTATCCGCGGCCGAAGCAGACCCCCTATCCGCCCCTCTGGCAGGTGGTCAGCGCATCGCCCTTATCGCTTCAATTCGCGGCGGAGAACGACATGGGCATCATCATGTGGCGCCATCCGGTGAAGTTCCTCAAGAACCGGCTGCGCATGTATCGGGATTTTGCCTCGAAGGCCACCGGCCGGGAGCTCCCCTTCGGCGCCCGAACGGCTATTCTCCGTGACACCTATATCGCCGAGAGCGAAGCGGAGGCCCGTAAGATCGCCGGGGATGCTGTCATGGGTTCGTTCAATTTCAGCAACTGGCGCGGCCCCGGGGTCTACCTGAATCCCGATGAGAAACTGGATCCGGAGCTTGAGGCCAGTCTCAACGACGAACTGACCTTTGATTTCGTGAACCAGCGGTCGCTGTTGTTCGGATCGCCCGAACAGGTCGTCGACAAGCTGATGGAGCTATGGGAGGAGACCCATATCGAGCAGGTGGCGTTCAAGTGCTCGTGGCCAGGTTTCCCCCACGAACACACCATCCGCAGCATCAAACTTCTCATCGGTGAAGTGATTCCAGAAGTCAATCGGCGGCTTCAGGCACAGGCGAACGCCGCTGAGTGATTTTTCCGGCTTCCCACTGTCTGCCCCACTGTCTGCCCCACTGCCCGCCCCACTGCCCGCCCCACTGCCCACATCGTCTAGTGCCCGCTGTCCCGCGGCGGCCGCGGTTGATAGGCCGCCTCGAGGGCCGCGACGTCGTCTTCATCCAGACTGATATCGAGGGTCGCCAACGCCTCATCGATATGTTCCGGACGGGTCGCGCCAAAGATCGGCGCCGTAATTCCGGGTTGTTGCAGAACCCAGGCAAGGGCCACCTGTGCGGTGGTCAAGTTGCGGACGTCGGCGATCTTTTTTGTCGCCTCATAGACGGCGAAATCGCCATCCCGGTAATAGTACTTGTGAGTATATGAATCGCTCTCCGTCCGTCGGGTCGCGTTCTCGGTCCGCCGCCGGTCGGCACAAAGGAACCCGCGTGCGAAGGGGCTAAAGGGGATCAGCGCGACGCCCTCGGCGCGGCAAAGGGGGATCAGTTCCCTTTCCACTTCCCGATGGCAGAGATTGTATTCGCACTGCATGGACACGAAGGGCGGCGCCAGAGTCGTCGCCGCGATATGCTGAATCTTGGCGAAACACCACGCCGGCAGAGTCGTCACGCCGACGTATCGCACCTTTCCGGCACGGACCACGTCCGCGAATGCGTCGACCAATTCGTCCAAATTCGTCTCAGGGTCCCAGATGTGGGTTTGGTAGAGATCGATATAGTCCGTTTTCAAGCGCTTCAAAGAGGCATCGACCCCATCGAAGATGTGCTTGCGGGAAAACCCGCGAGCGTTCGGGTGGTCCGACATGGGGTTGCCAACCTTGGTGGCCACGATGACTTCGTCCCGGGGGGCGTATTCGAGAAGCGCGCGCCCCAGGATGGTTTCACTCTCGCCGATGGAATAGAAATCGCAGGTGTCGAAAAAATTGATGCCGCTGTCCAGCGCCTTTTTGATAATGGCCCGGCTATCGGAGTCGTCGAGCACCCATTCGCGCCAGTCGCGCGACCCAAACCCCATGGCCCCCAAGGCAAGGCGAGAGACTTTCAGATTGGATTTTCCGAATCGAATATACTGCATCTCGGTCAGAGCGCTCCTTGGTCGGTAACGTCATGTGATGGATTCGTCTTCGTGTTCGCGTAGAACCTTGGCCGCAAATTTCGCCGACCTTTCAACGAATTCTCGGCAGTGCCTGGCCGTTGCCGGGGCGTCCCGGCGCAACGCCGCGTCAACGATCTCACGCATTCTGGCGTTGGTTTCCGCCTTGTATTCCGAATCCGACGCCTGCGCGGTCAATGCGCGGAGATAGTTCATGCGGGCCCGCAAGGTGCGGAGAACGGCCTTGGCCACGTCGTTTCCCGCGCCGGTCAACAAAACCTCGTAAAATTCGTCGAGAGCCTGCACGTAGGGCATGACGGTGGATTTCTTGACCGATTTTTCCAACCGATTGAAGGCAGCTTCCAGGGCCTTGAGCTCCTTGTCGCTGGCCCGCTTGACGAACATCCGACCGGCGGCGGATTCGAGTGACGCACGGACTTCGTAAATTTGCCACGCCTCACCGGCGGATACCGTCGCCACGTAGAGGCCCTTGTTCTGGACCCGTTTGACCAGGCCCTCCGATTCCAGGTGTTGCAAGGCTTCGCGAACACAAGTCCGGCTGACACCCGTCTGTTCACATAAGGAGCGCTCGATCAATCTTTGTTTGGGTTTGAAATGCATGCTGAGAATGGCGTTCCTCAGAGCCTCGGTCGTCAACTCGCGAAGATTCGGAGAGCTCTTGACTACTCTGATTGCGTCATTGGCGGTCAAATTCGTCATCCCGTGGTTCCTGTCTGGCCGTGGTTCCTGTTTGGCCGTGGTTCCTGTCTGGGCCGCGCCGGCTTGTCGACCATCGCGCCATGGCGCAGCAAAGACCTCAGCTTATACCCCAGATTCCAATAAATCCCAGATCCCCCAGAAATCTCCCTAGGTTGTACAATATTATTGTATAATGGTATACCATAAATAAATCGAAGCACAACAAGGAGCTGGACTGTTGTCCCCAAATATTCGATTCTTGGTCGAGGGTGAAGGTGATCCCATTACGTTAATTCACGGTGTCGGCTCTAATCTTGAGAGCTGGGATCAGGTCGTCCAGCGTCTACAGGCTAAATTCTCGGTGCTCCGCATGGATTTGCGGGGGCAGGGCCAATCGAGAGGCATCACCGCCGACTGCACGCTGGAGGATTTCGTCGCCGATGTCCTCGGTGCCATGGACGCGGCTGGCTTCGGTAAATCCGATCTCATCGGATTTTCCCTTGGCGGAATGATCGCACAACTGTTCGCCCTCACCCATCCGGAACGGGTTGACCGCCTCGCCCTTATCAGTGCCGTCGCTGGGCGCACGCCGGAAGAAAAGCAGCGGCTCGCGCAAAGGGCCACAAAGATACGTGAAGAAGGCGTTGGATCGGTGATCGGCGCCTCCGCCCAGCGCTGGTTTACCGACGCGTTTCTCCGGGCCCATCCCGAGAAGGTGGAACAACGGCTCAAGGAGCTGCTTGAAAACGATCCGGCATCCTATGCCGAGGCCTATCGTATCTTTGCGGAAAGCGATGTCGGGGACCGTATACACGGCATCCGTCACCGGACTCTGATCGCCACCGGCGAACATGATGTCGGCTCCAATCCCCGTATGGCGCGTTTCATGCACGATCAGATCTCGAATTCCGAATTGGTTATCTTTCCGGACCTTCGACACAGCCTTTTGGTCGAGGCTCCGGATCAGGTCGCCGACCTCATATCGAAATTTCTCGGTGGGCGCTCTCACCCTTGACCTTGGTGGCGATGTCTCGACGGGCGAATTCGAACGCCGGTCGAAATGGATGGCGGAGGTCGGTGGATGGACGACGTCGCGATCGCGCGATCGCTCTTCCACGGGTTTGCGGACTCCACCATCGCTACGAGCGACCGGCCGCCTGAACGCCGACCTCCTCACCCCCCGCGGACAGCAACCGTACACACGTCCCCGACCGTGTTGTCCGGATCGAGAATATCATCCACAACCTGGCCGTCGCGCACCGCCGGTTCCGTCATCCTCTACGATCGATGGTACAGGTGACCCAATCGGGATTCTATCGATCGCCTTGCAGCTTGTTCAAGGCGCGACGGAGGGCCCGCCCGGCGGCCCAGGCCTTGTCTTCCCCGCGGGCGATCTGCCTGGCCTCGTCGACGACGACGCGCGCGGCCTTGGCCGCCGTTTCCCTCACCCGGGGGTTGGAGGCCAGTTTTTGCGCCGCGTAGCGGGCGATATGGCGCAGGAGGAAAGGCATGGCGGCACATTAACCAATCGGGTGTGGCTCGTCAAAATCCCGGGATTCCGGTATTTTACCTGGATTATTATCAGCGCTCTTTGGCATGAGTCGATCCGAGCAGCCTATGTCTCGGTCTGGACGGGGGAGGGGCGCGTCACGAAGGAGTGGAATCGCGACAGACTCCTCATGAACCCCCCGCCGTCACCCGCTTGTTTTTCAGCACCGCGTAAATCACCGCGATCGCTCCGAGAACCAGAGCCACCGCCTTGACCTCCATGGCCGGCCATATGAAGCAGGTGCCGACCAGGAAACAGAGAAGACGCTCGACCAAGCCCAGCCGGTCCAGCGCCCAGCCCTGGACGCCGGATATGATGAAGGCGAAGCCGATGGCGACGGCCAGGGTGTTCAGCGCGATGACCTCCGCGGTGCCGAACAGCAGCAGCGACGGCGTGAAGACGATGAGGAACGGCAGCAGATAGGGCACGGCGCTCATCTTCATGCCGACGAAGGCGGTCTCCCAGACGTTGGCGCCGGCAATCTGGGCGCCGGCGAAGATGGCCAGGCAGACCGGCGGCGTGATGTGCGACAGCAGGGCGAAATAGAACACGAACATGTTGGCCACCAGGGGGTCGACCCCCTGCGCGGTCAGGGCCGGCACGCCGGCCACCGAAACCAGGATGTAGGCCGCGACCGTGTTCATGCCCATGCCCAGGACCATGCAGGCCAGCCCGACCAGAAACAGGGTTCCGAGAAAATAGCCGCCGGACATCGAAATGATCGCGCTGCTGACGTTCAGGCCGAGCCCGGTGATCAGAAAGCCGCCGATCACGAAGCCGACGGTCGCGCAGGTGACGACGATCAGAACGGCGCTCTTGGCGCCGGTCTCCAGCGCTTCGAGAATCTCCCGGGGCCCGAGCCGGGTCTCCTTGCGCAGCCAGGAAATGATCACCGTGAAGACGATGGCGTAAAATGCCGCCCGGACCGGCGAGAAGCCATAAACCAGGGCGCCGATCAGGACCGCCAGCGGCGACATCAGGTGCCCGCCCTTGAGCATGACCTTGAGGAAATCAGGTTTTTCGTGTCTGGGGATACCGGCCAGCCCGGTCTTGCTGGCCTCCAGGTGGATGAACCAGAGCAGGCCGCCGAAATAGAGCAGCGCCGGGATCAGACTCGCCATCGCGACCTTGACGTAGGGCACGCCGCTGTAGGCCGCCAGGATGAAGGCGGTGGCGCCCAGGATCGGCGGCATGATCTGGCCGCCGTTCGACGCCAGGGCCTCGACCGCCCCGGCGACCGCCGGCCGGTAGCCCAACCGCTTCATCATCGGGATCGTGAACTGGCCGGTGGTATAGACGTTGGCGACCGTGGACCCGGTAACCGAACCGATCATCCCCGACGAAAATATCGCGACCTTGGCCGGGCCGCCTCTGGTGTGACCGGCGATGGAGTTGGCAAGGTCGATGAAGAATTGGGAGACACCGGCCCTCTCGGCGAAGGCGCCGAAGATGATGAACAGCACGATATAGGTCGCCGCGACACCCAGGGCGATCCCCCAAATGCCGTTGTCGGTCAAATAGATGTAGTCGAGCATGTGCTCGAAGGTATAGGCCCGGTGCTGCAGCACGAGAAACGGCGAATACTCGCCGTAGTATGTGTATAAAAGCGCGACCGCCGCCACGATGACCAGCGGCCAGCCCAGTAGCCGCCGGGTCGCCTCGAGGATAAGCAGGGAGGCGAGCACCCCGAAAGTCATCTGCAGGTCGGTCACCGGGAAAGACGGCGTCATCGGCCATCGATTGGCCAGGTAGTCGCTGTTGAAGGTGATGTAACCGATGACCGGGACCGCCAATAGCGCCAGTCCCCAGTCATAAAGCGGCACCGGGGCGTCCCGATCTCGGTCCTTGGCGGAGGCGCGCACCGTCAGGAAGGTCAGGATCAAAGCCAACATGACCGGGACCGAGCGCTGAACGTAAGGATAGAATGTGCCGAAATAGGCGGTGTAGATGTGAAACGTCGACAGGCCGATGGCAATCAGCCGGACGATGTAGGGCGTAATCAGATTCATGGCGGACTCCCCGGCGGCGGCGCGGGTCGAGAGTCAGCCGGGCGCGCCGCCGCGATAGGAGCTTAGTCTAGAGCAGATCGGGGTTGATTCGAATCGCCGATGGCGATCCGATCAACCGCGTGAATCTGCTCTACACTATCGATGTAGACCGGATTCACAGGATTGATCGAACCCACCAGTGGGTTCGATCAATCCTGATCCGGTCTAGGGCATGTAGCCGTTTTCTTTGTAGAACTTGATAGCGCCGGGATGCAGCGGCGCGGTGCCGACGTTCTGCCAGGCGACCTCCGGCCGGTAGTACTTGTGCATCCTGTGCACTTTCCAGAACTCTTCCTTGTGGGCGGCCAACGCCGCCGTCATCTTGTAGACCAGATCGTCGGACAGGCCGGTCCTGACGCCGAAGGTGACGATCGTCGCCGGCGACCAGTAGGCGTCATTGGTGCCGTTGTTGTCGGCGTAGATGTCGGCCGGAACCTCCATGATATCCTGGCCGAATTTCTTCGCGACCTGCTCGGCGACTTCCTTGCTGAGCGGCAACAGCCTGAACGGCCTCTTGGCGCCTAACTTTATGTACTGAGAATGGGGGAAATAGGACCCGCCGGTAAACCACATGTCGACCAGGCCGTCCATCATCATCCGGATACCCTCGCCAATGGACGTGAAGATGACCTTGCCGCCCATCGACTCGATTTTCTCGACGGTGAGGCCGTAGGCCTCGAGCATGGCCAGCGCCTGACCGGTGGCGAGCTGGTGGCGCTCGAACATCGCGATCTTGATCGGGTAATTTTTCTCCAGAATTTCTTCGAAGGTCTTGATACCGGCGGACTCGACGATCACCGCTTGCGCGGCGCCGGGCTGGCGGAACGCCGCCAGCATGCGGAAGTCGTACTTCTTGCCGGTCGGTCCGGTGCCTTCCCAGGCCATGCTGGCCAAAGCGTTTTCGAGCACCGCGATGTCGGCGGTTTCGGCCGCGGCGTCGATCCGTTCGATGTTGGCCCAACCGCCCCCCGGAATCACCGTCGTCGAGGTGCCGGGAATTTCGGCCTTGATGTATTCCGCGAAGGCCGCGGCGGCCTTGAAATAGCCACCACCGGGCGACCCGGCGGTCAATGTGAGGCTTTCGCCGGCGAAAGCGGGTCCGGACCAGCCGAAAGCAAGAAGTATGGCCGCCGCGGCCGCGCGCCGCACCGTCATCGTGATCTCATGTCGAATAGCCATGGATTTTCCTCCCGATTTGTAGCGGCCCGTCGTTTTTCATTTTGCCGCGGAAACCGCCACCCCAGGGGACGGAACCGGCTAGTTTGTCGGCCGCGTGCGCTTGTCTGCGCGATCACAATCAAAAATAGCGCCGCGTCATTGCTAAACGTTGTACCATTTCATCCAATGTCCGACCTATAAGGCAAATTCAAAGAATAGATATCACATATAGAGTTTCTATATATCTATCTGCGCCCCTGCCACTCATGGGGGGATCGGCTGCCGCGGTCGCCGCTAAACCGATCTCATTTCTTCCGCAAGCTCGAAGAACGCACGTATGGCCCGGTTGTCCTTGCGCTCCTCCAGGCACACGACGTTCACCTGGGCGACGAAATCGACATCGCGGATGCGAAGCTTGCACACCGACTGCTCCGGAATCAGCCCCTCGTCGAAGATCATCGCCACACCCACGTTCAGCGCCGCCGCCGCGACCGTCCCTTCCCGGCTGCCGATCTCGATCACACTGCCGGGTTTCAGGTTGTGGTGCCGCTCCATCTCAACATAGATGCGCCGCAACTCGGACCCGGACTCCCGGAGAATCAAGGGCTGGCCGTTCAGCTCCCGTACGTCGATCGACTTGCGCCGGCTCCACGGGTGCGTCTTGCCGACGATGGCGATCAGGCGGGACTGGTTGTAGGCCAAGGTATGAAACTCGGCGCGCCGTTCGACGCGGCTGAACACGGCGATGTCGATGGCATGCCCGAGGATATCGTCCTGAAGCCGCTGGGAATTGGCGAAACCGAGAGACGAATCGAGATCCGGATAGCGCTGATGAAAGGCCGAGAGCAACTCGATCACGTGGTAGGGGCCGTAGGCGCCGATTCGCATCTGTCCGGTGTGCAGACCCTGAACCGCCTGCAGATATTCCACGGCATCTTGCTGGTTCGCATAAATTCGCCGGACGATCGACAGCAACTCCTGCCCGGTCGCGGTGAGGCTTACGCCCCGGCCGTGCCGGTGAAAGAGCTCGACTCCGTAGAGCGTTTCCAAGTCCTTGACTTGCGTGGTGACCGTTGGTTGGCTGACGTTCAGGGCCTTGGCGGCGGCTGTGAAACTGCCGGCGTTGGCGACCGCAAGAAAGGCCCGAGCCTGGGTCGGAGACATAGAATGAACCTATAGCTTTCATATTATTTTTGAATTTGATGTATACCACGCCCTTGGCAAGAATTCAAAGAAAGCCGGCCTTCCCCTGACGGCCGGTGAATCGTTTCCCACGAAACAGGCGAGGTCATGGCGCAGAACGCTCGGCAAGGAAACAGCGGCGACCGCTGGGACGAGGCGTTCGACGTCGTGGTGGTGGGTTACGGCTACGCCGGCGCGGTTGCCGCCATCGAGGCGCATGATGCCGGCAGCAGGGTCCTGCTGATCGAGAAGATGCCCGACCCGGGCGGTATCTCGATCTGCTCGGGCGGGAACGTCCGCACCGCCGAGGACGCCGACCAGGCCTTCGAATATTTGAAGGTGACCTGCGCCGGCACGACGCCCGACGATGTCTTGCGCGTGCTTGCCGAGGGCATGACCGAGGTGCCCGCCTATTTGGAGCGGCTCGCCCAAGTAAGCGGGGCGACGCTGGATTGGCGATCGGCCAGCGGGAACTATCCGTTCCCGGGAATCGACACCTTCGGATACATAAGTATCGGCAGCGTGCCGGATTTCGATCCGGCGGAATGCTATCCGCACGTCAGCAGCTACCTGCCGATCCACCGGGCGGCCGGGGTCCGCCTGTTCAAGGTTATCGAGGACAATCTCGCCCAGCGCGAGGTCGCGATCTGGCTCGAGGCCAGGGCCGAACGGCTGCTCCGCGGTCCCGAGGGCGACATCGGCGGCCTGGTCATCGCGACCAGGGACGGCGAGAAGCGGGTCAAGGTGGCGCGCGGCGTTATTCTGGCCTGCGGCGGCTTCGAAGCCGACGCCGAGATGCAGCGCCAGTTCTGGCCGGAGAAACCGGTCCTGCTGGCCGCTTTCCTCGGCAGCACCGGGGACGGCATCCGCATGGCGCAAGCCGTGGGCGCCGATCTGTGGCACATGTGGAACTATCACGGCACCTATGGCTTCAAGCATCCCGACCCCGACTACCCATACGGTATCCGGTCCAAGCGCCTGCCCGACTGGACACCCGGCCGGCCGCCGCGCAGCGACGTGAAGATGCCCTGGATCGTGATCGACCAGGCGGGGCGGCGCTACATGAACGAGTACCCGCCCTACATGCAGGACACGGCGCATCGGGCGATGGCGGCGTTCGACACGCTGACCCAGAGCTACCAGCGGATTCCCTCCTACATCGTCCTCGACGACGACGCGCGCGGCACCTATCCCCTCTGCTCGCCGACCTTCAACGACCGCGGCATGTCCTTCGAGTACGGCGATGAGGCGCTGCGCGCGCTGGAAGACCGCATCGTCTTCCAGGCCGACTCGATCGAGGACCTGGCCGGTAAGCTGGGAGCGGAGGAAGCGGCTCTGCGCGCGACCATCGAGCGCTGGAACACGCTGTGCGACGCCGGGGAGGACGTGGACTTCGGCCGCCCCTCGCCGTCCATGATGAAGATCGCCAAGCCGCCGTTCCACTATGCCCAGGTCTGGCCGATTTGCTCGAACACCCATGGCGGGCCGGTCCATAACGCGCAACAGCAGATCATGGACGTATTCGGCCAGCCGATCCCGCGGCTCTACGCGGCCGGCGAAATGGGCGGGGTGTTCGGGCATCTCTATCTGGCCGGGGGCAACATGGCCGAATGTTTCGTCGGCGGCTGGATCGCCGGCCGCCACGCGGCGGGCCTGGAGCCATGGGGGGTGAGCGTCATGGCATCGGTCCCTGACCGGGAGAGGCCGGCGCTTCGGGAACCGCGGCCGGCGCGGGGAGCCACGCGGGCATGAAGCCGCCGCCGTTCCACTATCACGATCCGCGAAGCCTGGACCAGGCGCTGGCCCTGCTCGCCAGCCGGGACAACGCCAAACTCCTGGCCGGCGGACAATCGCTCATGCCGATGCTGAACATGCGCTTTGCGCAACCCGACGACATCATCGACCTCAATCGCATCGAGGAGCTATCCTTTGTCCGCCACACCGAGGGCGGCAGGATCGAGATCGGCGCCATGACCCGGCAGCGCGAGCTGGCGGACGCCGCGGTGATCCACGACCGCTGCCCACTCATGTGCGAGGCCCTGCGCCACGTCGGCCACCGGGCGACCCGCAACCGGGGCACCATCGGCGGCAGCCTGTGTCATCTCGACCCGGCGGCGGAACTGCCGGTGGTGGCCATGGCGCTCGATGCCACGGTCCACGTCCAGAGCCGGCGCGGCGCCCGCACGCTGGCGATGGCTGAATTCCCGGCCTTTTACATGACTCCGGCGATCGAACCCGACGAGATCGTCACCAAAATCAGCTTCGAGCCCTGGCCGGCCGGGCACGGCGCCGCCTTCGTCGAGTTCGCCCGCCGCCACGGCGATTTCGCGGTGGTCGCGGTGGCGGTGTTGCTGGAGTTGGGCGGCGACGGCGCGATCCACCGCGCTTCGGTGGTTCTTGGCGGCGTCGGGCCGGGACCGTTGCGGTGTGCGGCGGTGGAGGCCGCGGTGACGGGAAGCCGCGGCGGCTCGGCGTTTCAGGAGGCGGCCGCCACCTGCGGTGAGATCGACGCCATGGAGGACGTTCATGCCTCTTCGGCCTACCGGCGGCATCTGGCCGAGGTCTTGACCCACCGGGCGCTTGATACTGCCTTTACCCGGGCCGGCGGAGAACGCGCCTCATGACCGAGACCCGCAAGATCGAGATGACGGTCAACGGCGTCCGCCACCAGCTCGAGATCGAGACCCGGGTCACCCTGGCCGACTGCCTGCGCCATCACTTGGGCCTCACCGGTACCCACCTGGGCTGCGAGCACGGCGTCTGCGGTGCCTGCACGATACTCGTCGATGGCCAGGCGGCGCGCAGCTGCCTGATGCTCGCGGTGCAGGCCGACGGCGCCGCGATCGCCACGGTCGAGGGCCTGGCCGGCGATGACGGCACGCTTCACCCGTTGCAGCAAGCGTTCCACGACAACCACGGACTGCAATGCGGCTTCTGCACCCCAGGCATGCTGATGACCCTGGTCGAATTCCTGGAGTCCAACCCCGATCCGAGCGAGACGGAGGTGCGCGAGGCGCTATCCGGCAACCTGTGCCGCTGCACCGGCTACCAGGGGATCGTGGCCGCGGCGCTCGATGCGGCCCAGCGGATGCGGGCGCAAGCGGTGGGCTTGTCATGACCGAGTCGTTTATCGGCGCGCGCATCGGGCGGTTCGAGGACCGGGCCCTGCTTACCGGACAGGGGCAGTACCTCGACGACATTCACATGGCGGGCATGCTGGAGATGGCCTTCGTGCGCAGCCCCCATCCCCACGCCCTGATTCGCGGCATCGATGCCGGCAAGGCGCTGGCCCTGCCCGGCGTACACGCCGTCTACAGCCACGCCGACTTGGCCGCCGTGCTGACCGCGGACCGGATTCCGCAGGATAAGGGCGGCGCGAAGTTTCCCGACACCACCTGGCCGGTGGTGCTGCCGAAGGACGAGACCTGTTTCGTCGGCGAACCGGTCGCGGCGGTGGTCGCGGAGTCGCGCTATATTGCGGAGGACGCGGCCGCTCTGGTGGAGGTCGACTACGAGCCACTGCAACCGGCCGCGGATTGCCGCGACGCGGCGGCGCCCGGCGCGCCCAAGGTGCATCTCGAGGCGAAAGACAACATCGTCGCCGAGATTCGCGCCGACTACGGCGACTGTACGGCCGCCTTCGCCGCGGCCGACCATGTCTTCGCCATTTCCCTGAAGCAGCACCGCGGCGCGGCCCATTCGATCGAGGGGCGCGGCATTATCGCGAGCTACAGCGCGGTCGGGGACGAGATGACGGTCTGGGCCTCGGTCCAGACTCCGCACAAGCTGCGCAACGGGCTGATGGAGCTGTTCGGTGTCGACGAAAGCGGGGTGCGGGTCATCGTGCCCGACGTCGGCGGTGCCTTCGGCGGCAAGAACGTGATCTATCCCGAGGACGTCATGGTGGCCGTGGCGGCGCGGCTGTTGGAACGCCCGGTCAAATGGGTCGAGGACCGGCGCGAGCATTTCCTGGCGGCGGTCCAGGAGCGCGACCAGTACTGGGACCTGGAGATCGCCTGCGACGGCGAGGGCCGGATACAGGGGGTCCGCGGCAAGATCATCCACGACCAGGGCGCCTACACCATGATGGGGCTGCACACGCCGCACAACAGCGCGATCGCGGTTCCCGGACCCTATGTGGTGCCGAACTATCGGATCGACGTGGTCGTGACCGAGACCAACAAGGTCGGCTGCGTGCCGATCCGGGGCGCGGGCTACCCGGAAGCATGCTTCGCCATGGAACGGTTGCTGGACGAGATCGCGCGCGGGCTCGACTTGGACCGGGCCGAGGTGCGGCGCCGCAACCTGATTCCGGCCGACCAGATGCCCTACGAGCATCCGATGAAGACTCGCGAGGGGACACCGACGATCTACGACACCGGCGACTTCCCGGCCTGCCAGGTCCAGGCGCTGGAGACCGCCGATTACGCCGGCTTCGCCACGCGTCAGGCCCGGGCCCGGTCCGAGGGGCGCTACCTGGGCATCGGGGTCAGCAACATGGTCAAGGTGACCGGGCGCGGACCCTTCGAGTCGGGCGTCGTGCGGGTCGGCCGTTCGGGCCGCGTCAGCATCTACACCGGCGCCATGGAGATGGGCCAGGGCACCAAGACCAGCCTGGCCCAGATCTGCGCCGAACACCTCGGGGTTCCGCCCGGGGAGATCACGGTCGTCGCGGGCGATACCGGCGCCGTGCTGCACGGCATCGGCGGTTACGGCAGCCGCCAGACGGTGACCGGGGGCAGCTCGGTCCACCTCGCCGCCATCGAGGTCCGCGACAAGGCGCTCAAGGTCGCCGCCCACACCCTGGAGGTGTCCGAACGGGACCTGGAGCTCAAGGATGGCGAGGCACGGGTCAAGGGAGCGCCGGAGCTGTCCATGAGCCTGGCCGACATCGCCAAGGCGCTGTCCGGCGCCAAGGGCTACTCCCTGCCCAAGGAGGTCACGCCCTGGCTGCAGTCGTGCGTCAACTTCCGGCCGCCGGACGTGACCTACGCCAATGCCGCCCACGTGGTCGAGGTCGAGGTCGATATCGGCACCGGCGGCGTCAGGATTCTGCGCTACGTCATGGCCAACGACAGCGGGCGGCTGATCAACCCGACGCTCGCCGAAGGCCAGCTTGTCGGCGGCACCGTCCATGGCATCGGCAACACGTTGTTCGAATGGATGGGCTACGACGAGAATGCCCAGCCGGTCACCACCACCCTCGCCGACTATCTGCTGCCGACGGCGGCCGAGGTGCCGAACTTCGAGATCATCCACGTCGAGCATCCCTCGACCCTGAACCCGCTCGGCGTGAAGGGGATCGGCGAGGCCGGAACCGTGCCCGTGGCCGGCGCGGTCATCTCGGCGATCGAGCACGCGCTGGAGCCCTTCGGGGTGCGCATCGCCGAGGCGCCGATCTCACCGGGCCGGTTGATCGAGCTGATCGCGGCCGGGAAGCAGGGAAGCTGAGTTGCGCGTCCGGGCGGTTCTTGCGGAGCGGTCAGCCGCGCCCGAACAGGCGCCGAATCGCGCCGCGGATGGCGTCCCACAAGACGCGGAATCCAAGGGCGACGGCGGAGATCGGTCGGGCCGGAGCGGGTTCCGGGAGCGCCGCCTCCGCGCCTTCACGCTTGGCCAGGGTCGCCTTCAGGCAGTCGGCGAACTGCCCGATCAGCTGCGCGGCGAGCGCGGAGATCATGCCGGCGCCGCGGCCGTATTGCGCGACCGAACCGGAAAGTTGCAAATCGGTGTGGATCAGCACCCTGGTGACGTTTCCGTCGGGCTCCAGATGGAAATCCACCGTGGCGGCCGCGCCGCCCCGGCCCTTGGAGTCGCTGCCCGAGGCCTTGACCCGCGCCCGGTATCCGGCCTCGTCGATCTCCTCGAAGCGCGCGGTGCCGTTGAAGACCAGCGCCACCGGGCCGAGCCGGACCGAAATCTTGCCCTTGAAGCTGGTTTCGTCGACGACCTCGGTCACCTCGGCGCCGGGCATGCAGGGTGCGATGCCCTCGATGTCGGTCAGGATGGCCCAGGCCTCGTCGATGGGGACGGGCACCTCGAATTCGTTGTCGATCTCCACTTTAGAATATTCCCTCCCCTTACCTTCCCTTCGACGAAAACGCGCGCGACGGAAACGCGCGCGCGTGCTCGTGGAACCGAGCGGCGATCCATTGAACCACGCGCCGGAGGCCGGGTCCATGCATCGGTTGACGGTGTTTGAAGATTGGCAATAGAGTCGCCGAACCGCCTCTTGGCGGCCGGGTAGGAGGGCGCCATCGCCAGGCTGAAACTGACCATCGCGCTGGAGCGTCTCGACCGCCACGTGCCGTTCTTCATGGGCGCGGTGAGCCTGCCGGAGGGAGTCGAACTGCGGGTCCTCGAGGTCGGGCTGGGCGACGCGGTGCACCGGGACGGCACCGACCGCCACGGCCGCATGTTCCGGGACCGGGAATTCGATATCTGCGAGCAGTCCCTGTCCTCCTACATCATCTCGAAGAGCCGGGGCGGCGGGTTCACCGCGGCGCCGGTGTTCCCGCGCCGGCTGTTCAGCCAGAACTGCATGTTCGTCAACGTCGATGCCGGCATTGCGGAGCCCAAGGACCTGATCGGCAAGAAGGTCGGCGTGGTCTCGTTCCAGACCACGCTCTCGGTGCTGGCGAAGGGCGACCTCAAGTTCGACTACGGCGTCCCCTGGGAGGGCATCGACTGGTTCGTTCAGTCCGACGAGGAACTGTCCTGGGAGGCCGGCGCGGACGTTTCGGTCCAAAAGGTGCCGGCGGGCAAGAGGGTCGGCGATATGCTGGCCGAGGGCGAGCTCGACGCCATGTTCCATCCCCTGCCCCCGGCCTCGGCGGTCGGCCGGAGCGACCGGGTGCGGCGCCTGTTCCCGGATCCGCGTGCCGAGGCGACCCGCTACTTCGGCAAGCACGGCTACTGCCCGATCATGCACCTGATGGTGTTTCCCGACGATCTGGTGGCGCGCGAGCCCTGGCTGCCCCGGGCGATGATCGACATGTGGGAGCAGGCGAAGGCGAAAACCGAGGCCTTCTACGACGATCCCAGCTATTCCCTGCTGCTGTTCGGGCGCAACGAGCTCGAGGCCCAGCGCGCGACCTTCGGCGCCGACCCCTGGCCCTCGGGACTGGCGGCGAACCGCGCCAACCTGGCGCGCTTCATCGATTATGTCGCCGACCAGGGCCTGATCGACGCGCCGATTCCCGTGGACAGCCTGTTCCATGACTCGGTGCTGGATACCTGAAGATCAAGCGACTCCCTGGGCATATTTGTATTGACAAATAGATCCATACCAATCGACACTCGCGGGTCGGGAAGTGGGAGGAAAGATCGGTCATGACGGGGAAAGTCCCCCAATACCAGGCCGTGGCCGAGGCGCTGCGCCGCGAGATATCCGAGCTGGCGCCCAACACCCTGCTGCCCACCGAACAGCAGTTGGCCCGGCGCTTCGGCATCAGCCGCGTGACCCTGCGCGAGGCGCTCGATCTTCTGGAGCGCGGCGGCCTGATTTCGCGGTTCCGCGGCCGCGGTACGGTGGTCAGTCCGCCCAAGATCACGCGACGCTTCTCGCCGTTGTACAGCTTCGAGCGCGACCTCACGGAACAAGGTGTCGCATTCGAGACGCGGGTCCTGGCCTACCAACCCAAGTCCATCGTGCCCGACTTCATTCGCGCGCGCCTGCGCCTGCCCGGCGATGGTTCGGCCGGGTTCCTGTCGCTGGTGCGGCTGGTCGACGACCGGATCGTCTGTCATGACCGGCGGCACTACCCCATGGCGATCGCCGCGCGTATCGAGCCGCACCTGATCGAACACCGCGACGCCTCGCAAGTTCTCGAGGACCTGGTCGGCAAGCGGATCACCGCGGTCGATTGGGAGAGCGAGATCGTTCCGTCATCGATGGACGTCGCCGCGGCCTTGGGCCTCTCGCCGGGCGGGCTGATTCTCGCCAACACCTTTACTTACCTGCTGGAGGACGGAACCCCCGTGGAAGCCGGCGTGATCTCCTACCGGATCGACCGTTGCAAGTTCAAATACGAGGTGCCGTTCGGCCAGGCGGCGGGTGCGGACGACGACGCGGAGCGCCCACAAAGCGGCGCGAGCGAGCGGGCGGCGGGGCGGAAATGAACGCGATCCGGCTGGGCGTGGATATCGGCGGCACCTTCACGGACATCACGGTGATGGAAGAGGATAGCGGCCGTGTCACCATCTCCAAGGTCCCGAGCCGGCGCGGTGATCCCGCCGGCGCCCTGATCGACGCGGTGGAGCGCGGACTGGTGCTGGCGAAGGTCGATGCCGCGCGCGTCTCGCTGCTGGTTCACGGCACCACCCTGATTACCAATGCGGTGCTCGAGCACAAGCTGCCCAAGGCGGCGCTGGTGACCACCGAGGGCTTTCGCGACGTGCTGGAGATCGGCCGCCACTTCCGGCCCGACATGTACGACCTGTTGCAGGACAAGCCCCTGCCGGTGATCCCGCGCGAGCGCCGCTTCTGCGTCGCGGAACGCACGGCGGCCGACGGCGAGGTCCTCAAGGAGCTCGATCACGACGCGGTGCGGGGCCTGTTCGACGCGATCCGTGACAGCGGCGCCGAGGCGGTCGCGGTCTGCTTCCTCAACTCCTTCGTCAACTCGGCCAACGAGGCCTTGGCCAAGGATTGGCTGCGCCAGGGGCTGCCGGGAATCCATGTTTCGGCCTCCCAGGAGGTTTGCCGCGAGATCCGGGAGTTCGAGCGCATGAGCACCGTGGCGCTGAACGCCGCCGCCATGCCCCTGGTCACGCGCTACCTGGAGGAGTTGGCGCCGCGCATCCGCAGCGTTCTGCCCAACGCGCAGATCCTGCTCATGCAGTCGAACGGCGGTTCGCTCACGATCGGTGCCGCCCAGGACTATCCGGTTCGCCTGATCACCTCTGGCCCGGCGGGCGGCGCGCTCGCGGTCCAGCGGATCGGCAAGGCGACCGATCGGGCCAATCTTCTGGGCGTCGACATGGGCGGCACCAGCACGGATATCTCGCTGATCCACCGGGGCGAGCTGCGCATGACCACCGAAGGCGGCATTGCCGAGCATCCGGTGATGCTGCCCATGATCGAGATCAACACCATCGGCGCCGGGGCCGGCAGCATCGCGTGGCTGGACGAAACCCAGGGCCTGCATGTCGGTCCGCAAAGCGCGGGGTCCGAGCCCGGGCCGGCCGCCTACGGCTGCGGCGGCGAGGAGCCGACCGTGACCGATGCCAACCTGGTGCTCGGCCGACTCCATCCGGAACGCTTCCTGGGCGGCGAGATGAAGATGGATCTCGATGCCGCGCGGCGGGTGCTGGCGGCGCGGATCGGCACCCCGCTCGGCCTGTCGGACGAGGCCGCGGCGGCGGGGATCATCCGCATCGCCAACGCCAACATGGAGCGCGCCATGCGGATCAGCTCGGCCGAGAAGGGCTTCGATCCGCGCGATCTGACCCTGGTCGCCTTCGGTGGCGCCGGCCCCATGCATGCCGCGGCGCTGGCCAAGGAGGTCGGCATCCCCACGGTCCTGGTGCCCGAACGGCCGGGCGTGTTCTCGGCGATCGGGCTGGTGATGGCCGATATCCGGCACGACTTCGTGCAGACCCGGGTTGCACGCGGCGCGGGCGTCACGGCCGAGCATCTTGGGCCGCTGTTTGCCGAACTCGACGCCGAGGCCCGCGCGGCGCTGGTCCGCGACGGCGTGCCGGAAGCGGCTCGCCGGCTCCGGCGCAGCGCCGATTTCCGCTATCTCGGCCAGGCCTACGAGGTCAACGTTCCGGTCCCGGAGGGAGACATCGACGCGCCCGCCATCGAGACCATCGTCCAGAGCTTCCACGATCTGCACCAACGGCTCTACGCCCACAATCATCCGGACAAGCCGGTCGAGTTCGTCAGTGGCCGGGTCGCCGGGATCGGCTTGACCTCGGCGCCGCCGCTCAAGAGCCAGGCGCGCCGGGCCGGCCCGGCCACGCCGAAGGAGCACCGCCCGGTCTACTTCGACGAGGCGGCGGGCTTCGTCGATACCGCGATCTACGATCGGGACGGGCTCGCCGCCGGCGCCAGCTTCGAGGGCCCGGCGATCGTCGAGCAGCTCGACACCACCACCGTCATTCATCCCGGACAGCGGGCCGAGGTCGATGAGTTCGGCAACCTGCTGATCCAGATCGGGGAGTGAGGCCATGCGCGTCGATCCCGTCACTCTCGAGGTCGTCAACAACGCGCTGGTGGGCGTGGCCGAGCAGATGGCGGCGACCATTCTGCGCACCTCCTATTCCACGGTGATCCGGGAAATGCTCGACTACTCGACGGCCCTCTTCGACCCCAAGGGCCGGATCATCGCCCAATCGTGCCGCATTCCGATCCATCTGAACTCCATGTCGCGCTCGCTGCGCACGACGATCGACGAGACCTTCCCGATCGAGGACTGGAAGCCGGGCGACATCGTGGTCACCAACGATCCCTACAAGGGCGGGCAGCACCTGCCCGACATCCAGACCTTCCTGCCGGTCTTCGCCGAGGGCGAGCTGGTGGCGATCTGCGGATCCCTGGGCCACCACCTGGACATCGGCGGCATGCGGCCCGGAAGCTACGCCGGCGACGCGGTCGAGATCTATCAGGAGGGCTTGCGCATCCCACCCATCAAGCTGTTCGAAGAGGGCAAGCTGAACGAGCGGCTGTTCGCCCTGATCGCGGCCAACGTTCGCCAGCCCGAGACCACCAGCGGCGACCTGCGGGCCCAGACCGCGGCACTCGACATCGGTCACGGCGGCGTTCTCGATCTGGTCGAGCGCTACGGCGTCGCCACGCTCATGGACTGCATGGAGCAGGCGGCCGAGGCCTCCGAGGCGCGCCTGCGGGCGAAGCTCCGGGAACTCCCGGCGGGAACCTACGAGGGCACGTACTTTGTCGATGACGATGGCGTCGTGGACCAGCCGATCCGGGTGGTCACCAAGGTCACCATCGGCGACGGCTCGATCCACGTCGACCTCACCGGAACCGACCAGCAGCGCCGCTCACCGATCAACGCGACGATCTCGTCTTGCGAGTCGGCGATCTACTTCGCGGTTCTCGCGATCCTGGACCCGACGATCCCGGCCAACTACGGCATCTATAAGCCGATCCGAATCACCGCGCCCGAGGGGACCGTGGTGAACGCGCTGCCGCCGGCGCCGGTGGTGGGCCGCAACGCCATCACCCACACCATCGTCAATGCCATGATGATGGCGCTGTCTCAGGTGGTGCCGGAGCGGATCACCGCCGCCTACTACGGCATGTCGAACGTCTACATCCTGTCCGGCGACGGCAAGGGCGGGGGCGGGGGCGGTGGCGACCGGCGCGGCTGGACCTTCTTCGACATCGAGGTCGGCGGCGGTGGCGGGCGCCAGACCAAGGATGGGCTCGACTGCTACTCGCAGGGCATCCACAATCTGGCCAATACGCCGATCGAGATGGTGGAGATGACCTATCCGCTGCGCTTCCGGCGCTATGAGTATCTTCCCGATACCGGGGGCATCGGCCGCCACCGCGGCGGCCTGGGGGTGCGGCGCGACATCGAGTTCCTGGACGAAAGCGGCACGCTCAACACCCAGTTCGACAAGTTCAAGGTCGCACCCTTCGGCCTGTTCGGCGGCGGCGACGGTGCGACCGGCCGCCTGATCCTCAATCCCGATGGCCCGGACGCCCGCGAGCTTCACTCCAAAACCGTGAACTGCGCGCTCCGACGCGGCGACGTGCTCAGCATGAGGACCCAAGGCGGTGGTGGCTACGGGCCGCCGGAAGAGCGCGACCCGGCGGCGATCGAACGCGACCTGCGCGAGGAAAAGACCACACCCCAGCGGAGCCGCGAGGCCTATGGTTACCAGGGGGCGAAGAGATGAAGATCACCGGGCTGGAGACCATCGTCATCGAGTTGCCGGGGCGCGCGTCCTACACCTGGCGCTCGCTCCAGGTGCCGATCGGGCGCTACGTGATCCTGAAGGTGACCACCGACGCGGGCATCACCGGCCTGGGCGAGGCGCCGGCGATCCTCAGCTGGGGCGGCGAGCATGGGCGCTACTTCGGCGAGGACCCGGGCATCGTCTGCTACCTGATCCGGGAGTGCTTCGCCCCCATGCTGGAGGGCGCGGACCCCTTCGCGGTCAAGAACATCCTGGCCCGGGCCGACGTGGCAATCCGCGGCTATCCCTATACCAAGGCGATGATCGAAAGCGCCTTGTTCGATATCATGGGACGCAGCCTCGGGGTGCCGGTATATCAGCTGCTCGGCGGCGCCGTGCGCAGCGAAATACCGCTGTGCCACAGCGTCGGGATCGCATCGCCCGAGTCGGCGGCGGAGGAAGCGGCCCAGGTCGTCGCCGACGGCATCAGCTGGCTTCAGATCAAGGTACCCGGCGAGCCGGCGGAGGACCTGGCGATCGTCAAGGCGATCCGCCGCGCGGTCGGCGACGGGGTCACCATCTTTCCCGACATCAACCGCGGCTACAACAGCGTCAAGACCGCGGCCAACAGCATCAAGGCGATGCAGGCGGAGGCGGGCATCTCGGCGGTCGAGCAGCCGGTCGAGGGCGTCGACGCCATGGCGGCGGTCTGCCGCGCGGTCGAGATCCCGGTCATCGTCGACGAGGGCTGCTGGACGCCGCAGGACGCCATCGAGGTGGTCAAGCGCGGCTCCGCGGACGTGATTTCGATCTATTTCACCAAGTCCGGCGGCCTGATCCGCGCCATGGAGATCGGCGCCATCGGGCGCGCGGCGGGGCTTCCGATCAATGTCAACGGCTCCCTGGAGGGCGGCGTCGGCAACGCTTCCAACCTGCACCTCGCCGCCGCCCTGGAGGGGACCGTCTTGCCCGGCGTGATCACCGTGAACACCCTGGAGGGCCGGGAGCAGACCAAGGTCGGCGGGGTGTT
The DNA here is from genome assembly GCA_022572685.1 of Pseudomonadota bacterium. Classification (GTDB taxonomy): domain Bacteria; phylum Pseudomonadota; class Alphaproteobacteria; order Kiloniellales; family J153; genus JACZVL01. The sequence goes on from JACZVL010000001.1 coordinate 32,303, forward strand.
CTACACCGACGATATCATCACCGAGCCGTTCGAATACGCCGACGGCTGCCTGAAGGTGCCGGACCGGCCGGGCCTCGGCATCGAATTGGACCCGGACAAGATCGAAAAATACCGGGTCGGGTAAACGATGGCGCGTCCGGGGAGGAAATTGCGATGCCAGTGAAACTCGGGGTCAGTTGCGGCGGCGATTTGTGGTCGCGGGAGGACATTCTCGCCACGGAGGAGTTCGGATTCGATTCGTTTTGGACCGGTGAACACATCGTCTATCACCGGCCGATCATGGAGGCGGTGACCCTGCTGTCCTACGTCGCCGGCCTGACCACCCGGATCAAGATGGGCCCCGCCACCCTGCTGCTGCCGCTGCGCCATCCGACCATGATCGCCAAACAGTTGTCCTGTCTCGACGTGCTCTCCGAGGGCCGTTTGCTCTTGACCGTCGGCGTCGGCGGTGACTATCCGCGCGAATTCGAGGGCTGCGACGTGCCGATCAAGGAACGCGGCCGCCGCACCACCGAGGCGCTCGAGATCATGCGCAAGTACTGGAGCGGCGAGCGCTTCGACTACGACGGCAAGATCTTCCAGCTCAAGGACGTCGACATGCTGCCCCGGCCGGTTCAACCCAACGGGCCGCCGATCTGGGTATCCGGCCGCCAGGAGGGCCCGATGCGCCGGGCCGCGACTCTGGGCGACGGCTGGCACCCCTACATGTACACGGCCGATCGCTGCCGAGATTCCTTTTTCAAGGTCAAGGAGTTTGCGGAAGAGGCGGGCCGCACCCTGCCGCGCGATTACACCTTCGCGGTCTTCGTCTACGTCAGCCTCCACGACGACATCGACGAAGCGCGCCGGCGCGGCGTCGCGGAGATGAGCTACCGCTACGAGCAGGATTTTACCGAGCTGGTGGAAAAATATTGCGCCTATGGGCCGCCGGAGCGGATTGTCGACTACCTGGCGCCCTACGTGGCGGCGGGGGTCAACTACTTCATTCTGGCCCCGATCATGCCAGCCGACGGCCGGCGCCCCCACCTCGAGCGCATCGCCGGGGAGGTCATGCCGGCACTGGAGAAGCTGGAACCGGGACGGATTCTATGACCGCTGGGACCACCGGCGCCGAGGGCTGCTTGATCACCGATCGGCTGTTCGAAATCGCCGAGAAGGACTGCGACCGGGAGCTGATCGTCGATCCGGTGTTCGGGCGCTTTACTTACGGCGACATCGCCCAGCAGGTCGAGCGGCTGGCGCATGGCCTTCGCCATTACGGCATCGGACCCGGCGACCTGGTGGTCCTGCAGCTGCCGAACTGGACGCCGTTTCTGACCTTTCACCTGGCCCTGACGGCGATCGGCGCGGTCACGGTCAACATTCCGATCGTCTACCGCGAGCACGAGCTGACGCGCATCTTCGCGCTGACCGAGGCCAAGGCCCTGGTTCTGCCGGCGCGCTTCCGCGGCCACGACTACAAGGCCATGGGCGCGGCGCTGCGGCGCGACAACGCCAGCCTGGAGCAGGTCTTTCTGGTCGGCCTCGACGCGGCGGGGGAGGCGCCGGGCCTGGTCGGCTACGAGGCGCTGATGCGCCATTCCTGGGAGAGCCAGGCCGGGGCCGCGCCGCCGTCCACGCTCGGGCCGGGCCTGGGCGACATGACCGCGATCGGCTTTACCTCCGGCACCACCGGCGACCTCAAGGGCGCGATCTTCGACACCGAGGTGCTGATCGCCACCAACAAGGGCCTGATGGATCGCTACGGCCTCAACCAGGACGACCGCGTGTTCTCCTGCTCGCCGCTCGGTCACGCGATCGGCTTCACCCACGCCCTGCGCATGACCTTTACCATCGGCGGCAGCATCACGCTGCTCGAATACTGGGACCCGGGACCGGCGATCGAGCTGCTGCACCAGGAACGCTGCACCTACATGGCCGCGGCGACGCCGTTCCTCATCGACACGATCAAGCACCCCGCGCTCCGGGCTTGCGGCGGGCTGCCGGCCTTGCGGGTCTTCCTCTGCGGCGGCACCTCGGTGCCCGAGCAGCTGGTGCGCGACGCCCGGGTCGCGCTGCCCGAGACCTTTACCTCGCCGCTCTGGGGCATGACCGAGTGCGGCGGCGTCACCACCTGTCCCTTCGATGCGCCGGAGGAAAAGCTCTACACCACCGACGGACTGCCCTGCGGCGGCATGGAGCTGAAGGTGGTCGATCCCGAGGGCGACACGCTGCCCCCCGGCGCCGACGGCGAGCTCATGGCGCGGGGGCCCATGGTGACGCGCGGCTACTACCGCCAACCCGAACTGACGGCCGAATCCTACCTGGCCGACGGCTACTTCCGGACCGGCGATCAGGCCCGCCTGGACGCGGACGGCTACGTCAAGATCACCGGCCGGATCAAGGACCTGATCATACGCGGCGGGGTCAACATCTCGCCGGTGGAGATCGAGAACGTGATCTTCTCCCACCCGAAAGTGCTCAACGTGGCGGTGGTCGGGATGCCCGATCCCCGGCTGGGCGAACGCTCCTGCGCCTTCATCATTCTCAAGGACGGGCCCAAGGGCGGGCCCAAGGGCGGACAGAGCCTGGATCTGGCCGAGATGCGGGACTGGATGGCGCGCGCCGGGGTCGCCAAGCCCAAGTGGCCCGAGCGCGTCGAGTTGGTGGACGAACTGCCGACCACGCCTTCGGGCAAGGTCCAGAAGTTCCGCCTGCGCCAGATCATCGCCAAGCGCATTGCGGCCGAGGAAAGCGGTCGGATAGCCAGGGACGCCGGCGGATGACCGGGGCGGTGGTTTCCTATCCTGGATCGCCCCATCGGCGCCTTCGGAGGCGATTTTCAGTAGGCAGGTGTCGCGCTCTGATATAGAGTGGGTCTTACTATAGTTAGCACCTTATGCACTCATCGACGCACGGCCCCGGAGCCGGATTGAAAATCACAACGATTCGGACGAACCGAAACTAAGGGAGGATCGATATGAGAACCTGGATCAAGAGCGCGAGTTTCGCTATTGCGGCCACTGCCCTGCTCGGACTTGCGGGAACCGCGGGCGCGGGCGAGACCATCAAGATCGGCGTCACCCAGCCGTTGACCGGCGCGGTCGCGGCTTCCGGCAACTACGTGGTGCAGGGCGCCAAGATCGCCGAATCGTTTGTCAACGAATCCGGCGGTGTCCTCGGACACAAGATCGAGTTGATCGTCGAGGACAACAAGAGCAATCCGAAGGAAGCGGTCGCCACCGCCGAGAAGCTGATCGTGCGCGATAAGGTGACCGTGATGATGGGCGCCTGGAGCTCGACCTATACCCTCGCGGTCATGCCCAAGCTGATGGAATACGGCGTGCCGATGGTGGTCGAGACCTCGTCCTCGGGCAAGATCACGACCTCGGGCAACCCCTGGATCTTCCGCATCAGCCCGACCTCGGCCATGGAGGCCCAGTCGTTCGGCACCAAGGTCGATCAATTCGACATCAAGAAGGCGGACTTCCTGGTCGTCAACAACGATTGGGGCCGCGGCGCGGCGAGCGAGTTCAAGAAGATGCTGGAGGGCAAGGGCATATCGGTCGGCGTGGTCGAGACCATGGACGCCAAGGCCCAGGACCTTTCGGCGCAACTGGCCAAGATCAAGGCTTCGGGCGGCGATACCCTGTTCGTCACCTCCGGCGTCGAGCAGATCACCCTGATACTCAAGCAGGTCAAGGAGCAACGCGTCTCGCACCGGATCATCACCACCGGCGGTTCGTCCTCGCCGGATCAGCTGATCGCCCAGGCCGGTGCCGCGGCCGAAGGCAGCTATCACCTGCTGTTCTTCGCGCCCTGGTTCCCGGAGGCGGCGCCCAATCCGGACGTGGCGAAGAAGTTCGTCGACGAGTGGAACAAGCGCGGCCACAACTTCGCCGGGCTGACCGAGGGTTTCCGCGGCCACGACGGCATCATGACCATCGCGGCGGGCATCGAGGCGGCCGGCAAGGTCGATTCCGACGCCATCCGCCAGGCCCTCTGGGGCGTCAAGGTCGACGGCGTCAACGGCGACATCGCCTTCATCAAGCAAGGCCCGGCGGGCAAGGAGAGCGGCCAGAACGTGCCCAACGTCTATATCGTGACCATAAGGGATGGCAAGGTCGCCCTGCCATAAGGCTTGGCGACCGATACCGATAACCAAACCGTCGGTCATATTCCCCGGAGGCCAAGCACCGGCTTCCGGGGAATAATACCCCCTTAGGGGGCACCCGAAGGGGGCGGCTCCTTGGATCAATTTCTGCAGCATCTGCTCAACGCCACCATGCTGGGCGGCACCTACGCTCTGCTCGGTATCGGCCTGACGCTGATTTTCGGTATCATGCGGGTGGTCAACTTCACCCACGGCGAGCTCTATACCTTCGGCGCCTACATGGTGTTCTTCTTCACCATGACGCTGAGCGCCAATTTCTTCCTGGCCCTGGTGTTCGCGATGGTGCTCGGCATCGCGCTGGGTGCTGCGATCGAATTCGTCCTGCTGCGGCGGCTCCGGGGCGCCAGCATCGACACCACCATGCTGGTCATGATCGGCGCCTGGATCGCCATGCAGAACACGGAGCAGTTGGCCTGGACCGGGGTCGCCAAGTCGGTGAACCATCCGTTTCCGATCGACCCGCTGGTGATCGGTCCGGTTTCGGTTTCCTGGATCCGCATCTTCGTATTCTGCGTGGCGATAATGCTGATCGTCGGCACCCACCTGCTGATCCACCGCACCCGGCTGGGCAAGGCCATGCGCTCGACCTTCCAGGACCGCGAGACGGCGGCGCTCATGGGGGTCAACATCAACGCCATCCACACCGCCACCTTCGCGCTCGGCTCCGGCCTCGCGGCCGCCGCGGGGGCGCTGCTGGGGCCGGTCTTCGTGCTGGTGCCGGGCATGGGCGACATGGCCGCGCTGAAGTCCTTCGCCATCGTCATCCTGGGCGGGATGGGCAACTTCATGGGCGCGGCGCTGGGCGGCTTCCTGCTCGCGCTGGTCGAGGAATTGGGGGCGGGCTACATCTCGTCGGGCTACCGGGACGGCATGGGCTTCCTGATCATCATCGTGGTGCTGATCTTCAGGCCGACCGGCCTGTTCGCGCGCGCGGAGCGCATCGGATGACCCGCCCGGAGCGCAATCGATGAATCGCTGGGCGACTGGGCTGTGGGTCGGGTTCCTGTTCTCGATTCCGCTCTGGATGACCGACCAGTACTACCTGCACATTCTGATCGTTGCGGGCATCTTCATCATCGCGGCGATGAGCCTCAACCTGCTGCTCGGCTACACCGGGCAGTTGAGCCTGGGCCACGTCGCCTTCTTCGGCATCGGCGGCTACACCAGCGCGCTGGTCTCGCTCGGCTTCGACCTCGAGCTGACCGACAGCTACACCTTCGTGTTCCCGGCCCAGCCGGTCTGGATCGCCTTCCTGGCGGGCATCGTGGTCGCCGGGTTCTTCGGCTGGCTGATCGGCAAGATCTCGTTCAAGGTTCGCGGCGCCTACTTCGTCATCGTCACCATCAGCTTCGCCGAGGTCGTGCGCCTGGTCGCGCTCAACTGGATCGATTTGACCGAAGGGCCGATGGCGCTCAACAACATCCCGCCGTTCACATTGGGCGTGCCCGGGCTCTGGGAACTCACCTTCTGGCGCAAGATTCCCAACTACTACCTGGTGCTGGTGACCTGCATCCTGTCCTACGTGGTGATCGCGCGGCTGGTCGGTTCGCGCCTGGGACGCGCCATGATCGCGCTGCGCGAGAACGAGCCGCTGGCCGCCTCCGTCGGCGTCGACGTGACCCGCTCGCTGGTGCTCGCGGCCGTGGTCTCGGCCGCCATCGCGGGCGCCGCCGGCGGGCTCTATACCCACTACATCCGGATCATCGACCCGGATGTGTTCCTGTTCATCTACACCGTGACCATGGTGATCATGGTGGTCACCGGCGGCAAGGGCACGCTCGCCGGGCCGATCGTCGGCGGCCTGATCTTCGGCATTCTGCCCGAGGCGCTGCGCGAGGTCGCCAGCCCCGAGATGCAGTGGGTGATCTACGGCGTGCTCATGATCTTGATCGTGTATTTCCTGCCCGATGGCATCGTGCCGGCGGTTTCGTCCTGGTGGAAGGAGCGGTTCGATGCGCCGCCGAAGACCGGGGAGGAACGCGCATGAGCGCGGCCCCAAGGAGCCGGGAGGTGGTTCTCGACATCGACCGCCTGACGATCGGCTTCGGCGGCCTGGTCGCGCTCGCCAACGTCAGCTTCGACGTGTACGAGGGCGAGATCGCCAGCCTGATCGGCCCGAACGGCGCCGGCAAGACCACGGCGTTCAACGCCATCACCGGGTTCCTGTCGGTCAGCGGCGACTCGATCCGCTACCGGGGCAAGCGCCTGAACGGCTTGCGGCCGAACCAGATCGCCGACCTCGGCGTGGTGCGCACCTTTCAGAAGACCAGCGTCTTCGCCGCCAATACGGTGACCGACAACATCATGATCGGACTGCACCGCCACGCCGGAGCGCGCCTCTGGGAGATCCTGCTGGCCCGGCCCCGGGTGCGCGACGAGGAAAGCCGGCTCCGCGCCCAGGCCGGCGAGATCCTCGAGATGATGGGTCTTTCGGCCCACGCCGAGGAGCTGGGCGGCGCGCTGCCCTATGGCGAGCAGCGCCTGCTCGAGGTCGCCGTCGCGCTGGCGGCCAAGCCCACGCTGCTGCTTCTCGACGAACCGGTCTCGGGCATGAACCCCTCCGAGACGGCGCGTTTCATGGCCATGCTGGGCCGAATCCGCGCGGGCGGCATCACCATTCTTCTGGTCGAGCACGACATGCGCATGGTGATGGGCGTTTCCGATCGGGTCATCGTGCTCAATCAGGGCGCGATCATCGCCGAGGGGGCGCCCGAGGAGATTCAGCGCAACCCGGAAGTGATCCGCGCCTACCTGGGGCACGGCGCGGACAAACGGCGCGCCAGCAAGCGGGAGGCCGGGCGTGCTTGAGATCACCGGCCTGCACTGCCGCTACGGCAAGGTCAGCGCGCTACGCGACCTCTCGATCGAGGTCCGCCAGGGGGAGCTGGTGACGCTGATCGGCGCCAACGGCGCCGGCAAGACCACCACCCTGAAGGCGATCTCGGGCATTGTGCCGGCGGCGGCGGGGCGGATCGTCTTCGACGGCGAGGACGTGACCCACGCCGGGCCGCGGGCGATCCTGGCCAAGGGCATCGCCCACTGCCCGGAGGGCCGCCACGTGTTCCCCTACATGACGGTCCAGGAGAACCTGGACATGGGTTGCTACCTGCGCCGAGACGCCGACGGAATCGCCGAGGACCTGAACCGGATCTTCGAGCGCTTCCCGGTGCTGAGCGAGCGCCGCCGCCAGGCGGCCGGCACGCTGTCGGGCGGCGAGCAGCAGATGCTGGCGATCGGCCGGGCGCTGATGTCGCGGCCGCGGCTGATCCTGTTCGACGAGCCTTCGCTCGGTCTCGCGCCCAACCTGGTCGAGACCACCTTCGAGATCATCTCCGAGATTCGCGCCCAAGGCGTGACCGTGCTCTTGGTCGAACAGAACGCCTATGCCGCGCTCGAACTCTGCGACCGTTGCTATCTGCTGGAATCGGGCGAGGTGACGCTCACCGGCAGCGGCCAGGAACTGCTCGACAACCCGCACGTCAAGGAAGCCTACCTGGGCGGGTGATCGGTAGTGACTCAGTCTGGAATTATAGGGAAGTGCGCGCCCGTCACTGGGTCAGGAATATGGTTAACGACGCAATGCGGAAAGTGAGGTAAGACTGGGGAAAAAGAAAGTTGCCAAAGAAGCAACTTTCTTAGCATGATTTTCGTGTTTTGTCAATTCACAAAATTACTCCATATTCCAGTATAGTGTAGGCCAGTAGGTCGGAAAATTGGAGAAATATGTCTAAGGGTCCCGAGGACAGAAGCGCCCTGCCGATATTGTCGGTTGTGCCGTTGCGGTCGCCAGGATCGCGACTGGTGAGGCCGAGGAGGAGTTAGGCAAAGTGTCTGGCCGAAGGAAAAGCGGCAAGGTGGGCGCTGTGGCTCGCGCCGCAGTGCTGACAGCGGACCAACGAAGCGCTATCGCCAAAAAGGCAGCGGCTGCAAGATGGGGATAAGCGAGAATATGTTTAAAGTCAGGAAAGCAGCACAAGTCGCAGCGTATTTTGCCATGGCAGAAGGCGGAAGCATCAAGGTGCTGAAGCTGGTTAAACTGATCTATTTGGCTGATCGGGAGTTCTTGGAGCGCTATGACGCCACGATCTTGAATGACAGGTTTGTTTCGATGAATCACGGACCAGTCAATTCAACGACCTATGACTACATCAAGGGTTGTGAGGAGGATCGTGATAATTGGGAAGAATTTATCGACGACCGCACGGAGCATCGGGTCGGCTTGGCACGCGAAAATATTTCTGAGGACGATTTAGGCGAACTCAGCGATGCTGAACTTGCGGTGCTTGCGGACGTGTGGCGGCAGTTTGGCCACATGGATGGTTTTGAGATTCGCGATTGGACTCATGATAATTGTCCAGAATGGGAAGACCCGAATGGCTCATCCCAATCAATACCATTTGCGCGGGTTCTAAGTTACTTGGGCAAATCCAATGTGCGTGAACTCGCGGCAGGAATTGAAGCAGAAAGAACTCTCGACAGACTTTTTGCGTCTGATTAATGCCCTACCAGGCTGTGAAGCGGGGTACGCTTCTGATCCCGTCAGGACCAGTCATTTATCCAGATCAATTACACCTTCATGTGATTCTCACGGACTCTTGTGAGAACAATCGTCATTTGCTCGTTAACATCTCGACGATAAGAGATGGTGCATTTTATGATCCGACATGTGTAGTTGAACCCGGGGAGCACTCCTCAGTAACCAAGCGAAGTTGGGTCGTGTATAGGCGGGCGGTGACTCTCCATGCTGACTACATTAAAAATTGCGTAGATGGATGGTCTTTCAAGCCCAAGGAAGAGGTTCCAGAAGGGTTATTTGCGCGTATTTGTGACGGTGTGGGCGCATCCAGTTTCACCCCGCGGGATATGAAGCGATATTTCGTGGCTAACAATTCTTGATATTAATAAGATGCTTGATATAGCGATTTCTCTTGCACTACCGGGTGATTGTGGGCGGGTCAGGAACGGCCGAACAGCGCCTTGAGGCGCGCCCAGAGCACCGAAAACAGCAAGCCCCCGGCATCGAGTTTGGCCTCGAGGGGGGCCGGCGCGGCCTGGCCGCTGGCCTCGGCGTCGAGCTGCGCCTGGAGGTTCTCGGCGAAGGCGGCGGTCAGGCGGCCGGCCAGATCGGTCACGATCCCGGCGCGGCTGAACTGGGCCAGCGGGCCGGCCAGCGCGAAGGCGACCTCGATCTCGACCCGGGTCGCCCCGTCCCCCTGCTCGATCAGGCGGTAGGCGATCCGCCCCTTGGCCCGGGTCGCGCTGCGCTGGTCGCGGCCGCTGCCCTCGATGATCCCCCGGTACGCGGCCTGGTCGAGCGCCAGGGTCGCCGCGCCGGCGAAGGTCGCCCCCATGGGTCCGAGCTTGATCGCGATGCGGCCCACCAGGTGGCCGTCGCGCGGCGGCTCGGTGAGCGCCGCGCCGGGCATGCAGGCCGCGACCCGTTCCACGTCCTCGAACATCGCCCAGACCCGCGCCCGGGGATGGCGCACCACGAAGCTTTGCGCAAGCGTGGTCATGCCCGCGTCGGGCCCCGCGGAGGTCATGCCGGGCACCGTGGGGGCCACCACGGCGGGTCGGGGTATCGGCGCGGCCGGCCCGCGCACGACGGCGGGGGACGGCGCGGATACCCCTGCCTCGCCCGCGGCCCGGCGTTCCTCGAGCACGCGGCGCACCGCGGCCACGATCCCGGCATAGCCCGTGCAGCGGCAGAGATTGCCCGCGAGTTCGACCCGGACGCGGGCCTCGTCCGCCTCGGGCAGGCGGGTCGCGATGTCGCGTGCCGCGATCAACATGCCCGGGGTGCAGTAGCCGCACTGCAGGGCATGTTCCTGCGTAAAGGCCTGGCGCAGCCGCGCCATCACCGGGTCGTCGTCGAAGCCTTCGATGGTGCGCACCTCGGCGCCGTCGCAGGCGATCGCGAAGATGATGCAGGCGCGGGCGATCTGGCCGTCGATTTCGACCGTGCAGGCGCCGCAGACACCGTGCTCGCAGCCGAGACGGGTGCCGGTCAGCAACAGCTGCTCGCGCAGGAAGTCGGCCAGGTGGGTGCGCGGCTCGACCGCGGCGGTCACGGCCTTGCCGTTGACGGTGAGGGTGACGGTGGCCGCGGTCATGACAGGGTCCGGATCGCGCGTTCGAGGGCGACCGCGTGAATCTGCAGGCTGTAGGCGTCGGCCCCCAGGCCGCCCTCGCGCAGCAGCTCGACCACCGCCGCGCGGTCGCTCCGCGCGACCAGCCGGCTGGCGTCCTCGATGACGATGGGCCGGGATTCGGTGGCCCCGGCCACGGCGCGGCAGACCCCGCGCTCGGGATCGTGCAGCACCGCGCCGATGGCGTGGGCGAACTCGCCGGGCTTGCGGTTCACCTTGTAGTAGCCCCAGCGCGCGCCGGCGCCCAGGCGGGGCACGCGCACCGCCTCCAGGATCTCGTCGGCCTCGAGCGCCGTCTCGAACCCGCCGCGCATGAACTCGGCCACGGCCAGTTCGCGGCGGCCGGAGGGGCCGTGGACGACGATCTCGGCGCCGAGCGCGGTCAGGCAGGTGATCCAGTCGGCCGCGGGGTCGGCGTGCGCCAGGCTGCCGCCGATGGTGCCGCGGCTGCGCACGGCGCGATAGGCGATGCCCTGGGCGACCGCCGGCAGCACCCCGCCGGTCACGTCCGGCACGCGGCCGTCCTCGATCGCCGCGTGGGTGGTGCAGGCGCCGAGCAGCACGCCGTCGCCATCCTCCTCGACCCGGGTGAGCTCGGGGATCCGCGTGATGTCGACCAGCAGGTCCGGCTGCACCAGGCGCAGATTGAGCATCGGCCCGAGCGACTGCCCGCCGGCCAGGCACTTCACGACGGTTCCGCGCGTGCCCAGCAGCGCCACCGCCTCACCGAGGCTGGCGGGCCGCGCGTAGTCGAAGCGGGCCGGCTTCACGATCCGCCGCCTTGCGCCCCATCTCGCTGCGCCCCATCTCGCTGTGCCCCATCTCGCTGCGCCTTCGCGATGGCGGCCAGTAAGCGGCGCGGCGTGATCGGCGTTTCGGTGACCTCGGCGCCGAGCGGCCGGAGCGCGTCGTTGACCGCGTTGGCGATGGCGGCCGGCGGGGCGATGGCGCCGCCCTCGCCGATGCCCTTGACGCCGAACTCGGTATAGGGCGAGAGCGTCTCCATGTGCCCGATGCGCAGGGAAGGCACCTCGGTGGCGCCTGGGATCAGGTAGTCGGCGAGGGTCGAGGCGAGCGGCTGGCCGGCCGCATCGAAGGGCATCTCCTCATAGAGCGCGGTGCCGATGCCCTGGGCCGCGCCGCCCTGAATCTGGCCGTCGACGATCATCGGATTGACCAGCTTGCCGCCGTCCTCGATCACCACGTAGTCGAGGATCTCGACCGCGCCGAGCTCCGCATCGACCGCCACCACCACGGCGTGGCTGGCGTAGCTGAAGGTCCCCGAATCCCGTTCCGGCTTGTAGCCGGCGGTGATCTCCAGGCCGGCCGGATCGACATCGTCGGGCAGGTCCTGGGGGCGCAGGTACCAGACCTGGGCGACCTCGTCGATGCCGACGCTGCCGGCCGCCCCGCGCACCCGCCCGTCTTCGAGCGCGACCTCCGCCACCGGCACCTGAAGCAGGCCGGCACCGATCTTCATAATCCGCCCCGCCAGCGCGCGGCAGCCGGTCGCGACCGCGCCGCCGGCCATGACCATGCAGCGCGAGCCCCAGGTGCCGGTCGAGTAGGGCGTGAGCTGGGTATCGCCGTGGACCACCTTCACCTTGTCGATGGCGATGCCGAGGATCTCGTTGACCACCTGCGCCAGGGTGGTTTCCAGGCCCTGGCCGTGGGAATGCACGCCGACCCGGACCTCGAGCCCGCCATCGGGGGTGATCCGCAGCGCGGCCTGCTCGTGGCCCGGCACCATGGGGATGCCCCAGCCCGCATAGACCGAGGTGCCGTGGGCCGCCTGCTCGCAGTAGATCGCCAGGCCGAGGCCGATCAGCCGGCCGTCGGCCTCGCCCCGCTGCTGGCGCGCGCGGACCGCGGGCAGGTCGATCTCGGCGACCGCGCGGCGCAGCGATTCGGGGTAGTCGCCGCTGTCGAAGTGCTTGCCCGTGATGTTGTCGAAGGGCATGGCCTCGGGCGGGACCAGGTTCTTGAGCCGCACCTCGTGGGGTTCCAGCCCGGCCTCGCGCGCGATCGCATCGATGATCAGCTCCATGGCGAAGCAGACCCCGGTCCGGGCGACGCCGCGGTAGGGCATGATCGGCGACTTGTTGCTGGCCACCGACCAGGTCCGGCAGCGGTAGACCGGCAAATCGTAGGGTCCCGGCAGGATGCTGCCGATCTGGGCCGCCTCCAGGCAGGCGGAGAAGGGATAGATGGAGTAGGCGCCGGAATCGACCGTGGCCTCGGCGTCGATGGCGAGCAGCCGGCCGTCGGCCTCGGCATAGGCGGTGATCAGGTAGTGGTGCTCGCGGCAGTTGGCGCCCGCGGTCAGGTGCTCGCGCCGGTCCTCGATCCAGCGCAGCGGGTGCCCGAGCCGCATGGTCAGCCACGACAGGCAGACCTCCTCGGGCAGCAGGACGCCCTTGTAGCCGAAGCCGCCGCCGACATCGGGCGCCACCACCCGGACCTGGCCGTGATCGAGGCCCAGGCACTCGCACAATCCGGTCCGCGTGACATGGGGCATCTGGGCGGCGCTGTGGACGATCAGCTGATCGAGCCGTGGGTCCCAGGCGGCGACCACGCCGCGGCCCTCGATCGGCATCATGCACTGGCGCGCGGTCCGCAATTCGCGGGTGACCCGGATCGCCGCCTTGTCCTTGACCGATTCCACGTCACCGTCGACCAGGGACTCGAGAAAGACGTTGTCGCCCCATTCCTCGTGGACCAGGGGCGCATCGGGCGCGCGCGCCGCGATCATGTCGACCACCGCCGGCAGCTCCTCGAAATCGACCTCGATCTCGGCCGCGATGTCCTCGGCCTCGGCGCGCGTGTCGGCGACGCAGGCCGCGATCGCCTCGCCGACCTGGCGCACCTTGTTCCGGGCCAGGCAGGGCTGTTCGGAGGGCTTGAAGCCGGGCAGGCTGGAGACCGCCCGGATCGGTTTCACGCCCGCCAGGTCGGCCGCCGTGAACACCGCGTCGCGCCATTTCCCGGGGATATGGATGTCGCCGATGCGGGCGTGGGCGAGCGGGCTGCGCAGGAACGCCACTTCCTTCATGCCGGGCAGCTTGATGTCGGCGACGAATTGGCCGCGGCCGCGCAGGTAGCGGTCGTCTTCCTTGCGCGGGACAGACTTGCCGACCCCCTGCCCGGACATGGGTTCAGCCGGTCCTGGCGTTCAGGAGATCGATATCGAGTCGTATGCAATCGCCGCGATAGACGATATCCGCGACGTAGATGGCGACGCCGCGGTCGTCGACCACCACGCAGTGCGCCTCCGCCGTGGGCGCGTTCAGGGCGAGGCCGAGAAGCTGCGCCGTCTCCATGTCGGCCGCGCCGATCATCAAGGTCTGGTGCGCGCGCGCGATCGTCACGCCCTTCAGCGTCGAGAGGACCGAGAGCGCGGTCCGGGTCCGGAAGCGTTTCGGCGCCTGCTCGAAAACCTCCTTGGCCACATGCACCCGCGCGAAGGCATAGGGCTCGTTGTCCCGGGACTGCAGGCTCTTGATGAAGGCATATTCCTCCGCCGCCGTGCCGTCGCCGGGATCGATGCGCGGCTCGGGCGGCGGTCCCTCGTTCGGGATCACGTGCGGCACGTTGTCCTTGATGCTGTCGATCAGGGTTTCCCAGTCGGTCGCCAGGCGCAGCCAGCGGCGATCCGGCGGAATACCGGTGACGAAGGTGCCGCGACCCTGCTGGCGCTGGACCAGCCCTTCCTTCTCCAGGATATCCACGGCCTGGCGGACGGTGACGCGCGCGACCTGAAATTCGGCCTCGAGCTCTTCCAGGGTCGAGATCTTGTCGCCGGGCGACCAGCGGCCGTCTTCGATCCGCTGCCGCAGGGTCGCCGCGATCTGCACGTAGAGCGGCGCGCGGCTGCGCTCGTAGGTTTGGGCGAGGCTGTGTGCTGGGTTTCGTGACATGGTTCCGACCGGGTCTCCATAGTTGTACGTACAAACGCAAGGGGGATGGCAACCCTTGCCGGCCCCTGTTTCACCCGCTTTTGGATTGTACTGTCTTTCTAAACTTAATACCATATGGCAGTGGCATGGAGCCACCGGGAGCGCGCGCCAAAAGCGGGTCCCGAGATGGCGACGAGACAGGCATTCGATGGCCAGAAAAATCAACCTCAACGCCGATATGTGCGAGGGATTCGGCGCCTACGACATCGGCGACGACGCGGCGCTCTTGAAGATCGTCCGCTCGGCCAACGTCGCCTGCGGCTTCCACGCCGGCGACCCGGTGGTCATGCGCCGCCTGGTGCTGCGCGCCAAGGAGGAGGGCGTCAGCATCGGCGCGCACCCGGGCTTCAACGACCTCTGGGGCTTCGGCCGCCGGCGCATCGAGATGCCCCCGGACGCGCTCGAGTACATGATCGCCTATCAGATCGGCGCGCTGCAGGCGATGGCCGCCTATGCCGGACTGAAGGTCACCCACCTCAAGCCCCACGGGGCGCTCAACAACATGGCGGCCGAGGACCGGGACCTGGCGCTGGCCATCGGCCGGGCCATGAAAACCGTCGACCCCGGCATCATCTACGTCGCGCTGGCCGGCTCGGAGATGGCGGCGGCGGCCGAGGAGCTGGGCCTGCCGCTGGCCCGCGAGGCCTTCGCGGACCGTCTCTACGAGGACGACGGCAACCTGACCCCGCGCAAGATCGAGGGCAGCGTGATCCGCGACCCGGAGGTCGCGCGCGCGCGCGCCGTCGCCATGGTCGAGGAACAGGCGGTGACCTCGCGCCACGGCAAGAAACTTCCCTGCCGCATCGACAGCATCTGCGTGCACGGCGACGAACCGACCGCGGTCACCGTCGCGCGCGCGGTGCGCGAGGGCCTGGAGCAAGCCGGCATCGAGGTCGTGCCCCTGCCCCAGATGGACCTCAACTGAGGGGCTGAGCGGCCAAGAGGCGAAGGCGGATAGGCAACGTGGCGCAAGATCGACCTGTCATCGCCGTCGTCGGCGGCACCGGCAAGCTCGGCGCCGGGCTGGCGCGGCGACTGGCGAAAGCAGGCTACGTCCTGGTTATCGGTTCCCGCGAGGCGGGCCGCGCGCAATCTGCGGCGAGCGCGCTCGCGCGGGATACCGGTGGCCAGGTGACCGGCCAGGCCAATCGCGCGGCGGCGGCGGCGGCGGACATCGTCATCGTCACCGTGCCCTTCGCCAGCCAGAGGGCGATTCTCGAGGACATCGGCCCGGCCGTGCAGGGCAAGATCGTGGTCGATACCACGGTGCCCCTGGTGCCCCCCAAGGTGGCGCGCGTTCAATTGCCGCCGGAGGGTTCGGCGGCCGAGATCGCGCGGGCCACCCTCGGCGAGGGTGTCCGCCTGGTCGCCGCCTTCCACAACGTGGCGGCGCACAAGCTGATCCAGGAAATCGAGATCGACTGCGACGTCCTGGTCTTCGGCGACCAGGTCGCGGCGCGCGAGGCGGTCATCGAGTTGGCCGCGGCGATGGAGCTGCGCGGCGTGCACGCCGGTCCGCTGGCCAACGCGGTGGCCGCCGAGGCGCTGACCTCGGTCCTGGTCGGCATCAACAAGCGCTACCAGGCGGACGGCGCCGGGATCCGGATCACCGGGATCGACCCCGGCCCGGCGGCCCGCGAAGCCTGAGGCGGCGATGACCGTCGCACCGGTCACCCTGACCGCGGTTCCCGGCATCCCGCCGATCGGGCCCCGGGACGATGTGGCCGCCATCCTGGTCGCGGCGCTGGTGGCCGCCGCCATGACGCCCGCCTCGGGCGACGTTCTGGTGGTCGCGCAGAAGATCGTCTCCAAGGCCGAGGGGCGGATCGTCGATCTGAACGGTGTTACGCCCTCGGCCCGGGCCCGCGAGCTGGCGGCAAAGGTGGACAAGGATCCGCGCCTGGTCGAGCTGATCCTGAGGGAGTCGAGCGAGGTGGTGGCGCACAAACCCGGCGTCCTGGTGGTCGCGCACAAGCTGGGCTTCGTGCTGGCCAACGCCGGGATCGACCGCTCCAACGTCGCGCCCCCATCGGACTCCGGGCCGGACTCCGGGCCGGACTCCGAGCCCGTGCTGCTGCTTCCGGTGGACCCCAACGCCTCGGCCGCCGCGCTCAAGGCGCGCCTCGACGACCATTTCGGCGCGGCACTCGGCGTCGTGGTCAGCGACAGCGTCGGGCGCGCCTGGCGCAACGGGATCACGGGCATCGCGCTGGGGGCCGCCGGCCTGCCGGCGCTGCGCGACCTGATCGGCCGAACCGATCTCTTCGGGCGCCGCCTGGAGGTGACTCAGACCGGCTTCGCCGACGAGATCGCCGGCGCCGCCTCGCTGGTGATGGGCCAGGCCGACGAAGGCCTGCCGGCGGTCCTGGTGAGCGGCCTCAGCTGGCGCGAGCCGGCGGCCGACGCCACGGCGCTGCTGCGCCCCAAGGACCAGGACCTGTTCCGATGAGCCCGGAAACCCGATCGGCCGGGCCCGTGGTCGCGCTGTGCGGTGGCATCGGCGGCGCCAAGCTGGCGCTCGGGCTGTACCGGCACCTGGGCCCGGACCGCTTGACCGTGGTGGTCAACACCGGCGACGACTTCGAGCACCTCGGGCTGCACGTCTCGCCGGACCTCGACACCGTGCTCTACACCCTGTCGGGCCGGAACGACCCGGACAGCGGCTGGGGCCGCGCCGGGGAGACCTGGAACTTCATGGCGGCGCTCGAGGAGCTGGGCGGCGAGACCTGGTTCCGGCTGGGCGACCAGGACCTGGCCTTGCACGTCGAGCGGACCCGGCGCCTGCGCGCCGGCGAGCCGCTGTCGCGCATCACCGCAAGCATCGCCGAACGCTTCGGGCTGAAGGCCCGGATCCTGCCCATGTCCGAGGATCCGCTGCGCACCATCGTCCAGACCCCGGACGGGCCGCTGCCGTTCCAGCACTACTTCGTGCGCGAAGGCTGCGAACCGGTGGTGACGGGCATCGAGTTCGACGGCGCCGCGGACGCGCGCGCCCAGCCGGAAGTCGTGCGAGCCTTGGCCGATCCCAGCCTGGAAGCCGTCGTGATCTGCCCCTCGAATCCCTACCTGAGCGTCGACCCGATCCTGGCCGTCCCCGGCCTGCGTTCCGCGCTGGCCGCCTGCCCGGCCCCGGTGGTCGCGGTCTCGCCGCTGGTCGGCGGCCGCGCGGTCAAGGGCCCGACCGCGAAGATCATGGGCGAGCTGGGTATCGCCGCGACCGCTCAAAGCATCTGCGCGCACTATCAGGGCCTGCTCGATGGTTTCGTGCTGGATGTGGAGGACGCCGAGACCGCGGGATCGATCGGCCTGCCGACGCTTACCGCCCAGACGGTCATGCGCACGCTTGAAGACAAGCAACGACTGGCGCAAGCTGTGCTTGAATTCGCGCGGGACCTGGCGGCAGGCGCAAAACAGAAGCGAGCAAACTCATGACGACCTGGGCCGTCGTTCCCGTCAAGCGTTTCGCGGACTCGAAGTGCCGCCTCGCGGGCGTGTTGGATCCAGCGGCGCGGCGGCGGCTCTCCCTCCTCATGCTGCGCGATCTGCTCGGCGCGCTGGCCGCCACCCCCGGCCTCGACCGCGTCGTGCTGGCGACCTCGGAACCGAGTGCCGCGGGCTTCGGCTGTCCGGTCATCGACGACGGCGGCGGCGATCTGAACGCCGCGATCGCCCGCGCCGCCGCGGCGCTGGAGGCCGCGGAAGTCGCGCGGATGCTGGTGATCGCCGCCGATATACCGCTCGCGGCGCCGGCGGAGGTCGCGCGGGTCCTGGCGGCGGGCGAGGAGGCGCCGGTGGTCATCGTTCCCGACGCGCGGGGACTCGGCACCAACGCGCTCCTGCTGTCGCCGCCTTGCGCGATGGCCCCGTGTTTCGGCACCGACAGCCGCGCGCACCACGCCGCGGCGGCAAGCAACCGGGGCCTGGCAAGCAGGGAGCTGCGCCTGCCGAGCCTCGGCTTCGACGTGGACGAGCCGGAGGACCTCGCCCGGCTGGCGCGGGTGGCCGCGGATCGGCCGGCCTACCGGTTCCTCGCCCGCACCTTCGAGGCGGCGGAATGACGGGAATCGAGCAGGTCCTGGAGCGCGCGCGGGAGGGCGTTCGCCCGTCACCGGCGGAGGCTGTCGCCTTGGCCGGATTCGACGACCTGCCGGCCCTGATGGCGGCCGCCGAGGCGATCGCACAGGCCGGCCACGGCCGGCGGGTCAGCTACTCGCGGAAGGTCTTCATCCCGCTGACCAAGCTGTGCCGGGACGTCTGCCACTACTGCACCTTCGCCCAGCCGCCGGGCAACGGCGCGGCCGCCTTCCTGACCCCGGAGCAGGTCATCGAGATCGCCCGCGCCGGCGCCGCGGCGGGCTGCAAGGAGGCGCTGTTCACCCTCGGCGACAAGCCGGAGCTGCGCTATCGCGCGGCGCGCGAGGCGCTGGCCGCGCTCGGTCACGAGACCACGCTGTCCTATCTGGAGGCGGTGGCCCGGCTGACCCTGGAGACCACCGGCCTGCTGCCGCACCTCAACCCCGGCGTCATGACCGCGGAGGACCTGCGCCGGTTGCGGCCGGTCTCGGCCTCCATGGGGTTGATGATCGAATCGGTCTCGGACCGGCTGTGCGAGCGAGGCGGCCCCCATTGGGGCTCGCCCGACAAGCGGCCGGCCGCGCGCCTGGCGACCATCCGCGCCGCCGGCGAGCTGCGCATCCCCTTCACCACCGGGCTTTTGATCGGGATCGGCGAGACCCGGGCCGAGCGGGTCGCGGCGCTGCTGGCGCTGCGCGAGTTGCACGACGCCCACGGCCACATCCAGGAGATCATCATCCAGAACTTCCGGGCCAAGCCCGGCACCCGCATGGCGAGCGCGCCGGAACCGAGCCTGGAGGCGCACCTCTGGACCGTCGCGGTGGCGCGCGTGCTGTTCGGACCCGGGATGACGGTCCAGGCGCCGCCCAACCTGCAGCCCGGCGCCCGCGCGGCCCTGATCCGCGCCGGGATCGACGATTGGGGCGGGGTCTCGCCGGTCACCCCGGATCACGTCAATCCGGAGGCACCCTGGCCGCGGCTCGACGCCCTGGCCGCGGAAACCGCGGGCGCCGGCCGGGTCCTGGTGGAGCGGCTCGCGGTCCATCCGGACTATGCGCTGAATCCGGCCGAGTGGCTGGATGCCGCGTTGAGGCCGGCCGTGCTCCGGCTCTCCGACGCGGACGGCCTGGCCCGGACCGACTCCTGGTGCGCCGGCGCCCAGACCGCGCCGCCGGTGGGCGAAATGGCGCCATCGGGGCTCGCCCGGGGGGGGCAGGCATCCGCCGGGCTGGCATCCGCCGAACTGTCGCCGATCCTGGAGCGCGCGCGCGCCGGCCGGGCCCTGTCGGAAGCGGACATCGTCGGGCTCTTCGCGGCCCGGGGGCCGGACGTCGCGGCCGTGGTGACGGCGGCCGACGCCCTGCGCGCCGAAACCGTTGGCGACGGCGTCGCCTACGTCGTCAACCGCAACATCAACTACACCAACGTGTGCGTCTATCGCTGCAACTTCTGTGCCTTCTCCAAGGGCCGGACCGCGGCCGCGCTGCGCGGCCGGCCCTATGATCTGTCCCATGAGGAGATCGCGCGGCGGGTGCGCGAGGCCTGGGCGCGGGGCGCCACCGAGGTCTGCCTGCAAGGCGGCATCCATCCCGATTACACCGGCCAGACCTATCTGGACGTGCTGGCGACCGTGAAGGCGGCGGCGCCGGACATGCACGTCCATGCCTTCTCGCCGCTCGAGGTGACCCACGGCGCCGAGACGCTCGGCCTCCCGGTGGCGGCGTTCCTGGGCGAGTTGAAGGCGGCGGGGCTCGGCTCGCTGCCCGGCACGGCGGCCGAGATTCTCGACGACGAGGTGCGCGCCGTGATCTGCCCCGACAAGCTGGCGACGGCCGAGTGGCTGGAGGTCATGCGCGCGGCCCACGGCCTGGGGCTGCGCACCACGGCGACCATCATGTTCGGCCATGTCGACCGGCCCCGGCACTGGGCGCGTCATATCCGGCACGTCCGCGCCCTGCAGGAGGAGACCGGCGGCTTCACCGAGTTCGTGCCCCTGGCCTTCGTGCACATGGAGGCGCCGATCTGGCTGCGCGGCCAGTCGCGCCCGGGACCGACCTTTCGCGAGGCGATCCTGATGCACGCGGTCGCGCGGCTCGCGTTCCACCCGGTGATCCCCAACATCCAGGTGTCCTGGGTCAAGCTGGGGCCGGCGGGTGCCGCGGCGGCCCTGCGCGCCGGCGCCAACGATCTGGGCGGGGTGCTGATGAACGAATCGATCACCCGCGCCGCCGGCGCCAGCCACGGTCAGGAAATGAGCCCGGCCGAGCTCGATGATTTGATACGCGGGCTCGGCCGCGAGCCCCGGCAGCGGACCACGCTCTATGGAACGCCGCCCCCGGAACGGCGCGCGGCGGCGCGGAGCGCGGGCCCGATCGCGGAGATCGAGGAGACCCCGCTGGGCCGTCGCAAGCTGGACGTGGCGGCCGAATAGATTGGTCTTAATTTCAGCTTCGGAACGATGTCCCAGACCCTATTAAAGGGACACCATACTTAATTCCCGGCACGGGCTATCAATTAAGTATGCTGTCCCTTTAATAGAAGCGCTCTTTAATAGCGTTTCCAATAGCTTACCCTATTTTAGGGACAGCATACTTAATTCGCCTTGCTTCGCTTCGGCTTGGGCCCACGCCTTTGCGGCGCGAGGGTCCGTCCCAAGCGCCTTTCCAGGGCGGCCAGGAACGGCTCGCCGCCGAGCGGCCGGCCGCTGCGTTGGTGGCGGCGCAAGGCCTCGGCCGCCGCGGTATCGAGTCCCTCATCGAGAAACCCGGCCCAATCGTCGACTAGCGCCAGGAGCGGCCCGGTTTTCACCAGCCGATCGTCCCGGCCCGCCAGATGCGCCGCGGCGCTGCTCCAGGGATAGTCCTGCGCCCGCCGCGCCAGGCGCGCCCGCACCGGGTTGAGCTCCACGTAGCGCGCCGCACTGAGAAGATAGGCCTCGTCCATCGGAAAGGAGATAAAGCGCCCCTGCCACAGGTGTCCGGTCCAGCCCTCGCGACGATTGATCCGCAGGGTGTAGCGACGGTGCGCCTCCCCGATCGCCCGGCGCAAGCCATCCGCCGTCTCGGGGGTGGCGATCAGATGCACATGGTTCGGCATCAGGCAGTAGGCCCAGATCTCCACGCCACGGCGTCCACACCACTCGGCCATCAGCGCCAGATAGGCGCGGTAGTCCGCCTCCGAGAAGAAGGTCTCCTGCCGTCGGTTGCCCCGCTGCGTCACGTGGTGCGGCAGGCCCGGGGCGACCACGCGCGCCAATCTCACCATCCGGAAAGACTACGACGGCCCGAATGCGCAGACCAGAATTAAGTATGCTGTCCCTTTAATAGCTGTCCCTTTAATAGGCTGGCCGCGTTGGGTCGCGGTTCAGGCGCCCGCCTTCAGCTTCGGGATGATGTCCCGGGCGATCGCCTCGACCTGCTCCATCTCGTAGCGGTAGGGCACGAAGATGATGCGGTCGACGCCGGTCGCGACGTGGGCCTGAAGCTGTTCGACGCATTCCTCGGGGGTGCCCATGATCGCGCTCTCGGGCGTCGAGCTGCTCCAGGACGCGAAGTCCCACTCGGTCTTGAGCCATTCGTTCATCGGCCCCTCGACCTTGTCGCGCGGCCCGACCACGATCGGCAGCTGGTTGCAGCTGATCAGGGTGGCCGGGTCCTTGCCGGCTTCCTCGGCGTAGTCGCAGACCTTGGTCCAGTCGGCGGCGAAGGCGTCGGGCCGGTAGAAATAGGTCAGCCAGCCATCGCCCTTGACCCCGGCCCGCTTGAGCACGCGGTCGACGTAGCCGCCGATCAGCAGCGGCGGCCGGGGCTGCTGCACCGGCTTGGGATACATCCGCGCCTGGCGCAGATTGTAGGGCCCGAACTCGCCGGTGACCGAGTCCTCCGTCAGCAGCGCGTTCAGGATGTCGAGATTCTGGTCCATGATCTTGCCGCGCCGGTGGAAATCCACCCCGACCGCGTCGAACTCGCGCTTGTACCAGCCCGCCGCCATGCCGAGGGTCAGGCGGCCGTTGGAGATCTGATCGAGCGAGGCGATCTGCTTGGCGAGCACCACCGGGTTGCGCAGGGGCAGCACCAGAATGCCGGTGCCGAGCTTGATCTTGCTGGTGCGGGCGGCGACGGCGGCGAGCAGGGTGAGGGAGTCGATGATCGGGAAGCAGGGATCGACGCCCAGCAGGATGTGGTCCCAGACCCAAAGCGACTCGTAGCCCAGTTCCTCGGCGCGCTCGGCGAAGGCGATCAGCTCCTGGGGATCCGGGCTGTCCGGATAGGCCTGAAAGTTGCGCAGCGCGATGCCGTAGGAGGTGGTCTTCTTGGCCATTCTGGGTCCCTCGTCGTGACGGTTAGGCTATGTAGAGCCGGTCGGGATCGAGTTCGCGCAGCACGGCGAGCTCGCGCGCGCTCGGCGGCTCGGTGGTTTCCAGCTCGCCCACCTGAATCTCGAATCCCGTGTTGTCGCGCACCTGGTCGATGGAAACACCGGTGTGCAGCGCCTCCACCACCATCTCGCGGCCGGTCTCGGTGAAGCCGAGGATCGCCAGGTCGGTCACCACCTTGAACATGCCGCCCGTGGGCAAGCCGGATTCGGCGCGGCTGGTGCCGCCTTCGATGAAACCGGGAGAGGTGATGAAGTCGACCCTCTCCACGAAGCGCCGCTTCTCGTGCCTCATGGTGACGATCATCTGGGTAAGACTGGATATGTCGTTGCCGCCGCCGGTGCCGGGCAGGCGGATCTTCGGGTTCGCCGGGTCGCCGATATAGGAGCTGTTCAGGTTGCCGTACCTGTCGATCTGCGCCCCGCCCATGAAACCGATGTCGACGTAACCGCGCTGCAGCAGCAACAGAACGTCGGTGATCGGCAGCACCATGTTGGCCCGCCGGGTACAGCGCTGCTCGTTGGTCGAGGGCGGCAACTCGCCGGGCACCACGAAGGGGCCGATCACGCCGCCCTCGAACAGGATGGTCAGGCCGGGGCCGTGCAGCCGCTGGGCGAGGGTCGCCGCCAGCAGGGGCACGCCGACGCCGGCGAACACGACCTGGCCGTCGCTCAGCAGCCGGGCGCTCATGACCGCGAGCAACTCCGAGGCGGTGTATCGCTCAGTCATTGTGGATGCTCCGTCCCCGCCGCGCCGCATCGAGCATCTCGTCCAGCCCCAGGAGTTTCAGGTAGTCGTTCCAGCTGTCGGGCCCATAGTGGAACCGCTCGAGATACCGCTTCACACCGGCCTCGGCATCGTCCTTGGTCGCCTTGGCATAGTCGTCCAGGTGCCCGAAGAACGGCTCGTAGAGGCCATAGCATTCGTGGGGCGCGGCGCCGAACGGCACTTCGACGACCGCGTCCACCGTGAAGAAGGGGATCTTGGTCTGGTCCGGCGTGCGGCGGATCTGATCGTTCGAGACGATGCGCTCGGTGGTCAGGATGACCCGCCGCGCCGCCATCGCGATATCGATATCCATGAACTGAAGGCCGTCGAGCTGGGCGTTGCCGTAGGCGTCGGCCCGCTGCACGTGGATCAGCGCGACGTCCGGGTTGAGCGCGGGCAGCGCCAGCAGGCGATCGCCGGTGAACGGGCAGTCGATCTCCCGCGCCGCGTCGCCGATCACCTCGCGCACGCCGGAGCCCATCATCGAGCGCGTCGGCATGAACGGCAGGCCCATGGCGCCGGCGCGGTAGCGCAAGCCCATGGACATGTGGCTCCATTCCTCGAAGCGCGCCTGGCCGGTCTCGGTGTAGTGGCGCATCACCTTGGAAATGCCCCAGACGATGCCCTGGCTGAACCAGCTGGTGACGATGTGGCCGCTGACGCCCGATCCGTAGAGCAGATCGCCCTCGGTCGAGACGATGCTGCGCGACACGGTCAGCTCCTTCCGCCGCGCCCGGATCAAGGCCCAGATCAACGCCATGGGGGTCCGCGACAGGGTGCAGCCGCCGAGCGCCACGTGGTCGCCATCGTGGATGAAGGCCGCCGCTTCCTCGAGCGATACCACCTTCTCGCGCAAGCTTCGGTCGCGCGTTCGCGTCTCCTCGCGCAACTCAAGATAGGACTTCACCATGAGGCCCTCGCCCTCCCCATCACGATCGAAATACTCGGCCACATCCTGTCGCTCACGCCGGGGCAAGCCTTCGGGGCCGACGCCCGCCCGGGCAGGTTCCGTTCGACGCTTGCCAAGTTCGGCGCTTTCAAAGATAGGCGGGAGGACAACATCCGGTATGCGACCCTGGCGAATGGCGTTTGTTGTTCTTGCGCGCGGCCGCAGGGGCCGCCACGGAAGCAGCATAGCTCAATGATGTTATCATTCCAATATTAGTATGACCGATCCCGCGACCCGCACCGGCGCCCGCCGACGGTCTCTCGATCGCGGGTGGCGTCTCGAGGTATCGGAACGGCTTTCTCATCCACGGAGGCCACGGGGCGCGCCTCATCGGCTCGAGTCGGTTTCCCCCGACACCGCCCGTTTCGGCACGGTCGTTCGCCGGCGTCCATGCGCCGCGATCAATGGGCGAGGATGTTTCGCAGCTGGCGCGCTCCGATGGGCATGGGGGCACTCGACTTGAAGGCCTGCCACAGACACTCCTTGGGAGTGCCCGCGTAGTGAACCGGCATGTCGTCGCTGTCCTGGTCGAAGCGCCAGGTCGACGCGGCGTATCGCCTGGCCGCGGTCCAGATCTCCTGGGCCTGCATGCCGAGAGCAAGCTCATCGAGGAAGGTCTCGGCAAAATAGCACAAGGCCGCGTTGCGCTTGCGAATCGCCTCCTCGCGCCACCACGGGATGCCGCCACGGGGGAAGATCAGGCCGAGGCCTTCATCGAGGGTGCAAAACTGCCGCGTGAGAAACCCGTCGATCGCCTCGCCCAACCAGGCCGCGAGGTCGCCGTCGAGCGGCTTGCCTTCGAAGCAACGGGCCATGATCTCCCGTAAATTGTCGATGGACGCGAATATGCCGCTCGACGCCGCCTGGGATACGGTGGATGCGCAAGGCTGGCTGTCCTGGGACGATGCGTCGAATTCGACATCACGTGGCGCGAGATCGTCATCGCCGCGGGTGGCGGCCGTCGCTGCACCGGCGGGAAAGTAGGTCGAAGGGACCGGACTGCCTTCGTCATCATCTGTCGCCGTCATGCGAATCTCCCGTGTTTTCTGTTCGCTTGTCGTCGCGCTCCCAGGAAACGCGCAGGAGCGCGCATTCATTCCCGAACACCGGTACCACGCTGCGCCCGGTGGCGGAGGCAATGCAATCACGTCATCGAACTTGTTTTGCCACGGAATTACATGGCAAACTATTAAGTGTAAATTTGTGTATGATCCTGCCGGCGCCGTCATGACCGCGTGAGTGAGGACGGCTCGGTACCCGCTTGGCGAGATTATTTGCGGACGGGGTTGCCATTCTTCCGAGCGGGGGGGAGGGCACGACGGCATGAACGAGGTCGATTGCTCGCGTTCGGACCGCGACGTTGGTTCGGTGCTGAGTGGCGAAGAGGTCGAGCGCCTGCGCGAGGCGATCGGCTGGCTTCGCGGCCAGCGAGGCCTCAAACTGAAGGACATCGCACTCGGTTGCGACGCGGCCGAGCATACGGTGCGCAACTTCGCCTACCGCAAGAGCATCCGGCCGGACAACGCCTTCCTCGGAAAGCTCTACAAATTCATCGCCGGGCGCAAGGAGCTGCTGCCCGACGATTTTTTCGCGGATGGCAAGGAAGCGCCCCCGCGCGGGCGCAGCGAGTTCGTCGGGCGGTTGGGCCGTTTCGACCTCGTGCGCATGGAATTGCCGATCACCAAAGACGATCTCAACCGGGTATTCGACCGCTACAGCGGTTTCTACCTCTGTTTCCGGCGGTCCTACCGGCCCGGCAAGGTGTCGGTCTCATGGCTGCATATCCTGCCGCTCAATCCAAATCTGGACGTCGCCGCCGAGGGCCTGCCGCTCCCCCGCTTCACGTTGTTCATCGAATATCCCGATGCCATCGACCCCGAGGCGAGACGCAGCTACATCATCGGCGGTTATGCGCTCCGCCGGAACGGCCGTATCTATCTCGTCGGCCAGAACGATGGCGATCTGAAGTATTTCACGTTCAAAGAGCCGTCCAGCAGCCGGTTCACCTATATGCAGGGCCTTTCGCTGCTGACCTCGGTCGAAGACGGCGAGCCGTTCGCGACCCGGGTCGTCTGCCAGTATCTCGGCAGAAAGGCGGCGCGCGAGGATTGGAACGGCAAGATCGGCGTCTTCCCCGACGCGACGTTCCACGACCTGTTCGACAACGCCGACATCATCAAGCGCGCCATCGGCGACGGCCCGATTCTCACCGGCGACAATCCGGACTGACGGAACCAGCGGTGTCGGCGCCACGCCGCCACGGTGTCCGGAACTCCGCGAGCTTTGAATTACCGATACCTGGCCGCAGATTGAGGTCGTAAGGCGGCAAAAGCGCCCCGTCGCCGCGCGGCACCTTCAGCAACGCCGGATGAACGGTCATGAATCCAGATCTAGCCGCGGCGATCCCGGCCGCTCGGACGTCCCTGCTGACGGCGATAACGCTGATCGCCTGGCTCCTCCCAGGTTGCGCCACGTCGGACCAACCGGGCAAGCTGGCGGTGACGTCCGGCACGATCCCGGACTCCTCGGGGCACGAACGCGTCGCGGGCCCGTCGGAACGCGACGAGGGGTACAGGTTTCCCGTCCTGCCCGCCGGTGTCGCCCTGTTCCGCACGCTGGTCAGCAAACCCGCGGCACGGCCCCTGTCGTCCCTCCATCGTCTGGCCTCGTTCGTAACGAACACCGCGTTCGACACCCTGGACCCCAACTCGGTGGTCTTGGCCAGACGGGGACCCGTTCCGCCGCTTTCACGGGGGCGCGGCATGGACCTCGCGGCCTGGGAAGAGCGGCTCGACGAACTCACCGGCAGGGCGCCGTCAAAGGGAACGATTCGCTTCCTGGTCGACGGCGACGAGTTCTTTCCCCGGCTCATCGGCGCGGTCGAGGGCGCCCAGCGCTCGGTCGATATCCGGACCTATATCTTCGACAATGACGACTACGCGACGGCTTTCGCCGACCGCCTGAAGCGGCGTTCCGGGGAGGTGAAGATCAGGGTGCTCATGGACGGCCTCGGAACCCTGGTCGCGGCCGGCGTGGCCCCGGATTCGATGCCTCCGGATGCGGTTCGCGCGGGCTGGATCGCGGATTACCTGGAGCGGGACTCGGACGTCGACGTAAGGATGCAGTCCAACCCCTGGCTGACCGGCGATCACACCAAGACCATCGTCGTCGACAACGAGGTGGCGTTCATCGGCGGCATGAATATTGGCCGCGAATACCGCTACGACTGGCACGACTTGATGATGGAAGTGCGCGGCCCGATCGTCGGCGTCATCGACCAGGAGTTCCGGTTGGCCTGGCGCCGCGCCGGGTTCCTCGGCGAACTCGGTTTCCTGGCCGAACGCCTGTGGCCGAGCGTGAGCCGCGAAGCGGGCGCGGGTTACGCGGTGCGTATGCTGGTCACCAAACCGTGGAATTCAGAGATCTTCCGCACCCAGCTCGCGGCCATACGCGCCGCCGAGGGCTACATTTACATCCAGAACCCCTACTTCTCCGACGACAAAATTCTCGTCGCGCTGATCGAGGCCCGGCGCCGCGGCGTCGACGTGCGTGTCATTCTGCCCTCCCGGGGCGACAGCAAAATAATGGTCGGCAGCAATGTCGTCGTCGCCAACACCCTGTTCCGGCAGGGCGTCCGCGTGTTCATCTATCCGGGGTTCTCCCACGTCAAGGCGGCGATCTTCGACGGCTGGGCCTGCCTGGGCTCGGCGAACCTCGACAAGATGAGCCTGCGCGTCAACGATGAGATGAACCTTGCGACGTCGCACCCGCCGACCGTCGCGGCCTTGATGGCGCGGGTCTTCGACGTCGACTTCGCGAAATCGGTCGAGATGACCGAGCCGCTGCCGCAGAACCTGAGCCACAGGCTCGCCGCCCTGATCGCAAACCAGCTCTAGACCGAAAGGTCTTCCGCGAGGTCGTCCGCCAAGGCGCCGCTGTCGTCGGTCACCATGGTGGGCCGGAAGTGGCCTTCGAAGGCCGCGGCGACCCGGATCATGGGTGTGTACTGCGGGTCGAGCACCTCGGTGCCGGCGAGAAAAGTCTGCCGGGGCCGCCGGGACCAGATGCTGCTGGGCGAGGTGGCAAAGGTTTCCATGCAGATCAATGCCCCGCTGAGCGCAACCGAATAGAGTTGCAGCGGCGTCAGCTTGCCGCGGTAGTGGACGAGGGAACCGATCACCTGGCGCATGACCCGCCGGCGGTAGCCGCGCAGGCTGGTCAGGTGGCGCGCGAAGCGCACGACGTCGTCGAGCGGGTCCCGGGGGTGCATGGTGACGGTGACGCCGTCCAAATCGCGCAGCCGGACGTTGGGAAGCAGCAGGCGCTTGGACAGGCAGTCGCGGAAATGGGGCGTGCCGAGGAGGGGAATGACCAGCGTGAAATACGCCGGCATGGTGATCCCGGGCGTCCCGACGATGAACGCGATCTCGCGGCGCAGATCGGCGAGCCGGCGCGTCGCCGGGTCGAGCATGACGCCATAGGTGAAGAGGATCCCGGCCTCCAGGCAATTGCGGATCATCTCGACCTGGGGGACCAGCGTGTTGTGGCGCTTGTTGTAGGACAGCAGGATCTCGGTGTCGAAGGACTCGATGCCGCTGAACAAGGCCTTGCAGCCGGCCTCGCGGGCCAACTCGAGGTTCTCGGTCCTGCCGAAGAAGTCACCGGTGACCAGCGCCGACCAGCCCTCGATCCGGCGTTCGCGGGTCAGCGTCCTGAGCAGATCGAGCCTGGCCAGGAAGAACCGCCGGTCGTTGCCATAGAAGTTGTTGTCGATGAAAATAATCTGCTTCTTTCCCGTGGCCAGAATCTGCCGCTCGATGTAGCCCAGGTCGTATTTCGTATAACCTCTGCCTTCCGCGGTCAGCGAGCAGAAGCTGCAGCTGAAGTTGCAGTTGCGGCTGGACTCGACGTAGCCCAGGATACGCCGCCCTTCCAGCAGGTCGTAGCGGGGAAAGACCTCGTCGGCGATATAGGCCGCGCCGAAGGCTTCGCGGGCCACCGACTGGAGCTCCTCGATGTCGCCCCTGCAGACGTAGTCGAAGAAGCGCCGAGAACGCCCCGGCATCGCCCGCACGCCGGGGCCGCCGGCCACGACCACGACACGAGGGTTCAGGCTGCGGGCATAGGCCGTCAGGTGCAGCATCCGGTCGTACGCCGAGGTCAGACCGGTGAGCACCAGCATGTCGGGCCAGGCGAGGAGGTGCGCGTCGCGAAGCACCCCGCTGTACTGTTCGTTGTAGATGCGCAGGTCGCAAGCGCGCGCCGAGAACGCGCCCGCCAGAAAGCACGGGGCCATGGTTTGCGGAACCCGATACGGGCTGCCGGTGGTGCGGCGATATTCGTCGAAGAAAACATTGACGATCAGGACGCGCTTGCGGACGGTCCGGGGCGCGGCGACCGCGGCTGTCGGAACTGGAGCGGTGGGCTGCATTGTCGTGTCCCTATCCATATGCGGCAAAGACCAGCGACGCGTTGGTCCCGCCGAAGCCGAACGAATTGGACAGGGTGGCGCGGACGGAACGCTCGCGCGCCCGGTGGGGCACCAGGTCGATGCCGCAATCGGGCGGCGGGTTATCAAGGTTGAGCGTCGGTGGAACCACGCCGTTGACGATGGCGAGTACGGAAAAGATCGCCTCGACGCTACCGGCGGCGCCCAGCAGGTGACCGGTCGACGACTTGGTCGACGACATCGAAAGGCCTTGCACGGCGCCGTCGAACAACCGCGTGACCGCGGCCAGCTCGATCGGGTCGCCGACCGGGGTCGAAGTGCCGTGGGCATTGATGTAGTCGATGTCCTCGGGGTTCATGCGGGCGTTCGCCAGTGCCGCCTGCATCGAGCGGAACGCCCCGTTGCCGTCCTCGGGCGGCGCGGTGATGTGGTGGGCGTCTCCCGACAACCCGTAACCCTTGACCTCGGCGTAGATTCGCGCCCCGCGGCGGCGTGCATGATCGAGGGACTCGAGAACCAGCACGCCGGCGCCCTCGCTCATGACGAAGCCGTCGCGGTCCCGGTCCCAGGGCCGCGAAGCCGCGGCCGGCGTCTCGTTGAAGTGGGTCGACAGCGCGCGCGCCGCCGTGAAGCTAGCGATCCCCAGCCGGCAGACCGCGGCTTCGGTACCGCCGGCGATCATGACGTCGGCGTCGCCGAGCTGGATCAGCCGGGCCGCGTCACCGATGGCGTGGGTGCCGGTCGAGCAGGCCGTGACCACGGAGTGGTTCGGACCCTTGAAGCCGTGACGGATCGAAACGTGGCCCGAGGCCAGGTTGATGCACATCGAATTTGCGAAATGCGGGCGCAGGCGTGCCGGCCCGCGCCGGTCGATAAGGGTGGTGGCATGGACGAGGGATTTGATCCCGCCGATCCCCGAACCGATGATCACGCCGGTGCGTTCGCACGCACGCTCGTCTTCGGGTGCCCACTCCGCGTCCTCCACGGCCTCGGTCGCGGCCGCGATCGCGTAGATGATAAAATCATCGAGGCGCCGCTGCTGGTTGCGCGCGACCCAGTGATCGGGCTTGAAGCCATGGACCCACCGCCCGCGCGGAATCTGCCCGGCGATCTTGCAGCGTATGTCCGAAACGTTGAAGTTCTCGATCCTCGAAATGCCCGACTCGCCGCCGAGCAGGCGCTCCCAGCTCGCCTGGACACCGCTGGCCAGGGGCGTGACCATTCCCAGTCCGGTGACAACGACACGTCTCATAGGGCCATTTCGAGCCCCACCGCTGGAAGTTCAAAGCCTGTGAAATTCACGACCCCGAGCCGGAGACGCCGAGCGTGAGGACCGGGATGTAGGTCACCAGCAGGAGCACGATGACGAGGATCAGGAGGAATGGCAGGGCGCAGCGGTACATGCGAACCAGCGGCTGGTCGAAACGACGGCTGGCGAAGAACACGTTCATGCCGACGGGCGGCGTCAGGTAGCCGAGCTCGAGGTTGACGAGAAAGATGATACCCAGGTGGACGGGATCGACGCCGAATGCCAGGGCCATGGGCAGGATCAACGGCACCACCACGACGATCGCCGAAAAGATATCCATGAGGCAGCCGACGACCAGCAGGAACAGGTTGAGCATGAGCAGGAACAGCAGCCGTGATTCGACGTGCGCCGTGACCCAGGCAGCCGCCTTCATGGGGATCTGCGCGTCGACCAGATAATTGGTCACTCCCATGGCGACACCGAGAATGACGAAGACGCTGCCGATGAGCGTCGCGCTTTTCACCAGGATGCGCGGCAGATCCTGGGTGAGACGAAGCTCGCGGTGAATGACGACTTCGACCACGAGCGCGTAGAGGGCGGTGATCGCCGCGGCCTCGATCAGGGTCGCGAAACCGCCGAAGATGCTGAACAACACCACGCCGGGCAGCAGAATCTCCCACTTCGCCTGCCAGAGCGCCGCCGCCGCCTCGCGCGCGTCGAACGGCGGTCGTGGCACCCGCGCCCGAAGCGCCGTATAGATTCCGAAACCGGCGACGGCGCCGACCATCAGCAGCCCCGGTACGACACCGGCCTTGAACAGCGCGGGAATGGGCACATGCGCCACCACGCCGAAGAGGATGATCGCCAGGCTGGGCGGAAACAGCAGCCCGATCGAACCGGTCGCCGTAAGCAGGCCGAGTGAGAACCGCCGGGGATAGCCGTTGGCCAGCAACACCGGCAGGAGCAGCCCGCCGAGCGCCAGGATGGTGACCCCCGACGCGCCGGTGAAGGTCGTGAAAAACGCGCAGACGACGGCGGTGGCGATCGCCAGGCCTCCTGGCAGCCAGCCGAACAGCGCGCGGAACAGCCGCACCAGCCGCCGGCTCGCGCCGCCTTCGGCGAGCAGGTAGCCGGTCAGCGTGAACAGCGGGATCGTCGGGATCGTCGGCGAGACGATCATGCGGTAGGCCTCGACCGGGATCGCCGCCACCGGTACGCCTTCGGCGAAGAGCAGCACCAGCGCGGCGCCGCCCAGGACGACGAAAATCGGCGCGCCGAGAAACGCCGCGGCGACGAGTCCGACCAGCGCCGGCAGGACGATCTCGCCGGCGAAAGGCTCGAGGAAAAACCCGATGCCCGCCGCCGCGGGGATGCCGAGGCCGACGCAGGCGCGGTCCGTCCAGGTCCCGGCCCGGGCGACGAAGCGGACCGCGATCACGGCGAAGGAGACCGGCAGGATTGCCTCGGCGGCCCAGAGCGGCAGCCAGCCGCCGATGCGCACCGGCGACTCGAATTCGGCCTGAACGAACCTGAAGCTCGCCCAGGCCAGGCCGGCGGCCACGGCGGTCGAGATCGCGGCCGCGACGATGTCGGTCAGCCTGTCGACCAGCGGCGGGAGGCTGACCATGCCGGTCGACAGGCTGAGGTGCTGCCCGTCGCGGGTCGCCACCATGGCGCCGAGGAAACCGACCCACAGCGTCAGGTGCTGGACGTATCCCGACGAGCCGGGGATGCCGGTATTCCACAGCGTGCGCAAAACCATCTCGAGCACCGGCAACACGGCCATGGCGAGCAGGGCGGCCGCCATCAGGATGTTCTCGCCTCGCCGCCCCCAGGCCATGGCCCCGGGGATACCGCCCCGCGCGGTCATCTCAGTCGGTCGCCAGAGAGGCCCGGTAAGCGTCGCGCAGGCGCTCGACCTCGGCGACCATCGCGGCCGGAACCACCACGTCCACCAGGCTCGCATAGCCGGCCCGGGCGCCCCGTTCCCACGCGGCGACCGCGTCATCGGGCACTTGGTGCACCACCAGGCCGTGCTTCTTCATCACCTCGACCGCTTCCTCGCCGAGCTTCGGCACCGCCCGCTTCAGCCGCGCGCCGGCGTCGCGCGCGGCGCGCAAGAGAGCGGGCTTCGCCTCGTCGGGCAGCGCCCGCCAGGTCCGGGTCGAGATCACGACCGCCCCGATCAGCGGCGCCCATTTCAGGTTCGTCATGTGCTTCGCCAGGCCAAACCACTGGAACGACAGTGCGGCGATGGGCGTCGTCGTGAAGGCTTCGATCAGACCCGATTGCAGGGCGGTATGGATGTCCGTCGCCGCCAGGGGCACGGGCCGGAACCCCGCCTTTTGCCAGGCTTCGAGCGTCGCGGTGTCGCCTGACCAGGTGAACAGCTTCAGCGGCTTGAGGTCGTCGGGATAGACCACCGGCCGCTGCGCGAAGACGTGCACCCAGCCGGCGTCGCCCCAGGTCAGCAGCTTGAAGCCCTTGGCTTCCAGGATGGCCTCGAGCCGCGGCCCGAGACGCTGTCTGACGTAGTCGAGCTCGGCATCGGAGCGGAACATCATCGGCATCTGCAGGGCCAGGATCTCGGGTGCGATCTTGGCCAGGCCGACACCCGTCAGGGCGGCGGCATGGAGCTGCCCGATCCGCATCTTCCTGACCATGTCGGCCTCGTCGCCGGCGACGCCGCCGGGGTAGATGCGGACCTCGATGTCCGCGCCGGGCACCGCCTTCCAAGCCTCGGCCATGTCGCGGATGATCTCGTGCCAGATCGAGCCCTCGGGCGCCAGCGTCCCGAGCTTGATGGTCCGGGCCGAGGCCGCGGCGCCCGCGCCGTGGACGAGCAGCGCCGCGAGCAACGCGAGGATCGTGCGTTTCATATCGCGCCCTCCTCGTCGTTCGCCTCGACGAAGAGGTCGGGAATCCGCGACTCCAACCAGCGGGCCCGCCGTTGGGCGATGGTATTGACCAGCCGAAGCTCGGGCCTGAGATCGGGATCGATGGCGAGCGTGGCGCCGATCAGGTCGCGAAATTCCGCCAGGTCCTGTTGCTTGATCGCCACCGCCTCGGCGAGCGCCAGGTGGACGGAGGCGCGGGCGCCGCCCGACAGCGCCAACGCGCGGGCGTAATGCTCGCGGGCGCGGCCGGCGCTGCCGCCCGGGCGCCCGCCTTCGTAGGCGATGAAGAACTCGTGGGCGGCGGCGCCCTCGTAGGCCTCGTCGAGCTCGATCACCCGTCCGACCATCGCCGCGGCCAGGGGCAGTTCGGCGAGAAGGTCGAGATCGTCCTTGGCGGCGCTGAGGGCCCCCGCCCAGGCGGCGCCGCCCCAGTACAGGAACGGAACGTCGGCCACCTCCGTGGTGGCCAGGACGGCGGCGGCATCCTGGCGGAGGGCCGCGCCGAACCCGGGGTGCGCGACGGCCAGGCCGCGCAGCGCGTAGTCGCGGCCGCGCAGGTAGTGCTTGCGCGCCCTGTCGCGCCGCGCGCGCGCGCGCCCGAGATCGGTCGCGTCGAGCCGATCCGCCTCTCCTTGAAGCAGAAAGGCATAGGCCGTAAACCCACGCGCCGCCGACAGCAGCAGGGCCTCGTGCTCGGGCGAGACTTCGAGCAGGCTCTCGTAGGTCTTGAGGCCGAAGGGCATGGCCTCGCGGATCAGCTCGGGGTCGTCGTCCGAGGCGTAGCTGCCCGCGCCCCCCGAGATCGCGTTGCCGACGATGTCGACCGCCGTCCGCTTGACCGAGCAGGCGGCAAGCGCGCCGACCAGAAGCAGCAGGACTGGAAGCTTACCCATGACCTTCCTCCACCCTTGAAGCCGATCCGTCCGGCGAGCGCGGCGACGCGTTCCGCCGGAGGTCTCCACTGGAACCGGGAAGGTGGGAAATTCAAAAACTTTGCGCTACCGGGTGGGGATGGAAATTCCCCGCCATCGGCGTTTCAACGTCTTGCGAATTTGGTCTGACAGAGCCGTAACGAACGGAGGCGCGTCAGCGATGTTTGGAATAAGGGATCACCGCGGTGGCCTCTATTTCGACCTTGGCGCTGTCCTCGACCAGCGCGCTGACCACGACCAGGGACATCGCGGGGAAGTGAGCGCCGAGCACCGAACGATAGACCTCGCCGATTTCCGGAAGCCGCTCCAGATACTCCGACTTGTCGGTCACGAACCAAGTCAGGCGAACCAGGTGTTCTCGGCGCGCGCCGGCCTCCGCCAGGACGGCAACGATATTCCGCAGCGTCTGCTCGACCTGACCCACGAAATCCTCGGTTTCGAAGACCTGATCGGAATTCCAGCCGATCTGACCGCCGAGGAAGAGTGTTTGGCCTTCGGCAAGCACGCCGTTGGCATAGCCCCTGGCGGCCTTCCAGTTTCGCGGGTGTAGAATTCGATGCGGCGACTCTTGCACGGTCATTCCGATTTATATGTCCTTGAGCTAGCCCGCCGCCGATCGCAGCCGGAAGCGCTGAATCTTTCCGGTCTGGGTCTTCGGCAGCGAGTCGATGAACCTCACCGAGCGCGGGTACTTGTAGGGCGCGATCGTCGCCTTGACATGGTCTTGCAGGCGCTTTGTGCAGACCTCGTCCCCGACGATGCCGTCGGCCAAAACGACGTGCGCCTCGACAATCTGCCCTCGCGCTTCGTCCGGTGCTCCCACGACGCCGCATTCGGCGACATCCGGATGGGTGAGGAGAGCCGCCTCGACCTCTGGACCGGCGATGTTGTAGCCCGAGGAGATGATCATGTCGTCGGTACGCGCGGCGAAGTGAAAGACCCCGTTCTCGCCCTTCCAGAAGGCATCGCCCGTGAGATTCCAGCCCTCGCGCACATAGCGCGTCTGACGATCGTCGGCCAGGTAGCGGCAGCCGGTCGGCCCGCGGACGGCAAGGTTGCCGACTTCACCGACCGGCATCTCGTTCATCTCGTCGTCCAGGACCGCCGCCTGGTATCCGGATACCGGTCGACCCGTTGCCCCCGCGGCGGCGTCGCCTAGCCGATTGGAGATGAAGATGTGAAGCATCTCCGTGGTGCCGATCCCATCGAGGATCGGCGTGCCTGTCTTGCGTTGCCAATCCTCGAAGACGGGTGCCGGCAGCGCCTCTCCCGCCGAGACGGCGATGCGGAGCGAGGAGAGATCGGCACCTTCATCGATCGCCGCCATCATGGCGCGGTAGCCGGTCGGAGCGGTGAAGCTGATGGTCGCCCGGTAGGTCTCGATGATCTCGATCATGTGCGCTGGCGACGCGTTCTCCAGAAGCGTCGCCGTCGCTCCGAAGCGCAGGGGGAAAATCGCCAGACCCCCAAGGCCGAAGGTGAAGGCGAGAGGTGGCGAGCCGACAAAGACGTCATCGGGCGTCACCTGAAGAACCTCCCTGGCATAACCGTCGGCGACGATCAGCAGGTCGCGGTGAAAATGCATGGTCGCCTTGGGTTCGCCGGTGGTGCCCGATGTGAAGCCAAGGAGCGCCACGTCGTCCCGTCCGGTTCTCACCGCCTCGAAAATGACCGGTTTCTCCAGGGCGATGCGATCGAGTTCGGCGTCGTGGTTGGCCGTGCCATCGAAGCCGACCACGTTCTTGAGGAAGCGACTGCCCTTCGCACAGGCGATCAACTCGTCCATCATCCGGGTGTCACAGAGGGCAAACCCGATCTCGGCTTTGTCGACGATCTTGGTCAGCTCGACCTCGCGGAGCAGCGGCATCGTGTTGACCACGACCGCGCCGGCCTTGGTGGCCGCAAGCCAGCAGGCGACCATGGCCGGGTTGTTGGCGGATCGAATGAGGACCCGGTTGCCGGGCCGCACCCCATAGTCCTCGGCCAGGGCATGGGCGAGCCGGTTGGTCCAGTCCGAAAGCTCCTTATAGGTTCGGCGGCGGCCGTTTCCGATCAGCGCGATACGATCGCCAAAGCCTTTCTCCACCATCTTGTCGGTCAGCTCGACGGCGGCATTCAGATGGTCCGGATAGTCGAAACCATCGAGCAGGAAATCCGGCCACTGATCCTGTGGCGGCAGATTCTCCCGCGCGAAGGTGTCGACATGGGCGGATGGTCCCAGCATGTCATCCTCCTGCAAGCACTTGACGGGCGATGATCACTTTCTGGACGTCGGAGGCTCCCTCATAGATGCGGAGCGCGCGGATTTCCCGATAGAGCCGCTCGACCGTTGACCCGATTCGGACGCCCTCGCCCCCGTGAAGCTGCACCGCGCGATCGATGACGTCCTGTGCCCGTTCGGTGGCGAAGAGCTTTGCCATCGCCGCTTCCCGGGTCACGCGGGCGGCGCCCATATCCTTGGTCCAGGCGGCGCGGTAGACGAGCAAGGCCGCCGCGTCGATATCGAGCGCCATGTCGGCGATATGCCCCTGGACCATCTGGAGCTCCGCCAGGGGCGCTCCGAAGAGCTCGCGTTTCGAGACCCGATCCAGAGTCTCTCGCAGCGCTCGCCGGGCGAAGCCGAGGGCCGCGGCGCCCACGGTCGAGCGAAAAATATCGAGCACCGACATGGCAACCATGAAGCCCCGCCCGGGCTCACCGATCATCGCGGAAACCGGCACCCGCACGGCATCGAAGGTCAACCTGGCCAGCGGATGCGGCGCGATCACCTGAAGCCGCTCGGCGATCCGGACGCCCGCGGTTTCCGCGGGGACCAGGAAAGCCGAAATCCCCTTCGCGCCGGGTCCCTCGCCGGTTCGTGCGAACACCGTGTAAAGATCCGCGATGCCACCATTGGAAACCCACGTTTTCTCGCCATCGAGGACGAAATGGTCACCCGCGCGCGTCGCCGTCGTCGCCAGATTCGCCACGTCCGATCCGGATCCCGGTTCGGTGAGCGCGAAAGCGGTGATCGCCCGACCGCTTCGAGTGAGGCGGAGTCGTTCGCGCTGTTGCGGGGTTCCAAACAAGCTTATCGCGCCGGTCCCCAGTCCCTGCATGGCGAAGGCGAAATCGGCGAGACTATCGTGCCGTGCCAATGTCTCACGGATCAAACAAAGCGCGCGAACGTCCAGGGTGCCGGGTGCGTCCGGATCAATGGCGGTATAATTGAGCCAGCCATCCCGTCCCAGCCTCGCCACCAAGTCGCGGCAGGTCGCGTCGACGTCGTCGTGATCGGCGGGGAGGTTCGCGGCACACCAGGCGTCGAGCTCCTCCGACAGCCGCCGGTGGCGAGGCTCGAAGAACGGCCAATCGAGGAAGCTTTTGTCGATCATCAATTGCCCTTGAATTTCGGCCTTTCTTTCGCGGCAAAGGCGCGGTAGGCGCGTTCGAAATCGTGGGTTTGCATGCAGATCGCCTGGGCCTGCGCCTCGGCTTCGATCGCTTGCTCCAGGCTCATGGACCATTCCTGATGGAGCTGCGTCTTGGTGATCCCGTGCGCGAAGGTCGGGCCCTGGGCGATCGTCCGTGCCCAGGCGACCGCCTCCTTTTCGAGGTCCGCGGCCGGGACGATGCGATTGTAGAACCCCCAGGCCGCGCCTTCCTCGGCGGTCATGCTGCGTCCGGTGTAAAGCAGTTCCGCGGCGCGCCCCTGCCCGATAATCCTGGGCAGGATCGCGCAGGCGCCCATGTCGCAGCCGGCGAGCCCGACGCGGGCGAATAAAAAGGCCGTCCTGGCGTCGGGGGAGGCCATGCGCAGGTCCGACGCCATGGCGATGATCGCGCCGGCGCCGACACAGGTGCCTTCGACGGCGGCGATGATCGGCCGGCCGCAGGCGATCATCGCCTTGACCAGATCCCCGGTCATGCGGGTGAAGGCCAGGAGTTCTTTCATCTCCATTGCGACCAAGGGCCCGATGATGTCGTGCACGTCTCCGCCGGAGCAGAAATTGCCCCCGTTGGACGCAAAGACGACCGCACCCACGTCCTCGGCGTAGACGAGCTGCCTGAAGGTGTCGCGCAGCTCGGCATAGCTCTCGAAGGTCAGAGGGTTCTTGCGTTCCGGCCGGTCGAGGCAGATGACGGCCACCGACCCTTCCATGCGCCACGTGAAGTGTGTCGGTTGCAGATCGGCCATTCCCGTCATGCCGCCCCCTCCCAGTCGCTCCGAAATAAACTCAGTCTGGTGGAGAGCTCGTCGGCCTCCTCCGGCGTCATGCCGCCGAGGAGCTCGTCGATCCAGCTCTCGTGAGCGGCGGCCATTTCCTCGAAACGGTCGCGGCCCTTCTTGGTCAGTCGCACGATCGAGGTGCGGCGGTCGTCCCGGCGCTGCGCGCGTATCACGAGACCGTCGCCGACGAGACGATCGACGATCCCGGTCACATTGCCATTCGAGACCATCAGGAAGCGCGAGATTTGCGACATGATCATGCCCTCCGGTGCCCGGCAAAGCGCCGCCATTACGTCGAATCTCGGCAAAGTGACATTGAATTCGCGACGCAAACGCTCCCGGAGTTCGCCATCCAAAAGCCGAGTCACACGAAGCAGCCGAATCCACAGCCTGAGCCGGGCCTTGCTCGCGGCGCTTGCCGCTGGGGCACGGAGAGATCCGCTCACCATGTCTCGCCCCCCGAAATCGATATGGCCTGCCCGGTCACGGCATCCGAACCGGGGCCGCAGAGCCAGAGCGTGGCCTGCGCCACTTCCTCGGGCCGGATGAACCGCCCTTGCGGGTTCGACGCCGCGAGAGCGGCGCGAGCGGCCTGTTCCGTCTGGCCGGTCTTGGCGACGATGTTGGCGATGCTCGCTTGAAGCATCGGTGTCTCGGTGAAACCCGGACATAGCGCGTTCGCCGTGATGCCCGTCTTGGCCGTCTCGAGCGCGACGGCCCGGGTGAGCCCCACCACACCGTGCTTGGCGGCGCAGTAGGCCGCGACGTAGGCATAGCCTTTCAATCCGGCCGTCGATGCCACCGATATCAATCGGCCCCAGCCGCGGTCGGCCATCTGGATCAGGCCATACCGCCAGGTCAGGTAAACACCGGTCAGATTGACCGCGATCATCCGCTCCCAAAGATCGCGTTCCGTGGCGGCGAAGCGCTGGCTTTCCGCCGCGCCCGCATTGGCGACGACAATATCGACCGGGCCGCAGGCGGCCTGGGCCGCCCGATACATGGCTTCGACCGACGCCTCGTCCGTCACATCGGCTTCGACCGCGAATGACGAGGGGAGTCGCGCGGCGATGTCCTCCAGCGGGCCGCGCCGGCGGCCGGAAACAGTGACCGCCGCCCCGGCATCCGAGAGCGCCTGCGCGATGGCGGCCCCCACGCCAGAGCCTCCACCGGTCACCAGAGCGTGCTTCCCGTCCAGCGAACCCAATATCCTACACCTTTAAGGTAAGTCCCTCGCCGCGTTCGGCGAGGCGCCAGAGCTGGTCTCGACCAGCATGATAGGGTTGCGGCCAATTCTCCTGACGGTCTCCCAGCGCCGCCGCGGCGCGGAGCGTCCAATAAGGGTCCGCCAGGTGCGGGCGCGCGAGACAGACAAGGTCGGCGCGGCCGGCCATGAGAATCGAGTTTACGTGATCGGGCTGGTAGATGTTGCCCACCGCCATGGTCGCCATACCCGTCTCGTTTCGAATTCGATCCGAAAGAGGGGTCTGAAACATGCGGCCATAAACGGGCTTCGCGCGGGCCGAGGTCTGGCCGGCCGAGACATCGCAGATATCGACACCGGCATCTTGCAGAAGTCGCGCAATCTCGACCGCGTCCTCGGGCGTTACACCGTCGTTCCCGACCCAATCGTTGGCCGAAATGCGAACCGAGATCGGCTTGTCATCCGGCCACGCCGCACGAACGGCATGGAAAATTTCCAAAGGAAAGCG
Organism: Pseudomonadota bacterium; assembly: GCA_022572685.1. Classification (GTDB taxonomy): domain Bacteria; phylum Pseudomonadota; class Alphaproteobacteria; order Kiloniellales; family J153; genus JACZVL01. The sequence continues at coordinate 73,176 of JACZVL010000001.1, forward strand.
CATCCGATTTTCGAGACTTCCACCGTACCTGTCCGTCCGCTTGTTGCTGATCGGCGTGATAAAGGAAGAGAGCAGGTAGCCGTGCGCGCAGTGAAGCTCGAGTATGTCGAAATCCGCGCGCTTGGCCATTTCCGCGGCCGCGACGAACTGATCGCGGACCATGGCCATGTCGGATTTTCCCATTGCCTTCGGAATTTCGTTTTGGTCCGACCATGGGACCTCGGACGCCGCCATCACCGGCCAGTTGCCGGAGGGCAGCGGAACGTCCATCCCTTCCCAGCCGAGTCGCGTGGAGCCCTTGGGCCCGGAATGACCCAGTTGGCAGCAAATCTTCGCATCGGTCTCCGTGTGAACGAAATCCGTGATCCGCCGCCAAGCCGCCTCGTGATCGGCCGCGTACAAGCCGGTGCATCCGGGCGTGATCCGCCCCTCCGGGCTTACGCAGGTCATCTCGACGAAGACCAGCCCGGCACCCCCCTTGGCTCGCTCGCCATAGTGGATCAAGTGCCAGTCGGTCGGACAACCGTCCACGGCCTTGTATTGCGCCATGGGTGAGACCACGACGCGGTTCTTGAGCCGTAGTCCGCGCAGCTCGAAGGGCGCAAACATCGGTGCTCTCACGGTGTCGGCCGGCGCTCCCGCCTTGCGCTGGAACCAGGCCTCGGCGCTTTCCAGCCATTTCCTGTCACGCAGCCGCAGATTCTCATGGCTGATGCGTTGGGACCGGGTCAACAGTGAATAGTTGAACTGGACGGGATCGAGATTCAGGTATCGTTCGACCTGCTCGAACCACTCGGTCGAGTTTCGCGCGGCCGACTGCAGGCGCAGCACTTCCAGTCGACGCTCGTCCTGATATCGCTCGAACGCGACCTGCATGGTCGGCTCGCTATGGAGATATTCGGCGAGAGCGATGGCGCTCTCGAGCGCCAGCTTGGTTCCCGACCCGATAGAAAAGTGCGCGGTTGCCGCCGCGTCGCCCATCAGGACGATGTTCTTGTAGAACCATTTCTCGCAAAGGACCCGGTGAAAATTCAGCCAGGCAGAGCCGCGCAGGTGTTTCGTGTTGGATTCGAGGCGGTGACCGCCGAGATGATTCCTGAAGATCCGCTCGCAGGTGGCGATCGAGTCTTCCGAGGTCATCTCACCGAACCCGAGGTTCGACCAGGTCTGTTCGGCGCACTCGACGATGAAGGTCGCCGTGTTGTTGTCGAATTGATAGGCGTGAGCCCATATCCATCCGGACTCCGTCTGCTCGAAAATGAACGTGAAGGCGTCGTCAAAGCTCTGCTGCGTGCCGAGCCAGACGAACTTGCAGGCGCGCACCTCCACATCGGGCTTGAAATGATCGGCAAACTCGCTGCGTGTCCCAGAATTGATTCCATCCGAGGCGACAACCAGGTCGTACCGGTCCACGTAATGCTTCGCAGACTCGATCTCGGTCTCGAATCGAAGTTCCACCCCCAAGTCTCGCGCGCGCTGCTGCAACAACATGAGGAGCTGCTTCCGTCCGATCCCGCAAAATCCGTGACCGGTGGACACCGTCTTGCGGCCTTTGTAATAGACCGCGATGTCGTCCCAGTAGGCGAAATGCTCTCGAATTGCGGCGGCACTGGCGGCGTCATTGGCGGCGAGGTTGTCGAGGGTATCGTCCGACAGCACCACACCCCAGCCGAAGGTATCGTCCGGTCGGTTGCGTTCGATCACCACGATCTCATGGCTCGGATTCCGCAGCTTCATGCTGATCGCGAAATAAAGCCCCGCTGGTCCTCCGCCGAGACAGGCGATCCGCATCATCCGACGTCCCACCGATTGCGTGACTGGGTCCGGAATTTCATTTGCTTGAATTTATTTCAAGCATGAAACTTCATGATTGAAAGGTATCGGCCTCAAAGGTTAATTTTGGGTAAACGTGAACCTGGAGAATTCCTAGTATCTCTGCGAATCCGCCGCGAGTGCCGTTCGCTCAGGACCATGACGTGATCGCGGAATTCACGCCGGATCGTTCCGATGACGCGTTCCGCGCAGGCGCTCTGCCAAGGTGATCTGGGGGCGGTGAGAACTTCGTTGGATCCCATGACCTGAAGCCGCGCGCGGAAGACGGCACCGTAGGCCCCATCTCGATCACCGAGGCACTCTGCCGGTCGCATGGGCGGCGCAAGTTCGATGTCCTGGCCGACCTCGCCGCCCGGGGGCGAAAAGAGGGGCGAAGAGAGGGGCGACGAAGGGCAAGCCTGAGCGCCATCATCTCACCGCTGGCCTTCGAGGCCGTGAGGCGGATCGACGCCCTGTTCGACATCGAGCGGGAGATCAGGTGCGGAGCCGGCCGAAGCTCCACGGCGGCCGGCGGCGGGATCAATCGTCCATCCGGCCGTAGATATCGTCGAAGCGTTCGATGTCGTCCTCGCCCAGATAGTCCCCGGATTGAATTTCGATGACCCGGAGGGTGTCCCGGCCCGGGTTCTCCAATCTGTGGCGCGTGCCGAGCGGGATGTAGGTCGATTGGTTGGGCCCGAGCTCGAAGACCTCCTCGCCGCGGGTGACCCGGGCCCGGCCCTCGACCACGACCCAATGCTCGGCCCGGTGCCGATGACTCTGCAGTGAAAGGCGCGCGCCGGGCTTGACCGTCAGTTGCTTGACCTGGAAATGGTGACCCGCATCGATCGACCGATAGGAGCCCCAGGGCCGAAATACCGTCGCGTGCGCGGCGTGCTGGCCGCTGCCTTCGCGCTTGAGCCGCTCGACCACCTGCCTGACGTCCTGGGCGCGGTCCAGGGGCGCGACCAGGACCGCGTCCGCGGTGGCCACGACGACCATGTCCCGGACCCCGATGACCGCTAGAAGCTGGCCCTCGGTGCGGAGATAGGAGTTGCCGGAATCCTGGGCCACGACCTGGCCCTTGAGGACGTTGCCGCGATCGTCCTTGGCGCCGATCTCCCAGAGCGCGGCCCAGGAGCCGATATCGCTCCATCCGACGTTCGCGGGCACCACCGCGGCCGCGTCGGTCTTCTCCATGACCGCGTAATCGATCGAATCCGCCGGGCACTCGGCGAAGGCCTCGCGGTCCAGGCGGAAGAAGTCGAGATCCTCGGCGCCGCGCTCCACGGCGGCGCGGCAGGCGGTCACGATCCCGGGGCGGTGCCGGTCGAGCTCGGCCAGATAGTCTTGCGCCGAAAACAGGAACATGCCGCTGTTCCACAGCCAGCCGCCCTCGCGAACCATGGCCGCCGCGGCCGCGGCCTCCGGCTTCTCGACGAAGCGTTCGACCCGGAAGCATCCGGAGACGCCGTCCCCCGGGCCGTCCCACGCGCCGCCTTTCCGAATGTAGCCGTAGCCGGTTTCGGGCCGCTGCGGGGTCATCCCGAAGGTGACCAGGGCGCCGCCGCGCGCGGCCGCCGCCGCGGTCCGTGCCGCCTCGAGAAATCCGGGCTGGTCCGCGATCACATGGTCCGACGGCAGCAGCATCATCAGGACATCGCCGAAGCGCTTTTCCAGGAAGATCGCCGCCACGGCGGCGGCCGGCGCGGTGTTGCGGCCCTCCGGTTCCAGCACGATCGCCCGCGGGCTTGCGCCCACTTCGCGCAACTGCTCGGCGACGAGAAAACGATGCGCGGCGTTGCAGATCACGAGCGGCGGCGCGAAGAACTCCGGCGCGGCGATGCGGGCCGCGGTGTCCTGCAGCAGGGTGTTCGCGCCCGCCAGCGGCAGCAACTGCTTCGGGGTGAGCTCCCGCGACAGCGGCCACAGGCGGGAGCCGACGCCGCCCGAGAGAATCACCGGGTGGACGAGGTCGGACGCGCTCATGGTTTCGACCCGGCGCCGTCGCTGGAAATACGTTCGGCCCCCAAACCCTGTGAGACATACCAGTCGTAGGTCTTGGCGAGCCCGTCGCGCAGCGTGGTGGTCGCGGTCCAGCCGAGTTCGCGCAGCCGGGACACATCGAGCAGCTTGCGCGGCGTGCCGTCCGGCTTGGTGGTATCGTATCGAAACGCGCCCCGGTAGCCGACCACGCTAGCGATGGTCTCGGCGAGCTCGCGGATGGTCACGTCCCGGCCGGTGCCGATATTGACGTGCCGCTCGCCCGAATAGTGGGCCAGCAGGTGGACCAGGGCGTCGGCGCAGTCATCGACATAGAGGAACTCGCGTTTCGGCGTGCCGCTGCCCCAGATCGTCAAGGACTCGGCACCTTCGCGTTTGGCCTCATGGGCCTTGCGCAGCAGCGCGGCCGCCACGTGGCTGTTCTCCAGGTCGAAGTTGTCACCCGGGCCGAACAGGTTGGTCGGCATGGCGGAAATGAAATCGTTCCCGAATTGGCGCCGGTAGGCCTGACACAGCTTGATGCCGGCGATCTTGGCCACCGCGTACCACTGGTTGGTGGGTTCGAGCGCGCCGGTCAGAAGCGCGTCCTCGGTGATCGGCTGCGGGGCCAGGCGCGGATAGATGCACGAGGACCCCAGCAACAGCAGCTTTCCGACGCCGACGCGCCGGGCCGCCTCGATCACGTGGGTCTCGATCGCCAGGTTGTCGTAGATGAAGTCCGCGGGCCGCGTGTCGTTGGCCAGAATCCCGCCCACCGTGGCCGCGGCCAGGACGATCCCGTCGGGCCGCGACTCGGCGATCCAATCCTCGGTTTCCGCCTGGCGGCGCAGATCGACGACCTCCCGGCCGGCGGTCAGAATCTCGCAGTCCTCGGCCCCCAGGCGCCGGACGACGGCGGCGCCGACCATGCCGCGGTGTCCGGCGACCCAGATGCGCTTGCCCTTCAGCGTGAAGGCGGAGTCCGACTTTCCGGGGCCCGCCATCACCGCTTCCCGGGCCCGGTATTGTGTTCCCGGGCGATCGCGGCGCGGTCCACTTCGATCATTTCGCGCACCAGGTCCTGGAAGCCGGTGGTGTGATGCCAGCCGAGCTCCTTCCGCGCCTTGCTCGGGTCGCCGAGCAGCGCCGCGACCTCGGTCGGACGGAAGTAGCGGGAGTCGACCTCGACCAGGACCCGCCCGGTTTGGGCATCGACGCCGGTCTCCTCGACACCCTCGCCGCGCCAGGTGATCTCGATGCCGCCGTACCGGAACGCGATCTCGACGAACTCGCGCACCGAATGGGCCTCGCCGGTCGCCAGGACGTAGTCGTCCGGCCGGTCCTGCTGCAAGATGCGCCACATGCCCTCGACGAAGTCGCGCGCGTGGCCCCAGTCGCGGCTCGCATCGAGATTGCCGAGGTAGAGCTTGTCCTGGACCCCGGCCTCGATCGCCGCCACGGCCCGGGTGATCTTGCGGGTCACGAAGGTCTCGCCGCGCAGCGGGCCTTCGTGGTTGAACAGGATGCCGTTCGAGGCGTGCATGCCGTAGGCCTCGCGGTAGTTCACCGTGATCCAATAGGCGTAGAGCTTGGCCGCGGCGTAGGGGCTGCGCGGACGAAACGGCGTGGTCTCGCTTTGCGGCGGCGGCGAATCGCCGAACATCTCGGAGGTCGAGGCCTGATAGAAACGCACCTTGTCGGCGAGACCGAGGATTCGGATCGCCTCGAGCAGGCGCAGCGGCCCCAGGCCATCCGCGTTGGCGGTGTATTCGGCGGTCTCGAAGCTGACCTGGACGTGGCTCTGGGCGGCCAGGTTGTAGATCTCGTCGGGCTGGGTTTCCTGAACGATTCGGATCAGGTTGGTGGCGTCCGTGAGATCGCCGTAGTGCATGAAAAACCGGACCCCGGGCAGATGCGGGTCCTGATAGAGACCGTCGAGGCGGCCGGTGTTGAACGAGGACGAGCGGCGCTTGATGCCGTGAACGATATAGCCCTTCTCGAGCAGAAGATCGGCAAGGTGTGCGCCGTCCTGTCCGGTGACACCGGTGATGAGGGCTACTTTCTCTGGCATGGCGGTCCGTTACTCTCCCAACCGGGTGACATACTTCTTGAGCGGTTCAGGGCCGAGAATCCCAACCACCAGACTACGATAGAATCTGTGGCATGACACCCCTCGGCCGCACCAGCAGCAGATTCAGCCGGCGGGACCCGGCCCTCCTCCAGGCCGTCGCCAAGGCGCATCTTTGGTGGGGCTGGGTCAAAAGTGGCGAGGTGAAATCACTCACTGAAATCGCAAGGCTTGAAGGCATCGACAAGCCGAAGGTGACCCGGCTGCTCCGCCTGGCCTTCCTCTCGCCCCGGCTCGTGCGCCGGATCCGCGATGGTGAACAGCCGGCCGGCGTCACGGCGACGACGCGCGCCCGCGAGCCTGACCTGCCGCGCTTGTGACCAGAGCAGGAAGCCTTCGTTGCATCTTTCCGATAGCGAGTTGTCCCGAAAATCGCCGCCAGAGACTTTAGGTCATTCCGGCCTGGCCGCTCGGAGTCATCGGTCTCCAGGACCACCTCGATGCCGGCGACATTTATGCCTGTTGAGCAACGGATTAACGGGTAGCAAAGGCATGACTGCCAAGCGTGCGCGGCGATTGCAGGTCCTATTCTCCGCCCTATTTGCGTCGATTGTTCTTGTGCTTGCGGAGATTACAGGGCGTAATATCCGCAAAATAAGCGGAGGTCGAACGTGTATATCTGGGAGTCGCCGGATTGGCCACGGTTCCATTGGGACCAGGAGCGGCTGTCGAGGGTACTTGCGCAGGCGCGCCACGATCAGGGACGACTGCTGGGGCGCATGGAAGCGCTCGGCTTTCCGCTCAGGGAAGAGGCCGTGCTGCGGACGCTCACCCAGGACGTGCTCAAATCGAGCGAAATCGAAGGACAAATGCTGGACCCCGATCAGGTGCGATCGTCCATCGCCCGCCGTCTCGGCATGGATATCGGCGGCCTCAAGCCAGCCGACCGGGACGTGGAGGGCGTCGTCGAGATGATGCTCGACGCCACGCGCGGGTACGACCGGCCGCTGACCGAAGAAAGAATGTTCGCCTGGCATGCGTCGCTGTTCCCGACGGGACGCAGCGGCATGGTGAAGATTCGGGTCGGCGCCTGGCGGGACGACAGCAGTGGACCCATGCGGGTGGTGTCCGGTGCTGTCGGCAAGGAGCGTGTCCATTACGTCGCGCCCGCCGCCAAACACCTGAACGCCGAAATGCGCGCGTTTCTCGATTGGTTCAACGATGAGGTCGACATCGACCCGGTTTTGAAGGCCGGGCTCGCACACCTCTGGTTCGTCACCATCCATCCGTTCGACGACGGCAACGGCCGCATCGCCCGAGCCGTCGCCGACATGGCGCTGGCCCGATCCGAGCGGAGCGCCCAACGTTTCTACAGCATGTCGGCTCAGGTCCGGCTCGAGCGGAACGCCTACTACGACACGCTGGAGACGACGCAAAAAGGTGAGATGGACGTGACGAATTGGCAGGTATGGTTCCTAGGCTGCCTCACACGTGCGATCGCGGGCGCCCAGGACATGCTGGCGTCGGTGTTGTTCAAGGCGCGCTTCTGGGAAAGGTTTGCAACCGAGGCTCTCAATGACCGGCAGATCAAGGTGATCAATCGGATACTGGACGGTTTCGAGGGCAAGCTGACCTCGTCCAAATGGGCGAGCCTCGCCAAGTGCTCGCAGGATACCGCGTATCGAGACATCCTCGATTTGATGGAACGGGGCATTCTCAAGAAAAATCCCGGAGGTGGCCGCAGCACCAGCTATGACTTCGCCGATATTTGACTGTTGCGGGCAGTGTCAGCCGAGACCAGTTGGGTACGGCTGTCAGGGGTCAGCAGGGCTGGCACTTGGGCCGTCATGCCCGCCCGGACACCCGGGCGCATGACCCGCCGCTCCTGTGGGAACAACAGCAGGCCCTCGTCGCGTCTTTCCGATAGCGAGTTGTCCCGAAAATCGCCGCCAGAGACTTTGGCCCATTCCGGCCCCGGTTGCTCCGAACATTCGGTCTCCAGGACAACCTCGGCCCGCCAAAGCTCGCGGAACCGCGGGCTTTCCCGCCTAAGTCTCTGACACTTTGGGGAATACCAGACTAGGTGGTGGTGCAGGCAGTCTCGAGCGAACCCGTCTCCGGGGGCCGAGGCGACCATTTCCCTGTTAAACAGGGAAAAAACAGGGAATTTTTACGAATTTGGCCGATTTGTCGGAAATATCAGCGGAATCAATTCGTCAAATCAGTAGGTTAGAGACGAATTCCCTATGAATCGGAACAGGGAATTTAATTGGCGTATCAGGGAATTTTCCCGACGTAACAGGGAAAATAAGGGCGATTTGTGGACATAATAAGAATTCGCCAGGCACAGGCCGGGCGGGGAGAGGCCGGTTCCGCGCGACCGGCGTGCGCGCGCCAGCCTAATGGACGCCTATGTCGCTGCGCAGCCGCCGCAGCCTCGCCGGCGTGGTATCGTAGCGTCGTTTGAACCAGCGGATCAGGTGGGAGCTGTCGGTGAAGCCGCATTCATAGGCGATCTGGGTGACCGAACGATCCGAGTTCACGATCATCCAGTGCGCCGAATTGAGCCGCATGTTCCGCCAATACTGTCCCGGTGGCGACCTGAGGTGCCGGTTGAAGAGGCGCGTGAGTTCGCGCTTGGTCGTGCCCACCTGATAGGCGATGTCCTCCACCCGGGAGGTATCGAAGACCTGCTGGCGCATCAGGCCGATGGCGTTGGCGACCCGGCGGTCCGGGCAGCTGAGGCCCAACTCGTCCTCGCCGGCGACCGAGTTTCGCATCTCGTCGAAACCACGGTCGGCCAGAAAGTAGTGCAGGACCTTGTGCACGCGCGCCTTGCCGCAATGCTTACCGACCAACGACATGGCGAGGTTGATCGCCGCCAGCCCGCCCGGACAGGTGATGAAGGGATCGTCGTGCACCACCGGCATGTCGGTTACCGGGATCACGTCCGGGAATCGCGACCGCAGGGCGGCCTCGTAGGAAAAGTGGACGGCACAACGCCGGCCGGACAAGAGGCCGAGCTCGGCCAGCACGAACTGTCCGGAGCAGAGGCCGATGATGGGCACCTTCGCGTCGTGCGCCTTCAGAACGAAATCGTAGAGCGCCTGCGGTACGGGCTCCCGGGAATGCAGGATCCCGCCGTGCACCACCACATAATCGAAGTCCCGCGGATCGCCGAACAGCCCGGTCGGCTCGATCGCGAAGCCGCAGCTCGCGCGGATCTTCTCCAGAGAGTGGGAGAGCAGCGTCCAGTCGCAATAGACCCGGCGGCTGTGATCGCTTTCGTCGGCGGCGTGGCGCAGGAACTCAACGAAGCAGGCCAACGACATCAAGGTAAAGTCCGGGGTCGGCGCGATCCCCACCTTGAGGGAGGGCTCCACGTCCGGCGCGGACCTGCGCGGCCCGAGGAAGCTGTAATCGCGCTCCACGGTCATCTCGGCAAGCCTATCAAAAGAGAAAAGTCTACGACCCTTTGACCCAAATGTACAATTTTGCCGCTCGCCCTTTAGCTTAAGGTTACAGGACCGAAGCTTCCCGGCGATGGACCCGAAGGAGCCCGGGCTTCGACCCGGTTCCACGGAAGGCGACAATGCGAGGGCGCGAGGCGCCGTGAAGATTTCCCGAATTGCGGTTTACCAGGTGGACCTGCCGATGCGCGAGGGGTCGTACAGCTGGGCCTCGCAGTCGTTTTCCGCCTTCGACAGCACGGTGATCGTCATCGAGACCGACGCCGGTGTGACCGGCGTGGGCGAGGTCTGCCCGCTGGGACCGACCTATCTGCCGGCCTATGCCGAAGGCGCGCGCGCCGGCATCGCCAAGCTGGCGCCCGACCTGATCGGGGAAAGCCCGCTCGAGCTGGACAGGCTCAACTACCGCATGGACGGGCTTCTCAAGGGGCACCCTTACGTGAAGTCGGCAATCGACATAGCCTGCTGGGACATCCTTGGCAAGGCCGTGGACCAGCCCGTCTACCTGCTGCTGGGCGGCCTGATCCAGGACAGCGTGAAGCTCTTCAAAGTCGTCGGCCGCGCCGACCCGGCCGAGATGGCGGACAAGCTGGACGAATACCACGCCCTCGGCTTCAAGCAGTTCCAGATGAAGGTCGGCGAAGACCCGGCCGTGGACATCGAGCGGATCAGGAAGGTCGCGGCCAGGCTGGCACCCGGCGACATACTGGGTGCGGACGCCAACACCGGCTGGCGCCAGCACGCGGCGCTGCGCGTCGTCGACGCCATCGGTGATCTCGACGTCTATATCGAGCAGCCCTGCCTCACCTACGAGGAATGCCTCGCCGTCCGCCGCCACACCGACCGCCCCATCATTCTCGACGAATGCATGGACAGCCTGCAGATGCTGCTGCGCGGCTACGCCGACGGCGCCATGGACCTGGTGAACCTGAAGATCAGCCGCATCGGGGGGCTCACCCGCGCGCGGCAGTTCCGCGACCTCTGCATCTCGCTCGGCATCGTCATGACCATCGAGGACAGCTGGGGCGGCGAGATCACCACGGCGGCGATCGCGCATCTCGCGCATTCCACGCCGCGGGATTTCCACTTCCAGTCCTCGGCCTTCCACGACTACGCGACGGTCAAGATTGCCGAGGGGGGGCCGGTCGTGGACGGCGGCTACATGCGAGCCTCCGCCCGGCCGGGCCTCGGCGTCGAGCCCCGCATGGACGTGCTCGGCGCGCCAGTGTTCGAGGTGACCTGAGCCGCTTTCCCGCGGGCGGCCGCCGCCTCACCTCAGGCGGAAATCGTCGAGCCGGACTTCTTTGCCATAGTCGGCGTAGTCGCCGTTGGTGCGGAGCTGGCGGAAGGTGCCCCAGTTCACCGGCCGCTAGTGCGGCCCGTCCTCGGCGATGGCGGCCTCGAGCGGGAAGCAGTCGGTCTCCGTAGGAGGGGTTGAAGAAGAAGGGGATGCTCAGCCGCGGCCGATCGGTGATCGGCCGCGCCCGGCGGAGATCGGGGCCAGTTTGTCAGCCCCGGGCGGTACGTCACGTTCCAATTGGCCGAGGTGGCGGTGCCGAGGGAACCGCTCCGGAACATCCCGAGCCTGATCGATGATCTAGCCCGAGGCGGTTCCTCCGCAGCCTCGAAAAGCCCCTGCTCCAGGCCGTAAATCCGATTCACCGGCGATCGCCTGAACCGCCCGTGCCACCGGCTGTTTTCCGCGGCGCCAGCGCGTCGCGCCGTATCTTGCGTCGTTTGTACAATATGATGTCCCAAATCTACTATCCTTTCGCGGTGAAGGCTAATTAAGCTTCTCGAACAAGGGAAGATCGGTTCCGATGTCCAGCTGTCTTTCGCTAGCGCCGGGAGCGCGGCCGAAAGAATGTCTTGTCAGTGGACGAGACGTGAGTTTCTCGTCACTGAAGGCCTGGAAAAATCGTGGGGTCGGGCCGGGGTGTAGGGAGCCGCGCTCAATGTACAACGGTGATAGTGCGGCCCCCTCGCCCGGAGCGCCGGAGCCCCTGCTCAAGGTCAGGAACGTCTCCAAGGCTTTTGGTGGTCTACGGGCCCTGCGTAACGTCAGTCTCAGTGCCGCTCGCGGTAAGATCACCGGACTGATCGGTCCGAACGGATCGGGAAAAAGCACCTTGTTCGAGATCATCGGCGGCTTTCAAAAAGCCGACCAGGGTCGAATCGAATTCAACAACGTCGAAATCGACGGCCTGCCTCCCTACAAGATCGGCCACCTGGGATTGCTGCGCACGTTTCAGCTGTCGGAAGGCGGAGAGCGGATGACGGTCCTGGAGAATCTGCTCGCCGCGGTTTCGGGCCAGGAAGAACACCGGCTCGTGCGATTCATGCTGCGCTTTCCCAGGGTCATGCGGGAAGAGGCGGAAAACCTCGAGAAGGCGAAGGACGTCATCCAGTTGCTTGGGCTCAGGCGGGAGGCGAACGAATATGCCGGCAACCTCTCCGGCGGGCAGAGAAAGCTCCTCGATCTCGGACGGGTGTTTATGTCGGGGGCGACGCTCTGTCTCCTGGACGAACCCACGGCCGGCGTGAATCCCACCCTCGTCAACACCATCCTCGACGCGCTGAAGGTCATGAACCTGGAGCGCGGCATCTCTATGTTGGTGGTCGAGCACAACATGCGTGTCGTGAGCGAGATTTGCGAACACGTATACGTCCTGGACGCCGGCGCGGTGATTTCGGATGGCCCGCCGGAAGCCGTTCAGAACGACGAGCAAGTCCTCGAAATCTATTTGGGACAGGACCGCACGTCGGCCGAATGACAGGCTGGCCGGAAGGGAACCATGGCACTCTTACAGGTCGCGGCATTGCATTCAGGCTACGGCGCGAACGAAATCATCCATGGCGTCGATTTTCACGTGGAAGAGGGCGAGATCGTCACGATCCTGGGTCCCAACGGCAGCGGAAAGAGCACTTTCATCAAAACGATCCTGGGGTACCTCAAGGCGACGAAGGGCGGGGTTACATACCGTGGAAACAACGTCACCGGCCACTCGCCGACACAACGTATCTCCCTCGGCATGGGCTACATCCCACAACTCTTCAACATCTTCCGGCCCCTGAGCGTGCGGGCGAACCTGGAAATGGGCGGATTTAGCCTTTCCAAACAGGCGATGCGGGCCAGGATCGAAGAGATCTTCGACCTGTTTCCGAGGTTGAGGGAGCGTGCCACTCAGAATGCGGGATCCTTGAGCGGCGGCGAACGCCAGTTGCTCGCCATGGGGCGGGCCCTGATGCCGTTACCGAGGCTCCTCTTCCTCGACGAGCCGTCGGCCGGTCTGTCCCCGAAGATGGCGGATCAGGCCATGGGACACATCAAATCCGTTGGATCGAAGGGGACAACCATCGTTATTGTTGAACAAAACGTCCGCAGGGCCCTCTCGATCTCCGATCGCGGCTACGTTTTCGTAACCGGCCAAGTGGAGTTCGAAGGCCCCGCTCAAGCAATCCTCTCTGATCGGAGAATTAGGGAGGCATATCTCGGTGGCTGACGATCGCGCCGCCGAACAGCACCTGAAATAAAGCAACATGGAGGACAGGACATGGAACGTTTGACTCTCTTGAGAAGAGCCCTTTCCGGAGCGATTATCGCGCTTGGTGTGGTCGGGTTCGCCTCGGCCGCCTTCAGTGCCGCCAAAGGTGATCCGATCAAGATCGGTGTGATCATCGGGCTGACCGGCCCGAATGCGGTGGCGGGCAACGACGGGCTGGCCGCCATGCAGCTCGCCGTCGACGAGGTGAACGCGGCGGGCGGCGTCATGGGGCGACCTCTGGAGCTCATCGTCGAAGACAACGAAGGGCGGCCGAAAGCCGGCGTCGAAGCGGCGAACAAGCTTGCCGACGTGGATCAGGTCCCGGTCGTGATCGGCGGCTATTCCAGCGCGATCGCCCTGCCCGTGGGGCTGGTGCTGAACAAGAAGAAAGTCGTCTGGGTCACCGACGCGACGACCAACAAGCTCAAGACCGTCGGACCCTATCTGTTCAACACCGCGGGCATCGCCGAACAGGCGGTCGCCCTCGTCGATTTCGCAAAGGCGGACTCGGGCGCGAAGACCCTCTCCGGTCTTTTCCAGAACAATCCGATCGGCCAGGACCGAGCCGCCGTCAGCGAGAAAAGGGCGAAGGAAGTCGGGGTGGAATGGAACCACAGCATGCTCTATCAAGTGGGAGCGAAGGATTTCCGGGCGGAACTGACGAAGCTGTTGGCCGCGAAGCCGGATGCCATCCTCACCGACATTTACGACAACGACGCCCAGATCATTCAGCGCCAGCTCTATGAGATGGGCGTTACGGAAATGTCGATGTTCTACTCCTACAACCTGAGTGCCTTCGCGACCCTCCCGCCCAAGTTCACTGTCGGCATGAAGGGCTTGAGCTACGCGACGTCCGGTGCGCGGGCGGCCAGCTTCAACGAGAAATTCCGGGAGAAGTTCGGCCGGATCTACACCGACGCGTGGGCACCGCCGTTCTACGATGCCGTGTGGATCGTCGCCACGGCGATGAACCTGGCGAACAGCCTGGATTCGACCGAAATCCGGAACGCGATGTGGCCGGCGGCCTATCGCTACAACGGGGTATCGGGTCTGGGCGACAAGGGCTTCAACCGCTGGGGCATGCAGCACGCCGACCAGAATGCCCAGGCCTCCTTCAAGGACGGGAAGATCCAGCCGTACTTCGTGGCGGGAAGCGCGAACAACATTCTGATCTTCCGTTACGAGGATGCCAATGGCGTTCCGACCGCGGACGGTATTCCACTGGCCGAAGCTCCAAGTGAAGAGGAACTGAAGGCGCTTTATTCCGGTAACTGAGACGGAAGCTCGGCCTTGTCAACGTTGGTTCGGTAGAGGCTGCACGGCCCGGTTCGGGTTCGGCTCGAGCCGGGTCGTGCGGTCGGCGTTTCCCGTCCGGGTGTCGAGAAGCGATTCGAAAAATTGTCGGCCGCAGGCCTCCAAGAGCCCCGCCACATGAACATCGTACAAGTGCTCGTCAACAGCCTGATCACCTCGGCCGAACTCGGGCTGATCGCGATCGGATTGAGTATGACGTTCTCGATCCTCCGGTTCGCCAATTTCGCGCACGTCGAGTCGGCGGTTCTCGGCGCCTATCTCGTCTATCTGTTCAACGTTACGCTCGGATGGAATTTTGCGCTTTCCATCCTTGTCAGCACCTTGATCCTAGGCACGGTCGGTCTCGCCCTGCACCGCTTCATCTTCCGCAGGTTCGCGAACAGCGGGGATATCACGCCAATGATTGCGTCCCTGGGCCTCGCAATCACCATTCGCCACGGCATCCAGGCGATCTGGGGGCCCCAGCACGTGGTCTACGACTACGAAGTGCTGCCGGGGAACAAGATTTTCGGGGCCTTCATCACCGACCCGCAGATCTGGATCCTGATCACGGCGGTCTCGGCGATGGTCGGGTTTCATTGTCTCTTGCAGTACACCCGGATCGGCACGGCCATGCGCGCGACCGCGGCGAACGTGGATCTCGCACAGGCGTGTTCCATCGATACGCAAAAGGTCATTCTCCTGGTCTGGTTCATCGGCACCGGGTTCGCCGCGCTCGGCGGCATCCTGATCGGCTGGGATACCCAGGTCGATCCTTACCTGGGATTCAATCTGGTCATTCCGATCTTCTGCGTCGTTCTCATCGGCGGCGTCGGTTCGGTGTACGGCGCGATCATCGGATCCCTGATCGTCGGTTTCGCCCAGAACTTCGGCTTGGCGTTCAACTATGCCCCCCTGATCAATCTGTTCGGGCTTCTCGACCTGGGCGACCGGTTCGATCTTCCCGCGGCCTACAAACCGGCGATCACCTACATGGCGGTGGTTCTGATTCTCCTGATCCGGCCGACCGGGATCATAAGGAAAGAAGTTTCGTGACAGGAATCAAGGACCTTTGGGGCCGTCGATAATGGAACAGTTGATCGGTTTCGGCATCTATCTCGTCACGGTGACATGCATATTCGCAATGCTCGCGATGAGCCTCGACCTCCAGGTCGGCGCGTGCGGCTTGATGAACTTCGGCCAGGTCGTGTTCATGATGGTCGGCGCCTATGCAACGGCGATCGCAGCGAACGCTGGCATAAACCCTTATGCCTGCATCGTCATCTCGATGGCCGTGGCGGCGCTTCTCGGCGTCGTCATGTCGCTCACGGTGAAAAACATGGGCGGAACCTACTGGGGCATCCTGTCCCTTTCCATGGCCGAACTGATCCGGCTTGTCTTCCTGAACGAGCGTTGGCTGGCCGACGGCGCCAACGGCCTCTCGGTGCTGATCACCATCCCGTATTTCAGTCTTACGGTCGTCGTCAGCACGCTATTCGTCATCCTGATCTTGAGGGTGATTTGGCTTTCCCCCTTCGGCCGGGTCATCCGCATGATCCGCGAGGGCGACAGGCTGCCGCTCGCTCTCGGAAAGAACGTTCTGCTCTTCAAACTGGAAACCATGGCGATCGGCGGCGCCATCGGCGGCCTTGGCGGATCCTTTTACGCGCTCCTCAACAGCTACATAAGCCCCGACGATGGCCTGCCCATCGAGACCTTCATCATCTGGGCGATGGTCGTCGTGGGGGGGCGTGGAAACCTGCTGGGCGTCGTCGCGGGCACCGTCTTCATCCAGATCCTGTTCGTCGGCTCACGGTTCCTCACGCACATCGTCGATATCGACGCAGGCGTGCTCGCGCCGCTCCGCTTTGTCCTGATCGGCCTCTTGATCATGGGCGTGATGATGTTTCGCCCTCAGGGGCTCATCCCTGAGCGCAAGCGGGTCTACCGCATCTGAGGGTTTCAAAAGAGGAGGGTTCGGCAGGGAGCCGCCGTACGGTCTCGATGTTACGAAATGGCTCGACGACGGACACCCGGGGGGCTGTTTTTTCGGGGTCATTGGAGAGGATGAGCGCCCGCGGTCGACGTCTTCGCGCTAACCCTCACGTTTCAAACCATCGCGCCTGCTAACTGGAGGATGTGTCGAATGCAGTCTCACGCTCGTGTGGTCGTTGTTGGTGGCGGTTGTGTCGGCGTCAACATTCTGTACAGCCTTGCCAAGCGGGGCTGGATCGATTCCGTCCTTTTGGAGCGCAGCGAGCTGACCGCCGGGTCGACCTGGCACGCTGCGGGTCTTATTCCGCTTTATAGCTTCAGCCACAGCGTGGGCCGGCTGATCTCCAAGACCATTGAGATCTACGAAGGACTGGAAGCGCAGACGGGACAGGCGGTCGGCTGGCACAAATGCGGCCAGCTGCGCGTCGCCAACTCGGCCGACCGCATGGATGAGTTCCTCAGTTATATGTCGATGGCCGAGGCTCAAGGTGTGCGCGCGGAGATCCTGTCGCCGTCGCAAGTCCGCGACCTCTGGCCCTTTCTGGCCGACAACAAGGCAATGCTGGGCGGGCTCTATCACCCGGACGATGGGCATATCGCGCCGGCCGATGTCACCATGGCGCTGGCCAAAGGGGCACGTGATCTGGGCGCTACGATCCACCGCAATACCGAGGTGACAGGCTACGAACAGCTTCCCAGCGGCGAGTGGAAGGTCAAGACCAAGCGAGGTGATATCGTTTGCGAGCACCTGGTCACGGCCACCGGCAACTACATCCACCAGACCGCGAGGATGCTGGGCCTACGGATCCCGGCGACTCCGCTTCTGCATCAATATTGGGTGACCGAACCGGTGCCGGATCTCGTGGAGCGACACGCCCAGGGCCTGCCGGAAATGCCCGTACTACGGGATGAGACGATCAACGGCTATATCCGCGAGGAGGGCGAGAGCTTCATGTTCGGGCCTTACGAGATCCCCGAGAAGCTGGAGCTCTTTGCCTTCGATGGGGTGCCAGAAGGGTTCGGTGCTGATCTTTTGCCAGAGAACTTCGAGGCCGTTGAGGTCAACTGGCGGGCGGCGATGCAATTGGTTCCGGTGATGGAGACCCTGGGCATCAAGACCAACGTGCGCGGCCCGATTTGCGTTTCGCCCGACAACTTGCCGCTTGCGGGGCCCGCATGGGGGTCTCGCAACCTCTGGCTGGCCGAGGGAAACCCGGGCGGCATCTTGATGGGCGGCGGTATCGGGCACTATCTCGCGGAGTGGATGACGGAGGGCGAGCCGAGCATCGACCTTTCGGAGATCGATCCCCGGCGGTTTGGGGATTACGCGAACAAGACCTGGGTCGGCAAGAAGGCCCGAGAGGCCATGGGCCATAACTTCGGCATTCACTATCCCGGCTACGAATGGCCGGCCGCCCGCCCCGCAAAGACGCCGCCCTGTTACGATCGCTTGTCGCGCAGTGGGGCGGTTTGGGGGGTGGTCTACGGCTGGGAGGTGCCGCTGTGGTACGCCCCGGAGGGCGTCGAAGCGAAGGACATATACAGCTACCGAAGCTTCAACTCCTTCCCCTATGTCGGCGAAGAGGTACGTGCCGTCCGCGAAAGAGCCGGACTCTTGGAAATGACGCCGATGGGCAAGTACGAGGTATCTGGGCCGGGTGCGGAGGCTTGGCTCAATTGGATCCTGGCCAACCGTGTGCCGAAGGTGCCAGGACGCCTGTCGCTCTGCCACCTGCTAGCGCCCCGAGGCGGCGTGCTCTGCGAGTTTACGGTGACCAGGCTCGGCGAGGACCTCTTCTATCTGGTCGGAACGCCGCGCGGCGAACGCCACGATTTCGACGTGCTCGAGAAGCTGCTGCCGAAGGACGGCGGCGTCAGCCTGCGCAACGCGACGCTGGAACGCGGTTGCTTCACCGTCGTCGGACCGGCAGCACGCGAGGTCTTACAACCGATCACGGATGCGGATCTCTCCAACGACTCCTTCTCTTGGCTAACGGCGCGCAGCGCGACGGTTGGCCTAGCCTCGGACATACGCATGCTGCGCGTTAACTATGAAGGCGAACTTGGTTGGGAACTCTATCATCCTATCTGGTTTCAATCTCAGTTGTTGGATGAGTTGTTCAAAGCCGGCGAACCCCATGGCCTGCAACTTGTCGGCAACCGTGCGATCGAGTCGCTGAGGCTCGACAAGTCCTACCGGGCGATGTATCGCGACATGAACGTCGAACACACGGCTTTGGAAAGCGGTCTCGACCGCTTTCTAAAGTTCGACAAGGAAGATTTCATCGGACGAGATGCCCTCTTGCGGCAAAAGCAACAGGGTCTAGGGCGCCGTTTGGTGACGCTCAAGGTCGAGACCGTGGACGCCGATGCGTATCTGAACGAGAATGTGTACAGCAACGGCGCCCTCGTCGGGCGCGTCACCTCCGGTGCTTATTCCCACCACTTCGGGCACTGCCTGTCTATGGCCTATTTGGAAATCGACCACGCACTCGAGGGAAGAGAGCTGGAGGTCGCAGTTCTCGGGGAGCGGAGACGGGCGACGGTGATCGCGGACTCTCCCTACGATGCGGGTAACCAGCGGCCAAGGATGTAAGACGGGTCGCCAAGGTGAGGTTGCTGTCACCGAAGGAGCCGCCGATGGTGCCGGAAGCGGCGCCTGTCCGTGGCGAATTCGTACTCACGCGGCGACCGGGAGTTCGAAAAGGCCGTCGCAATGCTTTTCCCAAGTAAAGTTGCGCAGCGCGGCCGGATGCGTGACCACGCTGCCGCTCCTTTCCGCAGGCGTGTTTCCGTCTAGCGACGCGTGTGTTCGCGAATGATTGAAATAGAGTTGGAAACTTCGCAGCTTTCTCTCCAGGTCAACCGTTCCAAAAGAAAACTTGGTCGAGAAGTTCGCGCCGTATGCTTCCAATCAGCCGCTCTACGAAGGGATGTGAAACTGGCGTGTAGGGAACCGTTTTAACTTCGTCTATCTCTAGAATACGGAGGTTCGCTAGCCAACGATGGTAGGTGAAAAGCGGATCATTGTCCGAGGACAGGTGTTTCGGCACACCCATTCTGGCGATCGCCGTGTTGAACATGCAACATAACGCGATGCCGTCTA
>JACZVL010000117.1 GCA_022572685.1 Pseudomonadota bacterium
ATCGGCAACGCCGAGAGCCGCAGCGTCCGGGCCTACGAGCGCGGCGGGCGCAGCTTCGAGGCCACGGCCGAGGAACACCGGCTCCGGGGCCCGGGCGGGCTGTGGCAGGTGACCGAAGAAGCCCTGCTCGGGCCCGGCGGCACGCGCCTGACCCGGGTCCCGGGCCGCCTCGCCTATTGGTTCGCCTGGGACGGTTACCTGGGCGTGCAGAGCGAACTCTACCAGCCGCCGGAGTGAGCCGCGGCCCTCGAAGCAGGGGCATGGATCGCGCGCGGCGTCGAGGCGGCGGGCTGATACCAAGCAGCGTTGATCAAGACCGAGGCGATCGATCTCAGCTTCGGCCCATGAGTCCCCACGCCTGGGTCTGCGCGAATCTCTGGGCCAGCAGCCGGTAGCTCTCCTTGACCATCTGTTCGACGGCGGGGCTTCGTTCGCGGCAATCTTCGGCTTGCCAGGGTTCGATGACGTCGTCCCAGTCCATGAACCTGCGGTGAAGATCGTCGCGTGCGTCCCGGATTTGCTCGACGTAGACCTTAAAATTTCGAAGCACGGTCATGATCTCGCAGGTCTGCGCATCGACGATATCGAACACCGTCTCGATGTCTTCTATGGCCCCCTGGAGAAGCACCTTCACGCGGTCGAGCTCCTCCCTGGTCGTGGTTTGGTTGCCGTAGAACTTGCCCAGCCTTTCGATCTTTGGCGGGATGTCCGTGATGCTTTCGAAACGCTCGCGCAGTCCCTCGATGTAGGCCAGCTCGTGCCCTAGCTGCTCGATCTTGTTGATGACCTCTTGCTTTTGGTCCGGCGCGAGTCCCAGTTTTTTGGCGACCAGGCCGAATGCTTCCTGCACCTTTTTCTTTATCTTCGGATCGTCGGCCAACTGTTCGAGCTGATCCGGGTCGATCACCTGGTCTTCCCTGCCCGTCATCAGGGTCGCGAGCTGGATCTTGATGCGGGCATGCGCGGCGGTTCGATGCCGCTCCTCGACCGACCATGAGGCGGAGCCATCGAGTAGTTCTTGCGGGATCGAATCGTTTGGCCGGATCTCCTGGACGTGCTTGAGGCTCTTGGCCACGACATCGAGCAGTCGCCCGTCACTGGAATCCTCCGCGACGCCAAACTCCTGACGCAAGGACCCGATGGCGATAGCCGCCATCTCGTCTCCCATGGGCATGAGAAACTTCGGCTTGTCGCCATTGCGGTCGGCCGTAAAATAGCACCCCTCGACGCTAAAAACCTTGTGGTCGAAGATAAAATGGGTGCTGCCGTCCGACTCCTCTTGGGTTTCTTTCTGCACGATACGGTACTCGATCTTTGGTTAAGACCCGAATACAGGTTTAATTCCAGTCGATTACTATTTGGTTAATTTCGATAATTCGAATTGTGGCGCTACGCGGCGGCCGAGGCGGTCGCCCGGGGCGAGGGGCCGAGGCAGGGGCAAGACGCCGCAGAGAACGCCGCAGAGAACGCCGCAGAGAACGGGTGTGCGAGACCGGCCGGCGCGGTAGACTCGGTCCCCGTCACGACAGGTCTGGCCGCTTGGGCGGCTGGTTGGAAGGGGGCCCCTGGATGTTTCAAAAGGATCGCTTCGTCGAAGACTGCCGAGAGGCCGTCAAGGGCGGGCAGAAGGCGGTGCGCGAGGTCGTGCTGGAAGCGGTCGGCGACCCGGCCGGTATCATCTCCGAGCTTGGAGAGCCGACCCAGGCCGGCGTCTTTCCGCTCTATGGCGGCACCGACGCGACGGTGATCCATTTCGTCTGGGCGCCGTGGATGACCCTGCTGCCCCATAACCACAACATGTTCGCCGTCATCGGCATCTACTCCGGGCGCGAGAACAACATGTTCTGGCGCCGCCTCCCCGAGGGCGGCAACGGCAAGGGCGGCCGTGCCGGCAAGGCGTCGGGCCCTGGTATCGAGGCCGCCGGCGCGGACTCCCTGGGAACCGGCCAGGTGGCGACCCTGGGCCGCGACATCATCCATTCCGTGGCCAACCCGATCGCCAAGATGACCAGCGCGCTCCACGTCTACGGCGGCGACTTCTTCAACCCGCCGGAACCGCGCAGCCAGTGGGACCACGAATCCCTGATCGAGCAACCCTGGGACATGGACCATACCCGCGCCACCTTCCGGCAGGCGGAAGGGCGCTACAACGCCGGCCTCGCGGCGGGGGTGTAGCGGCCGGGGGTGTAGCGGGGGACCGCGGCCTCAGTCGATCGGCATCGCCTTGCGCAAGATCGACAGCCCCTTCAGGGTCGCGTCCCGCGACGTCACGACCACGGTCGAAGGACCGAAAAGCCCGATCGCCTCGGCATAGAGCCGGGTCAGATCCGGTCGTCCGATCAGCGTGACCGGGCCCTCGGGCCGCGCGATGCCGCACATGGCGCGAATCTCGTGGCCGATCACGATGCCCGACAGATAGGACCGCAGGCCCGCCTCCGGCACCGCGCCGAACAGGCCTTCCGCGCGCACCGCGAAGAGATGATTGAGCAGGCCGCCCGGCTCGGCCGCCAAGGCCAGGCCCTTGCCAAACGAGACGCCGTCGTCCAGCCCCGGGTCGTCCGGGCCCGGGTCGTCCTCGCCAGCCCCGTCTCGGCCGGCCCCGTCTCGGCCGGCCGGGTCCATCAGCCGCCCGAGAATGCTGTGTTCCGCCATCACCGAATAGACCTCGCCGGTCATCGAGGTGGCGAACCAGTCGATGCGGCCATCCTGGACCGCGGCCCATTTGCTGTGGGTGCCGGGCAGGCAAAAGACCTGGCGGCTGCGCGCAGCCCCTGCCGCCCGATCCGCCAGCGCGCCGAAGATCTGGACCTCCTCGCCGCGGATCACATCGTGGCGGCCGTCCGGGGTCTCGCGGGACACGCCGGGAACGATCCACACGCCCGCCTCGCCGGGCACTTCGAGGAGCGCGCCCGCCAGGCCCTCGGCGCTCGCCGGGCAGGGTAGGTAGGGCGCCTCGGCCCAGCCCTGCCGACTGCCCACCATGCCCGACATCAGCACCGGCAGGCCCGGATCGGCCGAACGCCAGGCGCCGACCTGCCGGTCGAGCGCGGCGGGGAAGCCGCCTTCCGGCACCTGCATGATCCCCAGGGCGGCGTCCCGGCTATCCATGACGGCGCCGTCCGCCGCCACCAGCCAGGCGCGAAAATTCGTGGTCCCCCAATCGACCAGGATGCAAACCGGATGGGCCATCTCGAACGCGATCCCTCCAAAACTCGTACCGGGCCCTTCGGCCGCCGGCCCCGCGCCCCCTACCCCGCGCCGCGCCCTACTCGCCCCGGCGCGCCCAGGCGTCGCGGGCCTTGCCGACCAGGCTCTCCAGCCCTTGGGGCAGGAACAGGATCGAGGCGATCAGGATGGCGCCGTAGAACAGCGGGCGCATCTGGTCGAAGCCCAACTGCCGCAGCACCACCTCGTTGATGATGGTCAGCACCACGACCCCCAGGACCGGGCCGTAGATGGTCGCGGTGCCGCCGACGATCGCCCAGATCAGCACGAACACCATCTCGCCGACGTCGAAGCGGTTGGGATTGACCGTGCCGATGTAGTGGGCGAGCAGCGCGCCCGAGAGCCCGGCGAAGAACGAGGCGATGACGAAGGCGAGCGTGCGGTAGCGCCAGGTGCTGACCCCGACCGATTCGGCCAGGTGGTCCTGCCAGTGTATCGCGTGGAAGGTGAGGCCGATGCGCGAGCGCTCGATCCGGTAGAGGATGAAGACCGAAATCGAAACCACGATCAGGCACAGATAGTAGTAGCTGACCGGCTCGAAGAAATCGATGGTGATCGGGCCCAGCTCGAGGTCCGGGACCGAGGGGATCAGCTTGAGCCCCTTGGGCCCGCCGAAGGGAATTCGGAAGCGCTTCCACAACAGCCGGATCACTTCGCCGGCGGCGAACGAGCCGATCAGGAAATAGAAGCCCTTCATGCGGAACAGCGGAAAGGCGAGCACGAAGGCGACGGCCGCCGCGGTGATGGCGCCGGCCAGCATGGCGAGCGGCACCGGCACCCCCAGCGCCTTGGAAAAGATCGCGCTGGCATAGCCGCCGACGCCCATGATCACCACGTGGCCGAGCGACCACTCCCCGGTCAGCGTCAGCAGGCGGTAGCTGACCACCAGCAGCACGTTGATGACCAGGAAGACCGCGATCTCCTTCTGGGAGAACGACAGGAAGTGAGGCAGTGCGACGAGCGCGGCGGCGAGCAGCCCGAAGCCGGCGAGCCGGGTCCCGGGCCTGCGCGCGGCAGCCCCGCCACCCTCGGTCACGCGCTCAGGCACGGTCCCTGATCCCGAACAACCCGGTCGGCCGGATCACCAGCACCAGCAGCATCAGCAGCAGGCCGACGATGTCGGCGATCACCCCGTCGAAGAACGTGGTCACGAAGGTGTGGACCATGGCGTAGAGCACCGCCGCCACCACCGCGCCCTCGAGGCTGCCGATGCCGCCGACGATGATGATGATGAAGGCGGTGATGATCACCGGATGGCCCATGAACGGATGGATGCGCACCAGCGGCGCGGTCAGCGCGCCCGCGACCCCGGCCAGCGCCGCGCCGATGAACATGGCGATGCGCGCGGCCTGGTTGATCGAGATGCCCTGGAGCGCGGCGGCCTCCGGGTCCTGGGCGCAGGCCCGGAGCGCGACCCCGAACTTGGAGCGGCGCAGGAAGACCCAGAGCCCGCCCAACAGCAGCACCGACGCCACGATCACGTAAAGCCGCTGCAGCGGCAGGATCACGCCCTCGATGCCGAACACGTTGAGGGTCTGCTGGGTCGGCGGCGGGATGTGCTCCATGCGCACGCCGAAACCGAGCACGGCGAGCGTCTGCAGGATCAACAGGAAGCCGATCGAGACGATCAAACCGCCGAGTGGATTGTCGCGCAGCGGCCGGAACAGGGCCCGTTCCATCAACAGCCCGATCAGCCCGACGAAGATCGCCCCGGCCGCGACCGCGACGAAGAACGGAAACTCCCGCTCGGCGTAGACGAACACCACGGCGTAGGCGCCGGCCATGTAGAGCTCGCCGTGGGCGAAGTTGATCACCCCCATGACGCCGAAGATCAGCACGAAGCCGACCGCGATCAGCGCCATATAGCTGGCCGCGTAGACCCCGTTCACCAAGGTTTGCAACAGGAGTTCGGTCATGGCGCGACGATAAGGGGATAAACCGCGGCCGGAAGCGACTCCGACGTCGCCCCCGGCCGATCGATCGTGGCCCGGGCCGGCCGCGGGGTCGCCGCGCCGGCCCGGGCGCCAAACGCTATCCGCGCTGGTAGTACATCTCGCCCATCTTGTCGAAATGCTTGACCAGCAGCTTGCCGTGCTTGCGCCACCAGGCGGGGATCGACTTGAACTCCTTGATCACCGCCTTGCCGTTCTCGATCACCACCACCGGCCAGTCGCCGACCAGCGCGTTGTCGATGCCGAACAGCTCCTTGCCCCACCACTCGGCCTCGCCGAAGGCGTGCAGGCCCTTGCCGCCGGCCTTCATGGCGGACAGCACCTCGGTCGGCTCGACGCTGCCGGCCTTCTCGGCGCCGGCGCGCCACAGATCGAGGATCGAGGCATACTCCCAGGACACCGCGCCCCACTCGCCGGGCCAGCGCCTGTTGTACTCGGTATAGAAGCCGTTGGGATCGGGGAAGTTGATCTGCGGGCCGTTGAGCGCCGGATCGTCGAAGTCCGGGAACTGGAAGATGAAGCCTTCCATGAACTCCTTCGAGGTCTTCTCGATGATCTTCTCGTAGAAGTCCGCGGTGCAGGAGATGATCTGGCCCTTGAAGCCCTGGAGAAAGGCCTGCTCGCAGAGCGGATGGACGTAATCGGCATAGGCCGTGTCCAGGCACAGGATGTCCGGTTTCTTGGCCAGCATCGAGGTCATGATCGGCGCGAAGTCGGTCGCCGAGAGATCGAAGAACACCGTGTCCAGGACGTCGATGCCCTCGGCCTCGAAGGCGGCCAGGTAGGTCGCCACCGAGGGCCGGCCGAGCGCGTCGTCCTGGGCGCAGATCACCGTGGTCTTGAGGCCCGGCTTGTTCTGGGCCAGCCACTCGACCCCGGTCACGTTGTAGATCGGATGCACCTCGCAGGGCGCGATCAGGGTCTTGGTATCGGGCGACAGGTCGCTGGGCAGCAGGGTCGAGACCAGCATGTCGGTCCGGTTGGCGATCGGCTGCACCGCCGGCCAGGTGTCGCCGCCCAGCATCATGATGAACTTGACGCCGTCCTCGCGGATCAGCTTGGTGGCGCCGGTGCGCGCCTTGTCGGGCGCGTATTCGTTGTCGTAGGGCACCAGCTCGACCTGGTAGCTGTCGCCGCCGACCTTGAGGCCGCCGGCCGCGTTCACCTTCTCGGCCCAGATCCGGCAGCCGTAGAGGCCCGGCAGGCCCCAGGCCGCGACCTCGCCGGTGAGCGGCGCCAGGAAGCCGACCTTGACGGTCTTGGCGGCGCCGAACGCGAGGTTCGGGGCCGAAACGCCGGCCAGCACGGCGGCGGTGGCGGTGGTGCCGAGAAACTTGCGGCGGGAAATGTTGCTACGCTTCAGAATCGATCGCATGACGGCTTCTCCCTGTGGTTTTTTGCCGCCCTCCCCCACGCCCCCCGGCGCGAATTTCGCGAAAGCGGCCCCTTAATCGTTGAACACCGCGATCTTGGGCCCCGGTCATGAACACTCTCGACCTTCAAACCCTCGACCTTGCCGCAGGAAATTTCGATTCAAGACCTCCGGCCTGGGTCCCCCGGCCCCAAGCGAAGCGCCGAACGCGATCCCGCTCCGCGCCCGGGAAATGGATCGCGGAACCCGCGTCCCCTGGATTGCCTCGGGAAGTCTAGACCGCGCCGGGCCGATCATCAACCGGTTTGGATCGATGGTATGGAACCGGTTCACCCCGGGGCGGGGCGGCGCGGCGGAGACGCCGCCCCGCACGGCCCCGCCGCCGATCCCGGAAAAACCCCACACGGGGCCTGAAAGTACCGGGGATTCTTGACTCCCGGCTTCGGATATTTGGGCCCTGTCGGGCGCGCGACGCCGCGACGTATTCGATTTATTGGACTGTTTTTGGTCCGATCTGGTCACGCCAAAGCGTCGAATTGGTCACTCCGACCTTGTATCGGCGAAGCCTGTTCCGATAGACTTGCCGGCTGAAACACCGCCGGGAACAGCGTGGACGCGACCGGCCGATACGAGGGGGCGACGATGAGTGACACGAAGAAATGGGGCTCGGAAGAGTTCTGGGGGCTCGGCTACGAGTTCGACCCGCAGTGGCTGCTGACCCCGCAACAGCGGGCGCTGCAGGACAAGCTGATCGACCTGTGCCAGTCGGACATGCGCGAGAACGCGATCGAGAGCGACAAGCACCTGCTGTTCCCGCGCAAGAACTTCCAGCTGCTCGCCGAGAACGGCTTCCTCGGGCTGCTGGTATCCAAGGAATTCGGCGGCATGGGCCAGAACCACGTCTGCGCCGCCATGGCGGTGGAGACCATCGCGCGCTATGGCTGCCCGAGCACGGCGATGTGCTACACCATGCACCTGAGCGCGGTGGCGGCCGCGATGCTGCGCCATCACGGCAACGAGGCGATCCTGGACATCATGCGCCGGATCGACAAGGACTGCCTGGTCGGCACCCTGTCCTATTCCGACCCCGAGACCGGCTCGCACTTCTGGTACCCGATCTCGTCTTCGGCCGAGCGCGTCGAGGACGGCTGGAAGGTGTCCAAGAAGGCCTCCTGGACCACCTCGGGCGGCTTCGCCGACTGGTACATCGTGCAGACCACCAGCCCGGATTTCGGCGGCGACTACTCGAACCTGTCGTGCTTCCTGATCCTGGGCGACGAGATCGAGGCGGACCCGGCGAGCTGGGACGGCCTGGGCCTGCGCGGCAACCAGTCCGGCCCGATCAAGGTCGACAATCTGGTCATCCCCGAGAACCGCCTGATCGGCACGGTCGGCGACGGGGCCAGCTCCAACGACGAGGCGGTGGATCCGTTTTTCCTGCTGTGCTCCTCGTCGTGCTGGAACGGCATCGCCATGGCCATGATCGACATCACCAAGGCGCACACCACGCGCAAGAAGCACGTCGATGTGGGCATGCGGGTCTGCGACTACCCGACCATCCAGGACTACGTCGGCGAGGCGATCATCGACACCAACGGCTCGCGCGCCTTCGCGTTCCAGATGGCCAAGGCCATGGACGACGTCACCAACGGCTGCGACTGGTCGATCCACGAGGACCCCTCGGTGCTGCCCCGCGCCGACTACCTGCCGTGGATGTGGCAGGTCAAGTTCGCCGCCGCCAAGAACGTGACCTACGTGTCGGACAAGATGCTGCACGCCTGCGGCGGCACCGGCTACAAGCCGGAACTCGGCATCGAGCGCTACCTGCGCGACGGCAAGGCGGGCTGGGTGATGGGCCCGACCAACGAGGTGCTGCGCCAGTTCGTCGGCAAGTACGCGCTGCTCGGCTTCGATTCCCTCGACTACTGGAACCAGTCGGTCAACGAGCGGGTGCTCGCCAACGAGATCAAGAAACTCGACAAGGACGCCAAGAAGCAGCTCGCCGAAAAACTTCTCGCGGAGGTCTGAACCGCCGCCACCGCGGTAACGGAATCATTCAAGACCGCCCCCGGCGGGCAGCCCTTTTTCTGGGGCTCGCTTCGCTCACCCCGGCTGGGCGATGCCGCCGCGCAAGGCGCCCGCCCCTATCGCGCTCATGACCGCACCCGCGTCTTGTCGGGATCGTAAAAGGGAAACCGCACCACGGTCGCGGGAATGCGCTTCTGATGGCCGTCGATCTTGCCCACCTCGACCTCCGTGCCCGGTTCCGCGTAGGCGACATCCATGCGGCAGAGCGCGATGTTCTTGCGCAAGGCCGGCGAGCGCGTGCCGCTGGTCACGACGCCGACCTGGGGCCGGCCGACGTGGACACCGTCGCCATGGGCGGCCGGCTCGTTGCCCTCCAGCTCGAGCCCGACCAGCACCCGTTGCGGGTTGGCCCGGCGCCGGATCAGCGCCTCGCGGCCGATGAAATCCTCGTCGTTCTTAAGCGCGACCGCGAATCCGATGCCGGCCTCGAAGGGATCGGTCTGGTCGGAGAACTCGAAGCCGCCGAAGATCAGCCCGGCCTCGATGCGCAGCACGTCGAGGGCATCGAGGCCGAGCGGCGCCAGGCCATGGGGCTGGCCGGCCTCCCAGATCGCGTCCCAGACCGCCGCGCCGTCTTTCGGATGGCACCAGACTTCGTACCCGAGCTCGCCGGTATAACCGGTGCGCGAGACCAACAGCGGCACACCGTCGAAATCGCCGATCCGGCCGATGGCGAAACGGAACCAGCCGAGCTCGGCGATGTCCGGCTGGTCGGGCGGCGTCCAGACCACCTGCTTGAGGATATCGCGGCTCCTCGGGCCCTGGACCGAGAGGTTGTGCATCTGGTCGGTCGAGGACTTGACCCAGACCTTGAGACCCCATTTCTCGGCCTGCTCGCGCAGCCAGATGCCGCAGAAGTCGTCGCCGCAGATCCAGCGGAAGTTGTCCGCGCCCAGGCGGAACAGGGTGCCGTCGTCGATCATGCCGCCGTGCTCGTAGCAGATGGCGGAATAGCTGACCTGGCCGATCGAGACGCGGCGGATGTCGCGGGTCAGCGTCCGCTGCATCAGCTCCTCGGCGTCGGGGCCCAGCACCTCGAACTTGCGCAGCGCCGAGAGGTCGAGGACCACCGCGCGCTCGCGGCAGGCGGTGTATTCCTCGATCGCGCCCAGGCCGGTGAAGCTGCTCGGCAGCCAGAAGCCGCGGGACTCGGCGAACTTGCGGGTCAGCTTCGAGGTGCGGGCGTGGAAGGCGGTCTCGCGGGTCATTTGCGGCTCCGCGTCAGGTGTCATGCGATAGGCGATGGATTTCGAGAACAGGTTCTCGGCCGGGTAGACCCGGAGGTGGATGTCGGTCGGGTTCCAGGCGTTGGCGGCGTCGATGTCGTCGGGGCAGGCCGAGGAGGCGCAGACCAGGTCCTTGAAGCTGCGGAACAGCAGGTAGTCGCCGGGCCGCGACCAGGGCTCCTCGAGATAGAGCGCGTTGGCGTCGTCGATTCGCGTGTTGAAGAACAGGTTGACCGCCGGCCAGCCGCGCCGCGGCGCGACCCCGTAGGGCGCCAGCGCGGCGCTGAAATTGTCCGAGCAGTTGGCGTGGCCCGGATAGCCCAGGTCCTCGTAGTAGCGCGCGGTGCAGGCCAGGCCGAAGGTGTCGTGGCGGCCGCAGGTGTCGCGCACCACCTCGACCAGCGGCTGCATGTCGCGATCGTAGTATTTGGAACGCAGGCCCGGGCCGGGATAGGCGGCGCCCATCAGGGTGCGGGTCGTGGTCACGTCGAGCTCGCGCTCGACGCCGGCCTGCAGTCGCGCCGCGTCCAGGCACTGGAAGTCGGAGCACTGGCGCCCGGCCACGTCGATGATCTGGATATACTCGCCGGCCTCGACCTCGTAGGCCTGGGCGGTGGCCACGTCGATGCGGAAGTCGAGCCGCGGCTCGGCCAAGGGTTCGGGCAGCGGCGGCGGCGCTTTGGGGTCGAAGCGGGCGCGCCGGACCACGACCCAGAGGTCGGTCGGCGGGTCCTGGCGGTCGATGCGCATCGGCCCGCCCGGCGCCGCGACCAGGCAGACCGCCGCGCCCTCGGCCTCGAAGTCGGCCGCTTCGCCGGCCGGCGCATCGG
>JACZVL010000118.1 GCA_022572685.1 Pseudomonadota bacterium
CGTGCAGGCGGCGATGTCGGGCCCGTGCACGGCCAGGACCGGGTCGCCGGTGTCGTCCGGCGGCACGCCGGCCAGCAGATGGGTGGTCCCGGCCAGCGCCGCGGCCGGATCGATCAGCGGGCGGCCGCGGTCGAACAGCCACGCCTCGAAGCCCTCGGCCCGGAGCGCGGTCGCGGCCTCCGGGCTCCGGGTGGTCCCGGCGACCCGCCAGCCGCGCGCCCGAAGCCGCCGGGCGAATACCTGGGCGCTGTAGCCGAGGCCGAAGACGAAAAGCCGGGGCGCGTCGGTCGCCATGACGAGGACCATGGTTGTGGCCGCAAGCGCTTGCGCGCCCGCGCGGGAGCGGTGAATCTAGGGGCCCGGACATCCCGGAACAAGCGCGCAAAGGAGCCCGACGACCCGCCGATGACCCGCCCAGGACCGCCGCTCGTCACCCTCGGCCTTGCCCTCGCCCTCGGTCTTGCGCCCGCTCGGGGCCGCCCCCGCGCGCGCCCAGGACGCCGCCGAGCAGGAACGCGAATACCGGGACTGCATGGTCCTGGCCCGCGCCGCGCCCGCGGACGGCTTCGAGAGCGCCCTCGCCTGGGCCTCCTTCGGCGGTGGCGACGGCGCCCGGCACTGCGCGGCGGTGGCGCTGATCGGGCTCGGCCAATACCGCGAGGCGGCCCGGCGCCTGGAGCGCCTGGCGGCCGAGCTGCGCGCCGGGAAGGCGGCGCTCAGCCTCGAGGTCCTGGTCCAGGCCGGCCAGGCCTGGGTTCTGGCCGGCGATGCCACGCGCGCCCACGCGGTGCAATCGGCCGCGCTCGACATCGACCCCGACAACGTGGAGCTGCTGCTCGACCGCGGCATTACGCTGGCCACCGCCAAGAACTACTGGGAGGCGGTCGACGACCTCAACCGGGCGCTCGAGCTGGCGCCCGCGCGGCCCGACCTGCTGACCCTGCGCGCCAGCGCCTACCGCTACCTCGACGCGCTCGAGCTGGCCCGGGACGACCTCGCGCTGGCGCTGACCCACGCCCCCAACAACCCGGACGCCCTGCTGGAGCGCGGCATGCTGCGCCGCCTGGCCGGCGATGGCGCCGGCGCGCGCGACGACTGGCTGCGCGCGATCGCGCTCGCCGAAGGCACCCCCACCGCCGAGGCGGCCCGCGCCAATCTGGAAAAGCTCGACGTCAAGGTGGAGTAAGATTCGATGAATTCCTTACTTTAATGTAAGGAATTTCTATGTTATAAAGGAATTATCATGGCCACATCGACGCTTACCAGCAAGGGGCAGACGACGATTCCCAAGGCCGTCCGCCGCCATCTCGGCCTGAAGCCAGGCGACAAAATTCGCTTCCTGGTCGAGGACGATGGGCGCGTGGTCATCCTTCCGGCCACGCTGCATCTGCGCGATCTCAGGGGCAGCCTGCCCAGGCCATCGAAGCCGGTGAGCATCGAGCGGATGCGGGAGGCGATCCGCGAGCGGAGCGGGCGCCGGTGATCGGGCTCGATACCAACATCCTGGTGCGATACCTGGTCGAAGACGATGCGGTACAGGCGTCGAAGGCCGCGCGGCTGATCGAGACACGCTGCACCGAAGACGCGCCCGGCTTCGTCAACCGGGTGGTGCTGTGCGAGTTGGTCTGGGTGCTGGAAAGCGCGTACGACTATCCGCGCGCGACCATCGCGGCCACGTTGGAAAACCTGCTGCGTACCGCGGAATTGAAAGTCGACGCCGCCGACGCCGCTTGGCCGGCGCTAACGGCGTACCGTGGCGGGGGCGTGGATTTCTCCGATGCGTTCGTCGGCCGGCTCAATCGAAACGCCGGCTGTGATGGTACGGCCACCTTCGACAAGGGCGCCGCAAAGCTGGACGATTTCTTCGCGCCGTAGCCGCACCCCCCCTTCAGAAATCCAGATCGGTGTAGTGCTTGGGCGGCATCAGGCCGGGCACCAGGTCGGCCAGGATCGGGCGCAGGCTGGGCCGCGACTTGATGCGCGCGTACCAGTCCTTGGCGCCCGCGTGCGCGTCCCAGGGCACGTCGCCCAGATAGTCGATGGCCGAGAGCTGGGCCGCGGCGGCGACGTCGGCGAGCGAGAAGGCGTCCCCGGCCAGCCAGCGGCGCCGGTCGCAGAGCCAGCCGATGTAATCCAGGTGGTAGTGAATGTTCTTCAGCCCGGCGCGGATCGCCGCGGCGTTGGGCTCGCCGAGGCCGAGGAAGCGCTTCATGACCTTCTCTTCGATCAGGTTGGCGCTGACCTCAAAGCGGAACTTGACCGCGAACCACTGCACCAGGCGCCGCGTCTCGGCGCGGTCGAGCGGGCTCGATCCGATCAGCGGCGGCTCGAGATAGGCCTCGTCGAGATACTCGGCGGCGACCGCGGCGCCGGCGATCGAGGTGCCGTCCTCCTCGATCAGCACCGGCACCTCGCCGGCCGGATTGAGCTTGAGAAAATCCTCGCGCCGCTCCCAGGTCCGCTCGGTCTTGAGCGCGACCTCGAGTTTCTTCTCGCCGAGCAGGATGCGGATCAGGCGGCAGCCGGGATCGAGCGGCAGGTGGTAGAGCGTGCGCATGCCCGCGGACTATAACGCCCGCAAGGCCGCCGTGAACAGCGCCCTCACCCTCCCGCTCGCCCCTCCCCTCCCGCGAGCGGGCGAGGGGAACTGGTCCTCGGTTCTCCCTCGCCCCTCGGGGAGAGGGCCGGGGCGAGGGGGGCCTCAGGCCCGCTGCTCTTCCTCGCTCTCGTCGCGGAGGGGATGGTCGAGGCGGTCGAGCATCTCCTTGGGCACGACCTGCCAGAAATGCTGCTTCTCGTGGCGCCAGTCGATCAGCAGCTGCTCGGCGAAGCGCGACTGGGTCTCGCGCGCATGCTCGGTTATCAGGTCGCGCAGCACGCCCTCCCAATGCGCGGTCTCGACGCGCTGATAGATCACCGCGTCGGGGTTGATGCGTTCGGGCAGGGCGGCTTCCGGATCATGCAGGAAGGCCATGCCGCCGGTCATGCCGGCGCCGAAGTTGGGGCCGACCGGCCCCAGGATCACCACCATGCCGCCGGTCATGTACTCGCAGCCGTTGGAGCCGCAGCCCTCGACCACGGCGACCGCATCGGAGTTGCGCACGCAGAAACGCTCGCCCGCCTGGCCGGCCGCGAACAGGCGGCCCGCGGTGGCGCCGTAGAGCACGGTGTTGCCGATGATGGTGTTGTGGTTGGTGATCAGCGGGCTCGAGGCCAGGGGGCGGATCACGATGGTGCCGCCCGACAGGCCCTTGCCGACGTAGTCGTTGGCGTCGCCGAAGACCTCGAGCTTGAGGCCCTGCACCGCGAAGGCGCCGAGCGACTGCCCGGCCGAGCCGCGCAGGCGCACCGTGATGTGGCCGGGCTTGAGCCCGGTCATGCCGAAGCGCCGGGTGATCTTGGACGACAGCTTGGTGCCGATGGCGCGCTGGGTGTTGCGGATGGTGTACTGGAGCTGCATCTTCTCGCCGACCTCGAACAGCGGCTGGGCGTCCTCGATGATCTGGGCGTCGAGGGTCTCGGGCACCTCGTTGCGGCCTTTGAGGGTGCAGTGGACCGGGCGGTCGCCGGCGTCGGCGCGGGCCAGCAGCGGGTTGAGGTCGAGGTCGTCGAGATGGGCCGCGCCGCGGCTGACCTGCATCAGCAGATCGGTGTGCCCGACGATCTCGTCGAGCGTGCGGGCGCCCAGCGAGGCCAGGATCTCGCGCACCTCCTCGGCCATGAAGCTGAACAGGTTGACCAGCTTCTCCGGCGTGCCGGTGAACTTTTCACGCAGCTCCGGCTTCTGGGTGCAGACCCCGACCGGGCAGGTGTTGGAGTGGCATTGGCGCACCATGATGCAGCCCATGGCGATCAGCGAGGCGGTGCCGATGCCGAACTCCTCGGCGCCGAGGAGGGCCGCGATCACCACGTCACGGCCGGTGCGGATGCCGCCGTCGGTGCGCAGGCGCAGGTTCTGGCGCAGGTTATTGACGGTCAGTACCTGATGGACCTCGGAAAGGCCCATCTCCCAGGGCACGCCGGCGTACTTGATCGAGGACTGGGGGCTGGCGCCGGTGCCGCCCGAGTGGCCGGAGATCAGGATCACGTCGGCCTTGGCCTTGGCGACCCCGGCGGCGATGGTGCCGATGCCCGAGCGCGCCACCAGCTTGACGCAGACCTTGGCCTCCGGGTTGATCTGCTTGAGGTCGTAGATCAGTTGCGCCAGGTCCTCGATGGAGTAGATGTCGTGGTGCGGCGGCGGCGAGATCAGCATCACGCCGGGGGTCGAGTGGCGCAGCCGCGCGATCATCTCGGTGACCTTGAAGCCGGGCAACTGGCCGCCCTCGCCGGGCTTGGCGCCCTGGGCGATCTTGATCTCCAGCTCGCGGCAGTTGTTGAGGTATTCGGCGGTGACCCCGAAGCGGCCCGAGGCGACCTGCTTGATCGCCGAGTTCTCGTTGTCGCCGTTGGGGCGCGGTGTGTAGCGCTCCGGGTCCTCGCCGCCCTCGCCGGAATCCGACTTGGCGCCGATCCGGTTCATGGCGATATTCAGGGTGCCGTGGGCCTCGGGGCCGAGCGCGCCGAGCGACATGCCCGGGGTGACGAAGCGCTTGCGGAT
The DNA here is from genome assembly GCA_022572685.1 of Pseudomonadota bacterium. Taxonomy (GTDB): domain Bacteria; phylum Pseudomonadota; class Alphaproteobacteria; order Kiloniellales; family J153; genus JACZVL01. Next base: position 4,601 of record JACZVL010000118.1, read on the forward strand.
TTCGGTGATCGACTCGACCTCCTCGATCGGCACCGGCACGATGCCTTCGCTCTTGAAGCCGAGCAGGTCGCGCAGGTTGGTCGGCGCCGCGCCCGGCCCGCCGTCGCCGGCGATCTTGTAGATCGCCTGGGCGAACAGCCGGTAGGTCGAGTAGGAGTCGGTCGCCACCGCGCGCTGCAGCGTGTGGATCAGCCCGGCCTCCCAGGAATGATGCTCGCCGCCCTGGCGGTAGCGGTAGAAGCCGCCGACCGGCAGCACCACGTAGTCCGTGCTCCAGGCCCGGTCGTGCAGGTCGAGCAGCTTGTGCTGGATGCCGGTCAGGCCGATCCCGGAGATGCGGCTCGGCATGTCGGGGAAGTATTCGTCGACCAGGGTGCGCGACAGGCCGAGCGCCTCGAAGTTGTAGCCGCCGCGATAGGACGACAGCACCGAGATGCCCATCTTGGACATGACCTTCAGCAGGCCGTCGTCGATCGCCTTCTTGTAGGCGCGGACGCAGTCCTCGAGCGGGGTCTCGCCGAACAGCCCGCGGCGCCAGCGGTCGGCGATCGATTCCTGGGCCAGGTAGGCGTTCACCGTGGTCGCGCCGACGCCGATCAAGACCGCGAAGTAATGCACGTCCAGGCACTCGCCGCTGCGCAGGTTGATCGACGCGAAGGTCCTGAGATTCTGGCGCATCAGGTGCGAGTGCACCGCGCCGCAGGCCAGGATCATGGGGATCGGCGCGCGGCTTTGGTCCATGTTCTCGTCGGTCAGCACCAGATGCTCGCAGCCCTGGCGCACCGCGGTCTCGGCCTCGTGGCGGATGCGCTCGAGCGCGTCGCGGAGCGCCTGTTCGGCGCCGCCGGCGTCGTTCCCGGACTCGCCGGCGGACTCGCCAGCGGACTCGCCAGTGGACTCAAAGGTGCAATCGATGGCGACCGCGGTCTCGCCCATGTAGGCGCGCATCGCCGCGAACTCGGCGTTCGAGAGCACCGGCGAATCCAGCAGCAGCATGCGGCACTGCGCTTCGTCCTCGGCCAGGATGTTGCCCAGGTTGCCGAGCCGGGTCTTGAGCGTCATGACCCGGCGCTCGCGCAAGGAATCGATCGGCGGGTTGGTGACCTGGCTGAAGTTCTGCCGGAAAAAGTGATGCAGGCCGCGGTAGTGGTCGGAGAGCACCGCGAGCGGCGTGTCGTCGCCCATCGAGCCGACCGGCTCCTTGGCGTCCTCGACCATGGGATGGAGGATCAGCTCCAGGTCTTCCATGGTCATGCCGAAGGTCAGCTGGCGGCGGCGCAGCTCGTCGCGCTCGTAGAAGCTCGGCTCGCCGTGGTCGGGCCGGATCAGGTCGTCGATCTGGGTCGCGTTGCGGATCCACCGGCCGAACGGACGTTCGGCGGCCAGGCGGTCCTTGATCTCGGCGTCGTGGTAGAGCTTGCCCTCCTCCAGGTCGACGGCGATCATCTGGCCCGGGCCGAGGCGGCCCTTCTCGAGGATCTGGCTCTCGTCCAGGCGCACCATGCCGGTCTCCGAGCCGGCGAACAGCAGCCCGTCGGCGGTGATGGTATAGCGCAGCGGCCTGAGGCCGTTCCGGTCCATGCCGGCGATCGCCCAGCGCCCGTCGTAGGCGCAGATCGCCGCCGGGCCGTCCCAGGGTTCCATCACCGCGTTGCAGTAGCTGTAGAGGTCCTTGTGGGCCTCGGGGATCGGGCTGTCGTCGCGCCAGGCCTCGGGGATCATCAGGGTCTTGGCCATCGGCAGGTCGCGGCCCGAGCGCACCATCAGCTCGAACACCGCATCGAGCGCCGCCGAGTCCGAGGCGCCGGGCTGCACCACCGGCTTGATGTCATCCATGGTGTGCTCGAAGGCGGGCGCCGCGACCCGGCACTCGTGCGCCTTCATCCAGTTGACGTTGCCGCTGAGGGTGTTGATCTCGCCGTTGTGGGCGAGCACCCGGAACGGCTGCGCCAGGCGCCAGGTCGGGAAGGTGTTGGTCGAGTAGCGCTGATGGAAGATCGCGAAGCTCGAGGCGAAGCGCTGGTCGAGCAGGTCCGGATAGAACGCGGACAGCTGCTCGGCCAGGAACATGCCCTTGTAGATGATCGAGCGGCACGACAGCGAGCAGATGTAGAAGTCCTTGATCGACTCGGCCTCGGCGGCGCGCTCGATGCGCCGGCGGATCACGTAGAGGTCGACCTCGAACTGCCGGTTGCTGCTGCCCAGCGTGTTGGCGATCATGATCTGCTCGATCTCGGGGCGCGCGTGCTCCGCCTTCTCGCCGATCACCTCGGTGTTCACCGGCACCTGGCGCCAGCCGTAGATGGTATAGCCGAAATTCAGGATCTCGCGCTCGACCAGCACCCGGCAGCGCTCCTGGGCGGCGTAGTCGGTGCGCGGCAGGAAGATCATGCCGACCGCGATCCGTCCCAGGTCGGGCGCGTGTCCGGTGCGCGCCACGTGCTCGCGGAAGAAGTTCTGCGGGATCTCGACGTGGATGCCGGCGCCGTCGCCGGTCTTGCCGTCGGCGTCGACCGCGCCGCGGTGCCAGACCGCCTTGAGCGCGGCGATGCCGGCCTCGACCACCTCGCGCCGCGGCTTGCCGTCGATCGAGGCGACCAGGCCGACGCCGCAGGCGTCGTGCTCGTCGCGCGGGTCGTAGAGCCCTTCGCGGGCGAGCCGCAGGAGCCTTTCGCGGCGGGCGGTTTCGTCGTTCATGTCACTCACCTCAATCTCGCGCGTTACGCCACCGCCCGGGACGCGGGCTTGGCGTCGGCGGACAGCTTGGCCTGGATGTAGTGGTCGATCCGCTCGGCCGCGTCGCGCCCGTCGCGGATCGCCCAGACCACCAGCGAGGCACCGCGCACGATATCGCCGGCGGCGAACACCCCGTCCAGGCCGCTCATCATGTTGCGGTGGTCGATCTTGATGGTGCCCCAGCGGGTCAGGGTCAACTCGCCGGTGCCGAACATGCGCGGCAGGTCCTCGGGATCGAAGCCGAGCGCCATGATCGCCATGTCGGCCTCGATGGTGAAGTTGGAGCCCTCGATCGGCTGCGGGGTTTGGCGGCCGGTGGCGTCGGGCACGCCGAGATGCATCCTCAGCGCGCGCACCGCCGCCAGCTTGTCCTCGCCGAGGAAGGCCTCGGGCGCGGACAGCCAGACGAACTCGACGCCCTCCTCCTCGGCGTGGGCGACCTCGCGCTGGGAGCCGGGCATGTTCTGGCGGTCGCGCCGGTACAGGCATTTGACCGAGCGCGCGCCCTGGCGCACCGCGGTACGCACGCAGTCCATCGCGGTGTCGCCACCGCCGATCACGACCACGTTCTTGCCGGCCGCATCGAGGGTGCCGTCATCGAAGGCGGGCACCGGATCGCCCAGGCCCTTGCGGTTGGCGGCGATCAGATAGTCGAGCGCCGGGTGCATGCCGGGCAGGCCGACGCCGGGCGCCTTGATGTCGCGGGCCCGGTAGACGCCGATCGCGATCAACACCGCGTCGTGGCGCCCGCGCAGCTCCTCGAAGGTCAAGTCGCGGCCGATCTCGCAGTTCAGGTGGAAGGTCACCCTGGCCGCGCGCAGCAGCTCGGCCCGGCGCGCCACCACATCCTTCTCCAGCTTGAAGTTCGGAATGCCGTAGACCAGCAAGCCGCCGACCCGGTCGTAGCGGTCGTAGACGTGGACCTGGTAGCCCTGGCGGCGCAGCTGCTCGGCGGCGGCCAGGCCGCCGGGCCCGGCGCCGATGATGCCGACCGACTGCGTGCGCTCGCTCCGCGGCACCACCGGCTTGACCCAGCCGTTCCGCCAGGCGGTCTCGGTGATGTAGGTCTCGATCGAGCCGATGGTGACGGTGCCGTGGCCGGCCTGCTCGATCACGCAGTTGCCCTCGCAGAGCCGGTCCTGGGGACAGATGCGGCCGCAGATCTCCGGGAAGTTGTTGGTCGCCTGGGCGATCTCGTAGGCCTCTTCCAGGCGGCCCTCGGCGGCCAGCAGCAGCCAGTCCGGGATGTTGTTGTGCACCGGGCAGTGGACCTGGCAGAACGGCACCCCGCACTGGGAGCAGCGCCCGGCCTGGGCCGCCGCCCGCTCGGCGTCGAACTCCCGATAGATTTCGTCGAAGTCCCGGCGCCGGACCTCGGGCCCACGCTTGTCCGGCGGGCGCGCGCCGAGCTCGATGAACTTCAGCATCCGATTGGGCACGGGCGGCTTCTTCCCTCGTATCGAACCGTCGGAGACTGGGCGCGGCAACGCGCGACTCCGCCGGCGGTGATGGTATTTCCGTCGTGCTTGGCTCCCGGCCCCCGGCTGCGGGTCCCCCGCGAGTGAGCGCGCACAACTAGGTCACAGTTTCTGTCTTAAATTATATCCGAAATCGGGACGCCGCGCAAGAACCCGCCAACTATAGGTCCATTAACGATATAATAGTACCATAACGGCACTAAATACCGTCTGGGCGAATCCGAAAGCGGGGTGCTATAAGCCGGACGGCAATACATCGCACCGCGTCCGGGGGGCCTTGCGGCCCCGGGTCTGTCGACCTCGGGCTATCGGCTCCGGGGGGCACCGCCACCGAGGATGTCGCCTTGCCGTTGCTTCATGTCGTCATCCTTGCGGTCGTTCAGGGCATCACCGAGTTCCTGCCGATCTCTTCGTCGGGCCATCTGAACGTGGTCTGGGCGCTGTTCGATGGGGCCGGCTGGGCGGTTCCGGAGAACACCTCCAGCGACCGCCTGGTCGTCAACATCGCCGTCCACTTGGGCACCCTGCTGGCCGTGTGCCTGTATTTCTGGCGCGACCTCACGCAGATCGTCCTCGGGCTGGCCAAGCTTCTGGTCGGGCAGATGACCCCGGAAGCCCGGCTCGCCTACTACATCATTCTGGGCAGCCTGCCGATCATCGTCGTCGGTTATTTTTTCAAGCCGCAGATCACCGGCCTGCAGGAGAACATCCAGCTCATCGCCTGGGCGACGATCGGATTCGCGGTCCTGTTGTTCGTCGCCGACCGCATCGGGCTGACCCTGCGCCGGGTCGAGCACCTGGGCGCGGCCGGCGCGGTCTTCATCGGCCTGGCCCAGGTGCTGGCATTCATCCCCGGCACCAGCCGTTCGGGCATCACCATGACCGCGGCCCGCTTCCTCGGCTTCGAGCGGCCCGAGGCGGCGCGCTTCTCGCTGCTGCTCTCGATCCCGGCGATCCTCGGCGCCGGGACCCTGGTCGGCTTCGACCTTTACCAGAGCGGCGACGTGCGCCTCGGCTTCGACGCCCTCGCGGCCGCCGCGATCTCCTTCGGGGTGGCGTTCCTGGCGATCGCGCTGATGCTGCGCTGGCTGCGCCGCGCCGGCTTCACGCCCTTCGTGTTCTACCGGCTGTTCCTCGGCGCGGCGCTGCTGATCTGGATCGCCTGAGGATTTTTTCGAGCGTAAGCGGAACGCGACCTATGCCGACTGGGCCCGGCTGAAACGGCCGCCCGGACGGTGGCGGTCCAGATAGCTCGGCAGGATGACCTCGGCCGCGGTCGCCGCAATCCCGAGGTCGGCGAGGGTCAGCGCCCCGTCCGTCACCACGTTGTCGCGGCGCAGCATGCGGACCTGGTCGCGGGTCAGCGGCGGCACCGGCAATAGCTCGAGGAAGGCCGCCTGCAGCTCGGCCAGCGCGAACGGCCAGGGAACCAGCAGGCGGCGGCGGTGAATCTGCCGCAGCACCAGCTCCATCAGCTCCTTGAAGGTGTAGACGTGGGGCCCGCCGAGCTCGTAAGTCCGCCCCGCGCAGGCCGGGTCGGTCACGGACTTGACGATCGCATCGGCCACGTCGCCGACGTAGACCGGCTGGAACCGGGTCCCGCCGCCGCCGATCAGGGGCAGCACCGGCGAGAGCCGCGCGATCCCGGCGAAGCGGTTGAAGAAGCCGTCCTCCGGCCCGAACACCACGCTGGGGCGCAGGATGACGGCGTTCGGAAAGGCGGTCCGCACCGCGGCCTCGCCCGCGCCCTTCGAGCGCGCGTAGTCGGCCTCGCCGCGCTCGT
>JACZVL010000119.1 GCA_022572685.1 Pseudomonadota bacterium
GGAGTTGAAAAGATGCAGCAGGCGTTCCGCGTTGGCGCCCTCGCCGCCCCACCCCGTGGCCCCCAATAAATCCTCGGCGTCGTCGAGCACGCAGGCCCGCGCCGCGCCCAGCAGCTCCGGCGGCTCGGCCCGGGCCAGCCGGCCGGCATCGATCTCGACCGCGCCGCTGGCCGCGCGCCAGACCTGGCACAGATGGGTCTTGCCGCAGCCCGGCGGGCCGTAGAGCGCCAAGGCCGGGCCCGGCCAGTCGGGCCAGCGGTCGATCCAGGCGACCGCGATCTCGTTGGACGGCGCAACGAGAAAATCCTCGCGTCCCAGGGCCGGGCGCAGCGGGAGCTCGAGCGGCAACTGCGCGGTCCCGGTCACGCCGGCGGACTCCCGCCGTCGCCCTGGCCCGGGCGGGCCGTGAAAGTAGGCGCTGGCCAGATAGCGGCCCAGACCGAAGCGCACCCCGACCCCGACCACCGCCGCCGCCGGGATCGCCAACAGCAGGCCGACGAAGCCGAACAGCGTGCCGCCGGCGAGCAGCGCGAAGATGATCCAGACCGGATGCAGCCCGACGCTCTCCCCGACCAGCTTGGGGGTCAGGAAATTGCCCTCGACGACCTGGCCGAGTATGAACACCGCGGCGACGATGGCGATCGGCAGCCAGGCGTCGAACTGCACCAGCGCCAGGCCGACCGAGAGCAGCAGGCCGATGATGGCGCCGACGTAGGGCACGAAGGACAGGAGCCCGGCGACCAGCCCGATCACCAGCCCGAAGTCGAGCCCGGCCAAGGACAGGCCGAGGCCGTAGTAGACCGCGAGGATCAGGCAGACCGTGCCCTGGCCGCGCAGGAACCCGGCGAGCGTCGCATCGACGGCGCGGGCCTGTTCGCGGATCGTCTCGGCGTGCCGGCGCGGCAGCCAGGAATCGATCCGCGCGATGATTCGGTCCCAGTCGCGCAGCAGGTAGAAGGCGACCACCGGCGTGATCACCAGGAGCGCGATCAGGTTGGCCAGCGCCACCCCGCCGCTGATCGCCTGGCCCAGAAGCCTGGTCACCCAGCTCACCAGCCGCTCCGCGGAGCCCGCGAGCGCGCCCTCGACCTGCGCCAGCATGGCCGGGTCGACCCGCGTCTCGATCACCGCGAGCCATTGGGCGAACTGGCCGCGCAGGGTCTCGACGTAATCGGGCAGCCGCTCGAACAGGCTCACCACCTGCCCGGCCAGGACCGGCACCAGCAACAGGAAGGCCGCCAGCGCCAGGATCAGGAACGCCACCGTCACCCCGGTCGTGGCGAGCGTCCGGGACAGGCCCCAGCCTTCGAGCCGGTCGCAGATCGGGTCGAGCAGGTAGGCGACCGCCATCCCGGCCACGAAGGGCAACAGCACGCCACGCAGCAGGAACAGCGCGGCCAGGAACAGCGCCAGCCCGATCAGCCAGAACCGCAGGTGCCGCTCGATGGTCATGGCGCGCGCGCGACCCCAGCCCGATTTCCGCCTCGATGTCCGCCCCGGCTCATTGGTCCCGCTCCATCAGCACCGCCATGGCGCCCCATTTGTAGACGTAGGCGGCGCCCGAAACGAAGGTGGTGAGCGCCACGATATAGACCAGCGCCTCGGAAAGAAACGTCAAGCGCAGGCCCAGGCCCAACTCGGCCAGCACCACGCCGACCAGGATCAACTGGGTCACGGTGTTGACCTTGCTGACGAACAGCGGCGTCATCTTGAGCGACTGGGTGATGGTGTGGAACAGCAGCGCGCCGCCGATGATCAGCAAATCGCGGAACACCACCAGGAACACCAGCCAGGTCACGATGTGGTCGGCCTGGGCCAAGGCCACGTAGGCACCGACCAGCAGCGCCTTGTCGGCGAGGGGATCGAGGTAGGCGCCGATCTCGCTGACCGCGTTCCAGCGCTTGGCCAGGTAGCCGTCGAGCGCATCGGAGGCCGCGGCGGCGACGAAGATCCAGAATGCCGCCGCGAGGTAGCCCTCGAGAATCACATAGACCGTGACCGGCACCGCCAGGAGGCGCGCCAGGGAAATGAGATTGGGAACCAGCGAGAGCGCGTAGTGAATATTCACTCGGCTGCCGGAAAGCTTGGCGCGTTCATCGCATCCGTCGTCGGGGCGCCGGTCGTCGGGGTGCCGGTCGTCGGGGCGAGTTCAGCGGGGGCCGGCTCCGGGGCCGGAGCGGCGGCCGGCATCGGGCCCGGCGGCGCGCCGCCAGCCAGGCGCAGCTCCCAGCCGATGCCCGGATTGAGCACCAAGTCGAGGTCGCTCTGGGACATGGCCAGGACCAGCTGCTCGTCCTCGCCGACGAAGGTGATCGCCATCTCCGCCTGGCTGCGCGAGAGCGCCGTGACCTTGCTGCCGCGCACCGCGGCGACCCCAACCAGGCGCCGCTTGACTTCGATCAGCTCGGCGAGCTCGGCGACCGGCACGGTAACCACGATCTGGCGCTGGCTGCCGGGGCGCAGCAGATTGCGCTGCTTCCAGGCCTCCTGCAGGCTGGCGCCCACCGCATCGGCCGCGAGCGCGAGCAGGTCCTGAACCGTGCCGCCCGCCGGCTGAGCATAGTTGTCGATGATGGTCTGCTGGGCGAAGCGGCCGAGGCGCACGGTGCCGACCTGGAGCGTGGCCTGGCCGAGCAGCGGATCGCCGAGCAGTACGGCCTGGGTGATCAGGACATCCTCGGCGTCGTAGCGCCGCGCGATCGCACCCAGAGCCTCGGCCTCGCCATTGAGGGCGCGCGCCGCATCGACCGCCGTCAGGTCGCCGAGATCGCCCAGCGGCACGGTCAGCGGCACCAGCCAGCCACCCGGCGGGCGGGCCGCCCAGGCCGCCCACCAGGGGTTGCCCTCGCCCCACAGCACCGCCTCGCCCTCGATGCCGAAGATCGGCAGCACCACGACCGGCTTGCTCATGGTCTCGGCATGTTGCAGGCCGTTGGCGCGCAGCAGCTCGCGGATCGGATCGGGCCGGAAACGGAAGGTCAGCTCCGCCAGGTAGCGAACGTCCGAGGTGCGCTCGTTGGCGACCGAGAAATCCTGCACGTAGGCCAGAATTTCGGCCGCATTCAATGGCCGCGGCAGGCCGAGCTCGTCGCGCGGCAACAAGCGGGCGAGCAGCTTCTCCAGCGCCTTGACGTGGCCCTCGGCGTGGGCCGTCTCACGCGCGGCCGCCGCAGTCTCGGCGGTGACATCGACCGGCACCCCGCTCACGGTGAAGACGTGAGAGCGCGCGTCCGCGCTCCGGACCGGGACGGCCAGCCCGGCGACGGCGAGGAGCAATCCGAGGAATAGCGCGATCGAAGCGCGGCGAATCCACATTGCAAAGCATCCCGGATAAAGTATTTTCGCCTCGCAAGCTTGCAGTTTCCAAGGCGACGCGCAGCGACGCCCCTTGGCTGCCCCTTGGCCGCCTTAATACCCCATGTGACCGGAGGACGCCATAACAAGCCGCAACCCCCTGACCTACAAGGACGCCGGCGTCGACATCGACGCGGGCACCGCCTTTGTCGAGGCGATCAAGCCGCTCGCCAAGGCGACCGCGCGGCCCGGTTCCGACGCCGGGCTGGGCGGCTTCGGCGCGTTCTTCGACCTCAAGGCGGCCGGCTACCAGGATCCGGTGCTGGTCGCCGCCACCGACGGCGCCGGCACCAAGCTCAAGATCGCGATCGCCGTGGACAGCCACGACAGCATCGGCATCGACCTGGTCGCGATGTGTGTCAACGACCTGGTGGTCCAGGGCGCCGAGCCGCTGTTCTTCCTCGACTACTACGCCACCGGCAAGCTCGCGCCGGAAGCCGGACAGGCGGTGGTGGCCGGCATCGCCGAGGGCTGCCGCCAGGCCGGCTGTGCGCTGATCGGCGGCGAGACCGCCGAGATGCCGGGCCTCTACGCGGCCGGCGACTACGATCTGGCGGGTTTCGCCGTGGGCGCGCTGGAGCGCGGCCAGGCGCTCACCGGCGAGACCGCCGCGGCCGGAGATATCGTTCTAGGTTTGGCCTCCAACGGCCTGCACGCCAACGGGTTTTCCCTGGTGCGCCGGATCGTGGAGACGCTCGGCCTGGACCTCGACTCACCGGCACCCTTCGAGCCCGAGCTTTCCCTGGGCGCGGCGCTGCTGGCGCCGACGCGCATCTACGTGAAGGCCTGCCTGGCCGCGCACCGCGCCGGCCGCCTCAAGGCCCTGGCCCACGTCACCGGCGGCGGGCTGCCGGAGAACCTGCCCCGGGTGCTGCCGCCCGGGGTGGCGGTCGAGATCGACGGCGTGTGCTGGCCGGTGCCGCCGGTGTTTCCCTGGCTGGCGCGCGCGGGCGGCACGGCGCTCGACGAAATGTTGCGCACCTTCAACTGCGGCCTGGGCATGGTCGCGGTGGTGGCGCCGGAGGACGAAGCCGGCGCGACCGAGATTTTATCCGAACATGGCGAGACGGTGACCCGGATCGGCCGGGTGGTGGCGCGCGACCCGGGCGCCCCGGCATTCACGATCCACGACCTCGAGGGTTCCTGGCCGCGATGACGGAGGTAACCCGCAAGCGGGTCGGGGTGCTGATCTCGGGCCGTGGCAGCAACCTCCAGGCGCTGCTCGACGCCTGCGCCGATCCCGCTTTTCCGGCGGAGATCGTGCTCGTGATCTCCAACAAGGCCGAGGCCCCGGGCCTGGAGCGGGCCGCGCGCGCCGGGGTGCCGGCCCAGGTCGTCGCGCGCCGCGATCACCCGGACCGGGCCGCCTGCGACGCCGCCATGACCGCCGCCTTTGAGTCCGCCGGGGTCGAGCTGGTCTGCCTGGCCGGCTTCCTGCGCCTGCTCGGCGAGGCCTTCGTCGAGCACTGGCGCGACCGCATGATCAACATCCACCCCTCGCTGCTGCCGCTGTTTCCCGGGCTCGACACCCATGCCCGGGCCCTGGAAGCCGGGGTCAAGCTGCACGGCTGCACGGTGCATGCCGTGCGCTTCGAAATGGATAGCGGCCCGATCCTCGGCCAGGCGGCGGTGCCGGTGCTGCCCGGCGACGATGCCGAGACCCTGGCCGCCCGGGTGCTCGAGGCCGAGCACCGGCTCTACCCCCACTGCCTGCGGCTGGTGGCGGAGGGCCGGGTCGAGGTCCGCGGCGAGGCCTGGGGCGAAACCGCGGAAACGCCCGGCATCGACCCGACGGCCCGGCTTATCAACCCGAGCCCCTAGCGCTTTTCCCCCATGGCCCGAGTGACGCCGGCGCTGTAGACTGGCCTTCAGCGTCGCGAAACCTGGCACCGGGAGGACCATGAAGGGAATGCCTTTCAGCGATCGCCGGGCCATCGGTATGACCGGTGTCGGCTTGCTGGCCGCGGTCGGAATCCTGGCGGTCCTGTTCCTGGTGGCGCTGTCGCTGGGCTGGGACCCCGGAATCTCGGTGCAAGACATCGAGGACAGGATTCTTTCCTGGGGCCCCTGGGGCGTGGCGGGCTCGATCGGGCTCATGGTGCTGCACTCCTTCCTGCCCTTCCCGGCCGAGTTCCTGGCGCTCGCCAACGGCATGGTCTACGGCCCGCTGTGGGGCATCGTCATCACCTGGGTCGGGGCCATGCTCGGCGCCTTCGTCGCCTTCGGCCTGGCGCGCTGGCTCGGCCGGCCCTTCGTGGCGCGGATGGTGGCGCGGCGCGACTGGCGGGCGCTCGACGACTGGGCCGCGCACCAGGGCGGAAAAATGGTCCTGATCGCCCGCTTCATCCCGGTGATCGCCTTCAACCTGGTCAATTATGCCGCCGGGTTGACCCGGATTTCCTGGTGGACCTTCACCTGGGCCACCGGGCTCGGCATCCTGCCGATGACCGCGCTGATGGTGATCATGGGCGATAACATCGACACCCTGGCCTGGGAGTGGTGGTTGCTGCTGCTGGCCGCGGCCCTGGCGTTGTGGTTCGCGGTCCGGCGCAAGCTCCCGCCGGGCTGACCGGACGCCAGGGGAGCCCTTGCCCGGGACATGGGCTTCGGGTAAGACGGGCTCGAATTTCGACCCCGAGACGGCCCGCGACAGACCACCGGAGAGCGACGAGATGTCCGATCGGCAGTTTATCGAGGAGCACCAGAAGACCTGGAACGACTTCGTCAAGCTGATCACTTGGTCGACCGCCGCGGTGGCGGTGACCCTGGCCCTGATGCGGATTTTCCTGGTCTAGCTTGGCGCGGCACCGGCCCGCAGCCTCGATTCAACCGACGATCTCGTCGTCCTCGAAGAAGAAGGCGATCTCCGTGGCCGCGGTCTCGGGGGCATCCGAGCCGTGCACCGAGTTGGCCTCGATCGATTCGGCGTGCTCGGCGCGGATCGTCCCCGGCGCGGCGTCGGCCGGGTTGGTCGCGCCCATGACCTCGCGGTTCCTGGCCACCGCGCCTTCGCCCTCGAGCACCTGCGCCACCACCGGGCCGGAGCTCATGAAGGCGCAGAGGTCGGCGTAGAACGGCCGCTCCTCGTGCACCGCATAGAACGCCTGGGCCCGCTCCAGGCTCAGGCGCAGGCGCTTCTGGGCGACGATGCGCAAGCCCGCGGCCTCGAAGGCGGCGCTGATCTTGCCCGTGATGTTGCGCCGCGTGGCGTCCGGCTTGATGATCGACAGGGTTCTCTCGATGGCCATGGCGCTCGGCCTCTCCTCGTGCTCCTTGAATGGGTGGCCGGTTTATAGGGGCAAAGCCAACCCCGGGCAACCGGCCGCGGTAAAAAGGGGACTGTCCCACTACTGTCCGGTTGTTGGCGGCCTCTTGAGGTATAATCGATTGTAATAGAATGGTTTTTCAGGATTTTTGCCGGTCTCCGACTTGAACTCCGATCGCTTGATCCGCCATGCTCCCTCGGCTTTAACAGGGGGAATGGCTTATGTACGCGGGCAGAATCGTTTTCGCGCAGTTGATCGACCACCTTCCGCTTCATAGCTTCCGGCGCTGTGTCCAGCGCTATGGCGGCCATTACAAGGTCCAGAGCTTCTCCTGTCTCGATCAGTACCTGTGCATGGCCTTCGCCCAGCTCACCTACCGCGAGAGCCTGCGCGACATCGAGGCCTGTCTGCGCGCCCAACAGGCCAAGCTCTACCACATGGGCATCCGGGGCAATGTCTCGCGCAGCACCCTCGCCGACGCCAACGAGTCGCGCGACTGGCGCATCCATGCCGACTTCGCTCAGGCGCTGATCCGCATCGCGCGCCCGCTCTATGCCGAGGACAGCTTCGGCGTCGATCTCGACGAGACCGTCACCGCGCTCGACGCCACCACCATCGATCTCTGTCTTGCGCTGTTCCCCTGGGCGCCGTTCCAGCGCTCCAAGGCCGCCATCAAGCTCCACACCCTGCTCGATCTGCGCGGCAACATCCCGGCTTTCATACACATCACAGACGCTCACTGGCACGACTCCTGGGTGCTCGACGAACTCACCCCCGAGCCGGGCGCCTTCTACATCATGGACCGCGGCTATATCGACTTCGCCCGCCTCCATCGCCTGACCCAGGCCGCCGCCTTCTTCGTCGTCCGGGGGCGCGCCAACTTCCGCTTCCGCAGGCTCACTTCCCACGCAATCGATAAAACCACCGGCCTCATCTGCGACCAGATCGTCGTTACAACCGGCGTCCATACCGCCACCGGCTATCCGGACAAGCTCCGCCGTATCAAATATCGCGATCCCGAAACCGGCAAAGTCTTCGTCTTCCTGACCAACAACTTCACCCTGCCGCCGCTCACCATCGCACGGCTCTACAAATGCCGCTGGCAGGTCGAGCTGTTCTTCAAGTGGATCAAGCAGCACCTGCGCATCAAGCGCTTCTTCGGCACTACCGAAAACGCCGTCAAGACCCAGGTCTGGGTCGCCATCTCCGTCTATGTCCTGGTCGCCATCATCAAGAAGCGCCTCGGCATCGACGCCAGCCTCTACACAATCTTGCAGGTTCTGAGCGTAACCGTGTTCGAGAAAACCCCGCTCCTACAGATGCTTAGCGAGACCGAACGCACAGACGAAAGTCACCCACAGCATAACCAATTGAATCTATTCGATTAACAACCGGACAGTAGTGGGACAGTCCCCTTTAATTCAATGATTATAGAGTAATACCAGATAGTTACACGGTAATCTTAAATAACACATTGAAAAATAAAGATAAACTTGGAAATAAAGGGGACTGTCCACACTACACGACGCAGTTGCTGAGAGCGTGGGAATCTGATGGTCTGCGCGATTCTATCTTGCAAATGGAGTCGCCCGATGAACCACCTTCTTCCCGACGCTCTCGCGCGCACGCTATCGTCTCACCTTGATCTGGGCAAGTCCCGGCTTGAGACGCTGTCCTGGTTGATCATCGGCTTGGTCAATGGGCGCACGGTGAACCTGAGCCATCTGGCCAGTCAGTGTTACAGCAGCGCCCAGCTCGGCTCCAGCTATCGCCGTCTGCAGCGCTTTTTCCAGTATGTCGCACTGGAGGGGGATTGGTTGGCGCTGGTGGTGGTCAAGCTCTTGAAGCTGAAGGCACCCTGGGTCTTGTGCCTGGACCGGACCAACTGGCGGATCGGGCGCAAGGACGTGAACATTCTGATGCTGGCCCTTGCCACCCGGCGCTTGCGCATCCCCTTGATGTGGACGGTCCTCGACAAGCCCGGCTCGAGCAATCAGGCCGAGCGGATCGCCTTGATGGGGCGCTATCTGGCGCTCTTCGGGGCCGGCTCGATCGCCTGGCTGCTCGCCGACCGCGAGTTCATCGGGGGTCGCTGGATGGGGTTTCTGTTGCAAAACAAGATCTTGTTCGCCATCCGCGTCAAGGAGAACAGCATCATCCATTTCCAAGACGGACGCTGCGAACAGCTCAAGGCCTTGCTGCGCAAGCCCCATGGCTTCAAGCGCCTGCGCAGCCAGCCGGCGCGCCTGGCCGCCTTGGACGAGAGCTTGGGCTTCCCGCTCTTTTTCGCCGCCAAGCGCCTGGCCGACGGTGAGTTCTTGATCGTCGCCAGCAGCGGCCCCGCCCAAAAGGCCGTCCAGGTCTACCGCCGGCGCTGGCAAATTGAATGCCTCTTCGGCGACAGCAAGACTCGCGGCTTCAACATGGAAGATACCCGCCTCACCCAGCCCGCCAAACTGAGCTCGCTCCTGGTCATCATAACCCTCGCCATGGCATGGGCCTATGCCACCGCCACCGCCGTCAAGGGCGCCGAACCGATCAAAATCCGCGCCCACGGATACCGCGCCAAATCCTGGTTCCGGCTCGGCTTCGATCAACTTAGAAAGTGGATCCTCCATCAGCCCGATAAAGCCGCCCAGGTCTGGCAACGAATCTGGCCAAAGCGAAAACCAACCCTCCAATCTCAGAGAGTCGTGTAGTGTGGTTCGCGACTTGCTTGTGCGGCAAAAGACCCAGGCGATCAACGCCTTGCGCGGGCATTTGGCCGAATTTGGCGTGGTCGCGCCGCAAGGTCCCGCGCACGTGGGCAGGCTCATCGATGCCATTGAGGATGAGGCATCGGGGATTCCGGAGGCGGTGTGCGAGATCTGCGCGATCCTGGTCGAGACGATCCGGCGGCTCGCCGGGCGGGTTCGGGAACTTGATGTCGAGATCGCCCGGCGGGCAAAGCAAGGCGAAGTGACCCGGCGCCTGATGACCATACCGGGCATCGGTCCGGTGAGCGCGAGCGCCTTGGAAGCTCTCGCGCCTCCCATGGACAGTTTCCGGACGGGACGGGATTTCGCGGCCTGGATGGGCCTGACACCGAAACAGTACTCGACGGGCGGCAAGCCTCGGTTGGGCAAGATCTCGAAGATGGGTCAGCGCGATCTTCGGCGCCTGCTGATCATCGGTGCCGCCTCCGTCGTCCGCCAAGCGGCAAGACGGGGCGCGCCCGAAGGATCGTGGCTCGCGCGCATGCTGGCCGGCAAGCCACGGATGCTGGTCATCGTGGCGCTCGCGAACAAGATGGCGCGGATCGCCTGGGCTCTCATGGCCAGGGGCGGCGTTTACCAAGCTCCGGCGGCGGCCGCGTAAGCGCCACCGCCGGGAGGCCGTCGGAGGTGTCGGGAAGGTCGATCGGAGGGTATGGGTAACGGTCATGAAACGGGATCGGGAAAACCAGGCATTAGAGACCGCGCTTCGAGCGCGCCAAGCCGATTTGGACCCGGTCCGCGCATTTCCATACGGGCCCGCGGCACGTGAAAGGCCGCACAGAGAGGGGGATGTCCCGGTTGATGTTGAAAAGTTGAGGTAGGTGTCGCTCTCGTGGAGCCGTTAGGCTCCGGGTGATTCGAACCCAAGAAGGAGAACGACACCATGCGAAAGGATATCCGTAGTTCCACCAGCCCGATAGCCCTTGCCGCGCCGTTTCCCCTACCGTCTCTGGGCGACGCGATGGAGGACGTTTCCCTCAGCGTGGATCGGTTTTGTCTTCTGGCCGGGGTCGAGGCCTTGGCCGAGATGATGGAGGAGGACGCCACGGCTGTGTGTGGCGCCCGGCATCGCCGCCATGCGGATCGCCGGGGCTACCGTTGGGGCACGACGGCCAGCGA
>JACZVL010000269.1 GCA_022572685.1 Pseudomonadota bacterium
TGATCCGGGCGATACCGTCCTCCAGCGCCTCGTCATCAACGGTCTTGTCGATCTCCATGGTCCGTTTCACCACACTAGCTATCGCCGGTCAGCGCTTCGGTGTGCTGGCCCAGCTCCGGCGCCGGCAGATCGGGGGCCTGTTCCGCGCCGGTTACCGTGAAGGGCGAGCGCACGCCGCGCAGCCGGCCCTCGCTGGGATGGTCGAACTCGACGAACAGGCCGACGTCCTTGGCGTGGCCCTCCTCGATCAGGTCGCCGAGCCGGTTGACCGGCGCACAGGGGATGTCGAGCTGCTTGAGATCGGCGAGCCATTGGGCGGTGGTCTTGGTGGCCATGGCCTCGGCCAGCACTTGGTAAAGCTTGCCGACGTTCTCGCTGCGCCGCACCGGGTCCTGGACCCAGTCGGCGGCGGCCAACTCGTCGCGGCCGATGTATTTCAGGAACCGGCTCCAGTGCGCGCCGCTGTAGGGCAGCACGCCGAGGTAGCCGTCCCGGGTCGGAAACGGCCGCCGGTGCGGCGACAGCAGGCGGTCGTAGCCGGTGCCGCCCAAGGGCGGCTCGAAGGACATGCCGGAAAGCTGCTCGGCCATCAGGAAGGCGACCATGGACTCGAACATCGGCGCCTCGATCATGCAGCCCTTGCCGGTGCGCGCCTTGTAGGCGATGCCGGCGAGGACGGCCACCGCCAGGTGCAGGCCGCCGACCTTGTCGCAGACGATGGTGGAGAGGAAGCGCGGCGCGCCGTCCGGTCCGGCGTTGAGCGCGGCCAGGCCCGAGGCGACCTGGATGATGTCGTCATAGGCCGGCTGATCGGCGTTGCGCCCGCCCTGCCCGAAACCCGGCGCCAGGCAGTAGACGATCCCCGGGCTGATCCCCTTGAGGGTTTCGTAATCGAGGCCGAGCTTGGCCGCCGATTTCACCCGCATGTTGTGGATCAGCACGTCGGCGCCCTCGGCCAGCTTGCGGAACTTGGCCTGGCCGGCCGCCGTCTTCAAATCGAGCACCACCGACTTCTTGTTGCGGTTCAGGTTCAGGTAGCCGGCGCCCATGCGCGGCGAGCGCCCGGGCCGGACGGCGCGGAACAAATCGCCGTCGGGGGGTTCGATCTTGATCACCTCGGCGCCGAAGTCGCCCAGCATCTGGCCCGCGTAGGGGCCGAGCACGATGGTGGTGAGATCGAGAACCCGGATGCCCTTGAGTAGCTGGTACATAAAGTCCGCCTCCGCCGCGCGCCTAGGGGTGTGTTTCTAACAGCAGGTTCCCGATATCGGTCGCTGAAGATTCACCACAGAGGCACAGAGACACAGAGAAAAAAGGTTCCGGCGCGCAAAGCGCGCAAACAAAATTTCTCGATCCTTTCTGTCTTGGTTCTCTGTGCCTCTGTGCCTCCGTGCCTCCGTGGTGAATCTTTCTTCCACCCATCGGGTGCGAAATGTCGGAGTCGGAACACTAACTCGTTTTGCCCGAAACCAGTTCCTCGACCGCCGCCGCCACGTCCCCGGCCGCGACCCGCAGCCGGTCCTCCAAGGGCGGCGCGTAGGCGATCGGCGCGCGCGGCGAGCCGAGGCGGCGCACCGGCGCCCGCAGCCGGTCCCACAGCCGCTCGGCGACGCTCGCCGCCACCTCGGCGCCGAAGCCGGCGACGGTGACCGATTCCTGGACCACCAGCAGGCGGCGGGTACGCGCGACGCTGTCGAACACCGCCTCCCGATCCCAGGGCCACAGGCTGCGCAGGTCGATCACCTCGGCCTCGATGCCCCGGTCCGCCAGCGTCCGCGCCGCCTCCAGGCAAACGTGGACCTGCTTCGACCAGGAGACGATGGTGACCGCGTCGCCCGGCCGGCGCAGCGCGGCCTTGCCCAGGGGCGCGGCCTCGGCCTCGTCGGGGACCTCGTCCTCATGGGCCCAGAGGTCCTTGTGCTCCATGTAGACGACGGGATCGTCGCAGGCGATGGCGGCGCGCAACAGCGCCCGGTTGTCGGCCGGGGTCGAGGGCGTCACCACCACCAGGCCGGGGATGTGGACGTACCAGGCCTCGAGCGACTGGGAGTGCTGGGCGGCGGAGGAGCGCCACATGCCGATCGGCTCGCGCACCACCAGCGGCACCCGGCCCTGGCCGCCGAACATGAAGCGCGCCTTGGCGGCCTGGTTGACCAATTCGTCGATGGCGCAGAGCGCAAAATCGGAAAAGCGCATCTCGACCACCGGCCGGGTGCCGCAGAGCGCGGCGCCGACCGCGGCC
>JACZVL010000120.1 GCA_022572685.1 Pseudomonadota bacterium
GGTCAAGATGGCCTTCGCGGTCACCGAACCCGACGCCGGCCTGGACACCGGCGCGATTTCGACCCGCGCCGAGCCCGACGGCGCGGGCGGCTACCGGATCACCGGGCAGAAGATATGGACCTCGACCGCCCAGGTCGCCGACAAGGTGCTGCTGCTGGTCCGCACCACGCCGCGGGAAGACGGCGCGGGCCGCACCGACGGCCTGTCGCTGTTCTACCTCGACCTCGACCGCCGCTACTGCGACATCCGCGAGATCGCCAAGATGGGCCGCAAGGCGGTCGATTCCAACGAGATCTTCTTCGACGGCCTGCCGGCCACGGCCGGGGAGCTGGTCGGCGAGGAGGGCCAGGGCTTCCGCCACCTGCTGTCGTCGCTCAATCCCGAACGCATCCTGGTCGCCGCCGAGGCGGTCGGCATCGGCCAGGAGGCGCTGCGCCGGGCCGCCGACTACGCCGCCGAGCGGGTGGTCTTCGACCGGCCGATCGGCCAGAACCAGGGAATCCAGCACCCGCTGGCGGAAAGCTGGGCCGAGCTCGAGGCCGCCTGGCTGCTGTGCCTCCATGCCGCCGAGCTCTGCGACCGGGGCCGGCCCTGCGGCGCCCAGGCCAACGCCGCCAAGTACCTGGCCGCCGAGGTCGGCTACCGGCCCTGCGAGCGCGCGGTGCTCACTCACGGCGGCATGGGCTACGCCAAGGCGTTCCACGTCGAGCGGCTGCTGCGCGAGATCATGATCCCGCGTCTCGCCCCGGTCTCGCAACAGATGGCGCTCAACTACATCGCCGAGCGCGTGCTCGACCTGCCGAAATCCTACTGATACCGCCGAAATCCTGCTGATCCCAAGGAGCGTCGAAGAAATGGACATCGCGACCGGGCCGGTCACCCTGGCCGACATCGAGGCGGCGGCCGAACGCATCAAGAGCCGGGTGCGGCGCACGCCCTGCCTGCGGGCCCGCTTCCTGCGCCAGCCGCTGCACCCGGGCGAGCTGCTGCTCAAGCTGGAATCCCTGCAGGTCACCGGCTCGTTCAAGGCGCGCGGCGCCAACAACGCGGTGCTCCAGCTCGACCCGGCGGCGCTCAAGCGGGGCATCGTCACGGCATCCGGCGGCAACCATGGCCTCGCCGTCGCCTACGCCGGCCACGCCTCCGGCGCCACCACCGTGATCTACCTGCCCGAGACCGCGCCCGCCGCCAAGGCCGACAAGCTGCGCGCCTGGGGTGCCGAGGTGGTGGTCGAGGGCGCGGTCTGGGACGACGCCAACGAGGCCGCGCTGGCGCGTGCGACACGCGACGGCCTGGCCTACGTCCATCCGTTCAGCGATCCGGCGGTGATCGCCGGCCAGGGCACCGTGGGACGCGAGATGCTCGCGCAGTCGCCCCATATCGACACCCTGGTGGTGGCGATCGGCGGCGGCGGCCTGATCTCCGGCGTCGCCACCGCCGCCAAGGCGATCAAGCCCGGCATCCGGGTGATCGGGGTCGAACCGCTCGGCGCGCCGACCCTCAGCGAGAGCCTGGCGGCGGGCCAGCCGATTACCCTGGCCGCAATCGAGACCGCGGCGGTGACCCTCGCCCCGCGCCGCAGCGCCGCGATCAACCTGGAGATCATCCGCAACCACGTCGACCAGATCGTGCTGGTCACGGACCAGGAGATGCGGGAAGCCGCGCGCTGGCTGTGGTTCGAGATGGGCATCGGCGCCGAACTCGCCGGCGCCGCCGCCATCGCCGCCATCCAGGCCGGCAAGGTCGAACTGCCCGAGGGCAGCACCGCCGCCGCCGTCATCTGCGGCGTCGGGGATGATGGGATTGGGGGTTAGGCCGTGTACTCGTAAAACAGAATTGGGTCAGCGGCTTCCTGCCGGTGTCGGCTTTGGAGCCAACACCAGACGTGCTGGCGACATGGCCGGCACGGGGAAAGATAGCCAGAACTAACCAATAAAAGAACGCCACAAACTTTCCTCAAAATTTTATTGTTCCGTCTTCCTCAATTTGCTGACTCTCCGCTTCTAAACCATATCCAAATAGTCCGTATCCGAGGCACTCTCTGACCTGAATTATTTCGGAAGCAGTATATTCAAACTCGTTGTGAACTGCTTCCGTTTGAATCGCAATATTTAGCCCGCCGCGATGACCGACACTTGGATAGAAAAAGGAATCGATCTTTTGCGAGAAAATGATATCGCTGAACGCAGAAGTGATCTTGTATTCAAAGCTGTATTTGATCTCGGTCCTGAATTTATCTGCGATGAATGCGTCAACCAAATTGAGTCGCAAACGTTGCAATTGATTTAGGCTATCCCAGTGCTTTCTAATCTCATCCGCAAATCCTGGTCCAGTCGCATTGGAATGGGTGCCATATCGCCGAACATGATCAATCTCACCCACGATAGTTGCCGATATCTTAGAGCCTGTTTTCGGGCGGAATTTCAAGATCTGGACGCGGTCTTCGCTGTCAACTCCTAGCTCAGACAAAACGGTTTCCTGATTCGATGATGCGTAGAACACTGGCTGATTTGGGCAATTGCACCTTCCATAAGATCGAACCATCGCTGCGGGCGGTGCTTTTAGCTCGTCGATGTTTTCAAAACGTTCGCCAGGTTTTAGGACCCTGCCTCGATAAAACGCCTGCTCAGGTAAATTGGTCCCAAGAAAAAGATGTCCTTCTGAGATTAAATCAATAATTTCTCTAATTTCATTCCATGGCAAGCGGCGCTCCATGCCGCCATTAAAGCGCTCAATAAGTTGAAGCGTATCTTCTAGCTTTTGTTTGTCAGTTGGTTCTTGAGTTGAATTATCAGGCACATTGGCCCTCCATCCGTCACGTATCGTTCGCGGGCAGCATGAATTCCTTTTTCACCAATCACAACGTATAACTTTATCAAGCGCCCGATATCAGATCGTCCGCGAGGGGTCATAACCGGCTGTTCCGGACACCGCTGGTGTCGGTCCGTAGCTGGGCCGAATGCGGACAGGCTGCTCGCAATGCCAATCAATGAGTCCGTGACCTGGTTCTTCACTCCGGCGGCAGGATTTCCTGGCGGCAGATTTGGTCGATCAGGTGTTCGCGGCCGAGGTCGGCCAGGTGGGCGCGCTTGGCCTCGTTGGGGATGTCGGCGCCGACGCCCTGGGTCATGGCGAGCACCAGGGAGCGGTCGCTCATGTCGAGCCAGAACGAACGGCGCACCAGCTTGCCCTCGGTGTCGCGGGCGAAGGGATCGTCGGGGTTGGCGCCCAGGTCGGGCTGGTGGAATCGGGCCATGGCTGAAGCTTACTCCCTTATCGCGTGCCGAGAGTGCGATCGTTTCAAATCGATTCGATTTGAAACGTGAATCGCCCTCTCACTCTTGAAGTTGGGGGCTTATTCACGTCTTAGATCGTTTCGATCCAAGACGATAAGACCCCAGGATGGTGTCGGAGATCGAGCGCGGGTCGCGGGGCTCCCAGCGCCCGGCCTCGACCAGGGCGAAGAACTCGGTGAGCAGGCGGTTGAAGGCCTCCGGCTCCTCCAGGTTGAGGGTATGCCCGGTCTTGGGCAGCACCGCCAGCCCGGCGCTCGGAATCTTGCGCTTCATGTACAGGCTTGGCGCCAGGCAAGGCTCGTCCTCGTCGCCGGTCACGATCAGCGTCGGCACCGTCAAGGCCCTGAGCTGGTCCTCCAGATCGTAGAGCGAGGGCCGCTCGCGCTGCACGCCGAGCTGGGTCAGCGCCGCGCCGGTGGCCGAATGCCCGGCCAGCATCTCGGCGAATTCGCGATGCCCTCGCGGGTCCTTGTTCTGGAACTGGACCCGGGCGGGCCCGAGGGAATAGCCCGCGGCGAAGGCGGCCATGCCGTCGCGCGCCAGGCTGTCGGCGCAGGCCTTGGCCTCGGCGCGGAATTTCTCGCGGGCGTCGGGCTCGGCGCCGTAGCCGCAGCCGGCGACCACCAGGGCGCGCGCCTGCTCCGGATAGCGCAGGCCGAAATGGAGGGTCGCGAAGCCGCCCATGGAGAGGCCCACGATATGGGCGCGCGCGATGCCCAGGTGGTCGAGCACCGCTTTCACGTCGGCGGTTGCGCGGGCCTGGGAGTACCGGCCCGGGTCTTCGGGCACATCGGAGGGCGGGTAGCCGCGGGCATTCGTGGTGATGCAACGATAGCGGCGCGCGAAGTGGCGCACCTGCGGCTCCCAGCTGCGATGGTCGCCGGCGAACTCGTGCACGAAGATCACCGGCTCGCCGCGCCCGGTCTCCTCGAAGTACAGCTTGACCCCGTCGTCGGTCTCGGCGAATGCCATGATGCGCTCGTTGCCCCCTGCCCCGGTTCTGGTTGGGCACCCAGGTTAGCGGGCGTCCCGGGCCGATGGTAGGGGCGTTTGCACCCCCCAGCCGGCCATCTTCGCAATTTACCCGTGACAGGGCGGCGTCCGGGGTCCGATAAAGGGGGGCACGATATCAGAGGACGATCATGCTCGAATTGAACACCGACAAGATGCTGGCCGAGAAGGCGGACGGCATCGGCTGGATGACCTTCAACAACCCGGCGCGGCGCAACGCCACCTCGCTGGAGATGTGGCAGGCGATCGCCGTGATCCTGGGCGACTTCGCGGCCGATCCGGCGGTCCGGGTGGTGGTCATGCGCGGGGCCGGCGACAAGGCCTTCATCTCCGGTGCCGACATCTCCCAGTTCGAGGACCAGCGCGCCGACGCGGAGGCCGCGGCGCGCTACAACGCGGTCGCCGAGGGCGCGCGCGTCGCCATGGCGGCGCTGGAGAAGCCGCTGATCGCCCAGATTCGGGGCTATTGCCTGGGCGGCGGGGTGGCGATCGCCATGGCCGCCGACATGCGCTTCGCCAGCGAGGATTCCAGCTTCGGCATTCCGGCGGCGCGGCTCGGCATCTCCTACGGCTTCGGCTACCTGAAGAAGCTGGTCGACCTGGTCGGGCCGGCCCATGCCAAGGAGATGCTGCTGACCGCGCGCCGCTTCGGCGCCGAGGAGGCGCTGCGCATCGGCCTGGTCAACCGGGTGGTGCCGGTCGCCGAGCTCGAGCCGACGGTGCTCGAGGTTTGCGCCGCGATCGTCGACAACGCGCCGCTCAGCATCATCGCCAACAAGGCGACCATCGACGAGGTGGCCAAGGACCCGGACGCGCGCGACATGGCGCGCATCGAGGAGCTGGGGCGCCTCTGCTTCGACAGCGCCGATTACGCCGAGGGCCGCCGCGCCTTCATGGAAAAGCGCAAGCCGGTCTGGTCCGGGGAATGAGGGGGGGTGCCGCGATGACGCGCCAGGCCGACTGGTATTTCGATTTCGTCTCGCCCTTTGCGTACCTGCAATTCGAGGCCTTCGACCGTTTTCCGGACGATCTCGCGATCAGCCTGAAGCCGGTGCTGTTCGCGGGATTTCTCGGCCATTGGGAGCACAAGGGCCCGGCGGAGATTCCGGCCAAGCGGCGCCAGACCTATCGCTACTGCCACTGGCTCGCGGGCAAGCGTGGCATCCGGTACAAGATGCCGCCGCGCCACCCCTTCAATCCGCTTGCGGTGCTGCGGCTGGCGATCGCGCTCGGCCCCGACCCTGCTACGGTCGGCGCCATCTTCCGCCACATTTATACCGAGGGAAACGATGGCCAGGACCCGGAAAGCCTGGCCGCGCTGGCCGCCTCCCTCGGGGTCGAGGATCTCGAGGCCCGGGTCGGCGCGCCGGCGGTCAAGCAGCAACTGCGCGCCAACACCGAGGAAGCGATCGAACGCGGCGTCTTCGGCGTGCCGACTTTCGTGGTCGGCGAGGAGATCTTCTGGGGCGAGGATATGACCGGGATGCTGCTCGATTATCTCGCCGATCCGGAGCTGTTCCGGAGCGCCGAGTTCGAACGGCTCGACAACCTCCCGGTCGCGGCCCAACGTTAATTAGGGGCGCCCGTAAAACATCACCAAAACAGGGGAAGAGTATGGACAAGGAGCGATTCGACAGAGGCCTGGTGGAGCGCAAAGCGGTGCTGGGCGCGGACTACGTGGACAAGGCGCTGGCCTCGGCCGACGACTTCAACAGGGAGTTCCAGGAAATCGTGACCGAATTCGCCTGGGGCCTGTGCTGGGGCGACGACACCCTGGACCGGCGCCAGCGCAGCATGCTGAACCTGGGCATGCTGGCGGCGCTGGGCCGCATGCAGGAGTTCGAGCTGCACTTCCGCGGCGCCCTCACCAACGGCCTGAGCCGGGACGAGTTGAAAGCGATCCTGACCCAGATCACCGTCTACTGTGGCGTTCCCGCGGGCGTCGAATGCTTCCGCATCGCCCGCAAGGTCCTGGCCGAGATTAAAGGGGACAGTCCCCTTTAATTCGCAGTTTACTGAGTTTCTACAGCATGTTACGATATAAAAATGGTATACTGTCCCCGTTTATCCTCCGGTCGCGCGCTGGCCGGCGGCGTCGCCGGCGAGGCGGCCGAAGACCGCGCCCGACATCAGCCCGGTGCCGCCGGGATAGTTGAAATAGAACAGCCCGCCGACCAGCTCGCCGGCGGCGTAGAGGCCGGGGATGGCAATGAGATCGCTGTCCAGCACCCGGCCGCCGGTGTCGATGCGCAGGCCCCCGAAAGTAAAGGTGATGCCGCAGGTCACCCCGTAGGCCTCGAACGGCGGCGCGTCCAGGGTGTTGGCCCAGTTGGACTTGGGCACCGCCAGGCCTTCGGTGCCGCGGCCGTCCTTGACGCTGGGGTCGAAGGGCACGTCGGTCTTCACCGCCGCGTTGTAGGCCGCGATCGTCGCCAGCGCGCGCGCCCCATCGACGCCGTCGAGCTTGGCCACCAGGTCCTCGATCGTGTTCGCGGTCACCTTGGTGATCCGGCGGATGCGGTACTCGTCGCGCAGCAGCGGGATGACCTTGGCATCGAAGATCTGCCAGGCGAACTGGCCCGGCTGCTCCAGGATGATCCGGCCGTACTTGGCGTAGGTGTAGCTGCGGATGTCCGCGCCCTCGTCGACGAAGCGCTCGCCGCGCGCGTTCAGCATGATGCCGAGCGGATAGCTGTGCTTCTGGAACAGATCGCCGACCTCGAGGTCGCCGAACTCGGGCGCGTTGCGGTCCCAGCCGACCGCGTGACAGCCCGACCAGTTGCCGTAGGCCGCGGCGCCGATGTCGAGCGCCATGCGGATGCCGTCGCCGGTGTTGAAGCGGCTGCCGCGCACCTTGGCCAGGTCCCAGCCGGGGCCCAGGTAGCGGGTGCGCCATTCTTGGTTGGCCTCGAAGCCGCCGCAGGCCAGCACCACGGCCTTGGCGCGGATGGCGGTGCTGCGGCCGGCGATGCGCGCGATGGCACCCTGGACGCCGTCGTCGTCGGCGATCAGCTCGGTGGCGCGCGCGCCGTAGCGCAACTCCACCCCGGCCTTGGCGCCGGCCTTGGTCAGCATCTCGATCAGTCCCGGACCGCCGCCCCAGACCTCGACCGTGAGCCCGCCCCAGAACTTGAAGCGGCCGTCGATCTTGAAGGCCTGGCGCCCGAACATGGGGTGGAAGCGAATGCCCTGGTCGCGCATCCAGTTGATGGTCGCCTTGCTGCGCCGGATCAGGATCTCGGCCAGGTCGGGATCGCAGCGGTATTCGGTGACCCGGCCCATGTCGTCGAAAAACTGCTCCTCGGTATAGCTGCCGAAGTCGCTGCGCGCGACCTCGGCCTCGCTCAGATCGGGCATCAGCGCGCGCAGGTCCTCGACGCCCTGGTAGGCGAAGCGCATGGCCCCGGCGGTGAAGCGCGAGTTGCCGCCGGCCTCGTCCTCCGGCGCGCGCTCGAGCATGAGCACCGAGGCGCCCCGTTCGCGGGCGGCGAGGGCGGCGCAGAAGGCGGCGTTGCCGGCGCCGATGACGAGCACGTCCACGAACACTTCGGGGCCTCCAGGTTCTCGATTGTTTCCTCGGCCGCCAGTCCATATGACTTGGCCGGCCCGGTAAAGGGCGGAGCCGCGAAAAATCTCTGGAATCAGCGTTCGGTTCCTGCCAATGAGGCCTTATGCAGGTTCCGCTTGCGCGGAACTCGCACCGGCCCGCACCCCCGCCCGGCCGCCCCGATCATGATGCCATGGGCGGCCGGGCGGAGGTGCGGGCCGGCGCGCCAAACGGGACGGACGGCAAGGGAGGCTAGCGATGAAAGCGGCGGTGCTGGAAGCTTACCGGGAGCCCCTGGTGGTGCGCGAGGTGCCCGACCCCAAGCCGGGGCGCAACGGCGTGGTGGTCCGGGTCGCGGCCAACGGCATCTGCCGCAGCGACTGGCACGGCTGGTCCGGCGACTGGCCCGGGCTGTTCGAGTTGCCCCACGTGCTCGGCCACGAGATGTGCGGGGTGATCGAGGAGGTCGGCCCCGAGGTCCGCGACCTCAGGCCCGGCATGCGGGTGATCGTGCCGTTCAGCGGCGGCGACGGCAGCTGCCCCTGGTGCAAGACCGGCATGGCCCACCTCTGCGACGATCCGATCACGGTCGGCTTCACCACCTGGGGCGGCTTCGCGCAGTACGTCGCCATCGAGCACGCCGACTTCAACCTGGTCGAACTGCCCGACGCGATCGACTTCGTGACCGGCGCGGGCATGGGCTGCCGCTACATGACCGCCTTCCACGGCCTGGTCGACCGCGCCCGGGTCGGCGCCGGGGAGTGGGTCGCGGTGCACGGCTGCGGCGGGGTCGGGCTCTCGGCGGTGCAGATCGCCACCGCGCTCGGCGCCAACGTGGTGGGCATCGACATCGGCGCGGACAAGCTCGCCCTCGCCAAGCAACTGGGCGCGGTCGCGGTGGTCGACGCCGGCGAGTCCAACAACCCGGCGCGCAGCGTGCGCGAGATCACCGGCGGCGGCGCCCACGTCTCGGTCGATGCGCTGGGCATCGAGGCGACCTGCCGCAATTCGATCAAGTCCCTGCGCCGGCGCGGCCGCCACCTGCAGATCGGCATCACCACCGGCGCCGCCAAGGGCGACCTCTCGGTGCCGATCGATACCATCGTCGGCAAGGAGATCGAACTGCTCGGCAGCCACGGCATGCCGGTGACCGAGTTCCCCGCCATGCTGCGCATGGTCGCCGCCGGCCGCCTCGACCCCGGTAAGTTGGTGACCCGCAAGGTCGCGCTGGAGGAAACCAGCGCCGTCATCGCCGCCATGGACGACTACGACACGCTGGGGTTTACGGTGATCGACCGGTTTTGAGGGGGCGATCGATCCGCCGGGCACTGACGCGGGCAAGAAGCCCAAGGGCAAGAAACGCCACCTGCTCGGGGCGCCGCTCCCCCTCACGCCAAATCCAGCGGATAGACGGGCCTTCGCAGCTTCTCGAAGGGGAGTTCCTTGAAGTTGGCGGAGGTCAGGCCGCCGCCGTCGTCGACCACCAGGATGTCGCGCGCGAGGGGCGCGAAGGCGGCGCGGAAGTGCTGGGCCGATTTGACCGCGATTACCGATTTCGCCGCCGGGTCGATGCCGGCGTGGATGAAGAACTGCGGGTCGTAGGCCTGGAAGCGGCCGCTGGTCACCACCACCTCGATGCCGCCGATCTTCAGCACCGCGGTCGGGCCCATGTCGACCGCCACGCCCGCGTTCATCGGCCCGTCGAAGGTGAACCGGCCGTCGGTCAGGCGCGTGACCTTGCCGGTCACCTGGAGCGGCGCGCCGAAGCGCGGGTCGAGCTTGCCGCCGAGGGTGAGGGCCACCGCCGCGCCTTCCCCGGCCCGGGCGCAGAGCGCCGCGGCCTCGGGATCGTAGAGGGTGGCGAAGGCGGCGTTCTCGAGTCCGGCTTCGATCATCCCGCCCAGCAGGCCGACCGAATCGCCGTAGCCGCCGCCGCCCGGGTTGTCGGCGTAGTCGGCCAGCACAACCGGTCCCGCGCCCGATCCCGCGGCCTTCACCGCCTCCATGGCCTCGGCCACGCTCACGGTCTGGATGGTCAAACGGTGGCGCTTGTCCCAGATCTCGGCCATCAGCGCCTCGGCGATTTCCGGGTAGCGTGGGTTCTCGCCATCGCCGACCACCACGGCGCTGGGCCCGGCGTCGCGAATGTCGGCCCAGGGGAAGCCGGCGTTGATCGAGACCGAAAGCACGCCCGGCTCCCGGCGGAACCTGGCCGCGCTCGCGAGCAGCTCGGTCATCGGCCCGGGCGCGGTGGTGCGGCCGTGATCGACGCCGTCGAGCAAGGCCCCGCGCGCCACGCTGCACTTGGGCGCGATCTCGCCGGCGAGCGTGCGGGCGAGCAGATCGAGGGCCTCGATCGTGATGGCGACCTGATCGACGTGGGGGTAGGTCCGGTAGGACACGATGATGTCGGCGAGCGCCGCCATCCGCCCGGTCACGTTGGCGTGGAGGTCGAGGGTGACCGCGATCGGGACCTCGCGGCCGACCTTGGCCCGGATCGCCTCGAGCAACGCGCCCTCGCCGTCGTCGGCGTGCTCGGTCACCATGGCGCCGTGGAGCGGCAGGAACAGGGCGTCGACCGGCC
>JACZVL010000121.1 GCA_022572685.1 Pseudomonadota bacterium
TGCGCATTTTCCTCACGCAGGACGTGCGTTGTTAACAACTCGTTAACCCAAATTGCGCAGATTACAAAAAATTACAAAAAAGATTCCTGTCGCCGAAAAGCACCGGTGGATTAGCGCGATGGTTGCGGCGTTCGTGATCGGATTTCGAGAATGATCGCAAGTGGCGTCCTGGCGGCGTCTATCGTATTGCAGCTCACCGCCGCGGGTCCGGCGCCGCGCCTGATCCGCTTATGGCTGCCGACGGCCTACGGCCTGGAGGAGGCCTCGCCACGATGAGTCCGACCAAGCTTCTGATCGTCGACGACGACCGGGATTTCGTCGACGGCCTGGCCGAGGTCATGGAGATGTTGGGCCATCTGGTGGACGTCGCCTTCACCGGCCGGGCCGGCGTCGAGGCGGCCACCGGCGACGACTACGACGCGGTCGTGATGGACGTGGGCCTGCCCGACCTGAGCGGGGTCGACGGTCTGCTCGCGATCCTGGAGGTCAAGCCGGAGACCCGGTGCTTCCTGATGAGCGGCTACAGCGCCGCCGACATCGAGGCGCGGGCGGGCGGGGTCGGCACGTTGGAGATCCTGACCAAACCCTTCGATCCCGAGGCCCTGTCGCAACGGATATCGGCCGCCGGGCGTCGCGATCGCTAGCGCGTTTTCAGTTTAGGCGGGACCAACCTGCGGGCCGGCGCTTCCCAAAGCGGCCAGCCGCCATCCACCGGAACCTTGCCCTCCCTCAGAGCGGCAACTCGCGCGCGAAGGGCACGGCGTCGCCTAGGGGCGGGGCGTCGAGCTCGCGCGCGGCGCGATGTCCGGCATAGACGGCGGCGGCGATGCTGCCCGGGGCGAGGGCGTCGCCGATCGCGGTGACGCTTCGGATGCCGGCCGCGGCCAGGCGGTCCGGGTCGGCGATCAGGTCCCGGTACAGCGCCTCCTCGGGCAGGCGCGCGGTCACGGTGACCACCGAGGCGCAGGCGAGCTCGCGTTTGCGCCCGGTGAACACGCAGGCGAGCTCGGCCCGATCGCCCCGGAACGCCGCCACCGAGTGGTTGGGCAGAATCGCCACCTCCAGCTCCAGAAGCCGCTTGTGGATGAAGCCGATCTCGAGGGTCTTCTCGGTCCAGTAGGAGGCGGCCAGCGCCGGGGTGACCAGGGTCACCTCGACCCCGTCGCGGCGCAGCTTCTCGGCCAGCACGCCACCCAGGTAGAAGTGGTCGTCGTCGTAGACCAGAACCGGCCCCCGGGGCGCGGCGCCGGCCATGATGTCGTCGGGGGTGTAAATGTCGTTCCCCTCGAAGCCGGGCACCGGGGCCTTCAGGGTCAGGCCGATACCGTCGCGGCGCCAGTGGCTGCCGGTCGCGACGATCACCCGGGGCGCGGCGAACTCAAAGACGTGCTCGGGCGTCAGGCGGCTGGCGCGGTGGATCTCGACGTTGCTCATCTGGTCGAGTTGCCCGAGGCGGTAATCGCGCACCCGGATCCATTCGGCCAGCCCCGGCAGGCGCGCCTCGCGCAGGACCCGGCCGCCCAGCTCCGCGCCGGCCTCGGCCAGCGACACCGGGTAGCCGCGCCGGCCCAGCGCGCGCGCCGCCTCCAGCCCGGCCGGTCCGGCGCCGACGATCAGGACCGCGTCGTCCGAGCCCTTGGGCGGGACGATCTCCGGATGCCAGCCCTTGCGCCACTCCTCGCCCATGGTCGGGTTCTGGGTGCAGCGCATCGGCGAGAAGGTGCGGTCGCCGGAGACGCAGATGTTGCAGCCGATGCACTCGCGGATGTCCTCGGGCCGGCCCTGCTCGATCTTCCGGGGCAGGAAGGGATCGGCGATCGAGGGCCGCGCGGCGCCGATCAGGTCGAGCACGCCGCGCCTGATCTGGGACACCATGGTATCGGGCGAGGTGAAGCGGCCGACGCCGACCACCGGCTTGGTGGTCAGTTTCTTGACGAAGGCGGTGTAGCGCTCCTGATCGCCCTCGGGCCCGAAGCGCGAGGTCAGGGAATCGTTCGGCCAGTCGCTGACGTTGACGTCCCAGAGGTCGGGCAACTCGGCCAGCAGCTCGATGATCTCGCGGCCCTCGCCCTCGCTGGTGATGCCGTCCGGGCCGAGCAGCTCGTCGACCGCCAGGCGCACCGCGACCGCGCAAGTCTCGCCGACCGCCTCCTTGGTCTCCTCGATCAGCTCGCGCAGCAGCCGCGCCCGGTTCTCGAGCGAGCCGCCGTATTCGTCGCCGCGCGGGTTGCGCCGCCGCTGCAGGAACTGCATGGCGATGGACATTTCGTGGCCGGCGTAGACGTAGACGATGTCGAAGCCGGCCTTCTTGGCCCGGAGTGCGGCCGCCTTGTGCCAGCGCCGGTAGTCGCGGATGTCCTGCTTGTCCATGGCGCGGGCCTGGACCGGGTCGTAGTTCATGGTCCGTTCGTGGCTCGGGCCGAGCGGCACCTCGCGGCTGTAGCGGTTGGCCGCCGAGACGCCGTTGTGGACCAGCTCCACGCCGGCCAATGCGCCGTGTTCGTGCACCGCCTCGGTCATCAGCGCGAGCGCCGGAATGTCGCGGTCGTCCCAGAGCCGCGCCTCGGCGGCCGGCCAGACGTCGCCGCTCGGGTGGATCTCGCATTCCTCGGTGCAGACCACGCCCCAGCCGCCCTCGGCCTTGATCCCGCGCATGGCGGCGGTCGAACGCGGCAGGCGGTGGCCCATGCCGTTGCAGTGCGGCACCTGGTAGAAGCGGTTCTTGGCGGTCACCGGCCCGATCCGGACCGGCTCGAACAGGATGTCGTAACGCGGGTCCCGCGCCATCGGCTGCCTCCCTCTCGTGAACTGCTCCGCGCCGGCCCGGGGGTGCGCCTGGGCGCGCACCCGCGAACGCGTGCCATGATAGGCGGCTTGCCGGGGGTCGCCCAAGGGCGAAACCGCGGCCCTGGACGAAAGCCGCCTGTTATCCAATCAGCAGCAACGGAGCGTGATCAGGACCACCTCGCCACGGGTGTTGAACCGGACCGGCAACCCGGAAACCCCGATCCCGGTGGTGGTGTAACCGGTCATCGAACCGTGCCGCCACAGGCCCGAGGCGTAGCGCCGGTGACAGCTCATGTGCGTGATGATCGGTATGCCCCCGGGCAGACAAACCTGGCCGCCATGGGTGTGACCCGCGAGATAAAGGCTGAAACCGGCACCGGCCGCGACATCGGCCAGTTCCGCGGAATGGATGAGGGCGATCTTGAAGCCCTCGGGCGCGGTCTCGAGCGCCACCCTGGCGGCGTCCGTATAGTAGTAGTGAACGTCGTCGGTTCCAGTCACATGGATCTGCGCCTCGCCCCTTTGGAGGCTCCGGGTCTCGTTGATGAGCACGTCGATACCCAAGTTTTCAAAGGCTTCCGCCATGTCGGCGCTGTCGTGGTTGCCGAGGATCGCGTAGATCCCGTTCCGGGCCCGCGACCGGGCCACGAGTTTCTCGAAAGCGGGGAGAATGTGTTCGAAGGGGCCGGAGACCCGCTTCCGGTAGTCGCCGGTCAGCACGCAGAGGTCGACCCGCTCGCCCGAGATGAGTTCCAGCGCGGTGTCGAAGGGCCCCGCGAGGAAATCGACGTGCGGGTCACTCAGTTGGAGAATCCGGAAGCCATCGAATTCGGAAGGAAGATTTTCGAACTCGAGCTCGATCCGTTTTAGCTTGATATCGAGCGCGTTGCGAACCCCCCGTTGGTAAAGCCCGGAAAGTCGAAGCCCCACGCCGAACAAACCCAGCAGCCGTCTGAAAGCCACCCAGTGCCGGCGTTTCTTGACCGCCCTGGGGGTGTACTTTTCTTCGGCCGCCTCCATGCGGCGGCGCTGCCGTCGCCAGTCCTCTCGGGACGGACGCACCCTCGAGGTTTCCGCCGGACGATCTGAAAAGACCACTACGGCCTGGCAACGCGCCAAACACCGTCGGCGCCGTCTCCGTCCACGTCGCCTGGCATCGAGTCCCCGATGTAAAGGTACAAGGGCTGTCCGTTATATGCCCATTGCTTCTCGCCACCCGATCTGGTGATTACCGTGAAACCGTCCGTCGCCCGAGCACTGTCCGGCGCGAGCAACGGCGGCCATGCCGCGGCGCACAAGCCCGAGCAATTCGAGACGCCCGTGCCGTCCTTATCGTAAGTGTAAAGCGTCCTGCCATCGGGCGCCACGAGGACCGGGCCGATGGCCGTGTCTCGTGCCTGACCCAGGCTCTCCGACGTAGCCACGGTCCCGGCACAGCCGAAGAGCAATAGGCTGAAACCGATCGCTCCGGTCGCAAACCTTAGTGCGCGGCTGGTGATCCCCATTGGCTTTACTCCGAAAGCATCCGATTTAGGGTTGGGAAGGTCCGGGGTGGAAAAACATCGAGTGGGACATGCCTCCGATAGTAGCGCCACCGGTTTTGAGATGTAACCCAATTGTGCCATTGCTGCTATAGTCCCGCCCGGGAGGACCGGCACCGTGAGCACTGAAACCGCCGAAACCGCCGAAACCGCCGGGGACCCCGTGGTGGAGGAGTTGCGTGCGCTGCTGGGCGCGCGGCTCTCGACCTCGGACTCCGTGCGCGAGCAGCACGGCCACGACGAATCCTATCACCCCACCCACCCGCCGGACGCGGTCGCCTTCGCCGAGTCGACCGAGCAGGTGGCCGAGATCGTCAAGGTTTGCGCGCGCCACCGGCGCCCGGTCATTCCCTTCGGCACCGGCACCTCGCTCGAGGGCCAGGTGGCGGCGCTGCACGGCGGTATCTCGATCGACATGGGCCGCATGAACCAGGTGCTCGAGGTCAACGCCGAGGACCTGGACTGCCAGGTCCAGGCCGGGGTCACCCGCAAGCAGCTCAACACGCACCTGCGCGACACCGGGTTGTTTTTCCCCATCGATCCCGGCGCCGACGCCTCCCTCGGCGGCATGGCCGCGACCCGCGCCTCGGGCACCAACGCGGTGCGCTACGGCACCATGCGCGAGAACGTGCTCGGCCTGACCGTGGTGCTGGCCGACGGGCGGGTGATCCACACCGGCGGCCGGGCACGCAAGTCGGCGGCCGGTTACGACCTGACCCGGCTGTTCGTGGGCTCGGAGGGCACGCTCGGCGTGATCACCGAGGTCCGCCTGCGGCTCTACGGCATCCCCGAGGCGACCTCGGCGGCGGTCTGCGCTTTCGACGATCTCGAGGGCGCGATCAACGCCGTGATCCTGACCATCCAGTCGGGCATCCCGGTCTCGCGCATCGAGTTCCTGGACGAGGTCCAGATGGACGCGCTCAACCGCTATTCCAAGATGAACTTCGCGGTCCTGCCGACGCTGTTCTTCGAGTTCCACGGCACCGAGCGCGGCGTCGCCGAGCAGGCCGAGGCCGTGGGCGAGATCGCCAAGGAATTCGGCGGCGGCGACTTCCGCTGGGAGTCGAAACCCGAGGAGCGCAACAAACTGTGGCAGGCGCGCCACGATTCCTACTACGCCGCGCTGGCGCTCCGGCCCGGCTCCAAGGGCTGGGCGACCGATGTCTGCGTGCCGATCTCGAAGCTCGCCGAGTGCATCCTGGAGACCAAGCGCGACATCGAAGAATCGAAACTTCTAGCGCCCATCGTCGGCCACGTCGGCGACGGCAACTTCCACCTCTGCTTCATCATCGATCCCGACGACGCGGACGAGATGGCGCGCACCGAGGCGCTCAACGAGCGCATGGTCATGCGCGCCCTCGCCCTCGGCGGCACCTGCACCGGCGAGCACGGCATCGGCACCGGCAAGATGCAGTTCCTTCTGGCCGAGCACGGCGAGGCGGTCTCGGTCATGCGCGCGCTCAAGCTCGCGCTCGACCCCGACAACCTGATGAACCCGGGCAAAATACTGCGGATTTAGACCAGCGCAGCGGGATACGACCATGAGCAGAACACCCATACACCCCGGCGAGATTTTACGGGATGAACTAAAGGAAATCGGTATCAATGGAGCCGAGCTTTCAAGGCAAATCCATGTGCCGGAAAACCGCATCCCGCAGATCATTGCCGGAAAGCGGAGCATCACCGCCGATACGGCGCTGCGCCTTGGCAAGTGGTTCGGCACGACCCCGGCGTTTTGGTTGAACCTGCAAAAGAGCTATGAGCTTCGTAAGGCCGCGCGGGAAATCGGCAAGGAAATCGAGACCATCCCCACAAGGGCAAAAGAACCGGCCTAGGTGTTTGGTCCCCGGGGGGGGGTGCATCGGGTCTAGCTGGCTACGCTCCAGGCGGCGCAGCCTCGCGAGCAGCAGTATCAGGACCAGGCACACACCGGTCATCAGGGTGAGCGGCGCCGCGAAACCGCCGGTCGCATCCGACAGGGCGCCGACGCTCAAGGGTCCAAGCACGCCGCCGATCTCGGCCGCGGAGAAGAACAGCCCGCCGGCCAGGCCGCGGCTCTGGGCCGCCAGCCCGCGGGTCTCCATCAGCATCAGCACCGCGATCGTCATCATCGAGCCGCGCGCGATGCCCTGGACCATCAAGCCGCCGGCCAGCAGCGGCCCGGCCGGGTTCTGGATCAGCAGGGTGGCGGCGCCGGCACAGAGGAACAGGCCGAGCAGGATCGGAATGCGCCGCTCGGGCAGCGCCAGGCGCGGGATCACCAGCGCGCCGGCGATCCCGACCGCGGTCGGCATCGAGGCCCAATAGCCGGCGGCGGCGGCGCTCATGCCGCCGCTGCGCAGGATCTCGGGCAGCCAGTTGTTGACCCCGTGGTTGAAGAAGAAGATGCCGATGGCCATCAGCAACACCGTCCGCACCACGGGCAGGCGCAGCAGCTCGGCGAACACCTGAAGCTGCGGCCGGCGCGGCTCGGCGGCGATCTGGCGCTCGACCGCGCGCGCGCTCGGGTGGGCGCTGATCGCCAGCCAAACCAGGCTGCAGGCGCCCACGAAGGCGGCGTAGACGAACAGCACCGCGCGCCAGTCCTGGTCGAACAGCGGCATCAGCACGCCGTTGGTGACCGACAGCGCGAGAATCCCGCCGAGCGCCGGCCCGGTGATGTAGATGCCCATGGCCAGGCCGCGCTCCCGGGTCTCGAACCACTGGGTGATCAGCTTGGGCGCGCCGACCGAGATCAAGGGCCCGCCGAGGCCGAAGGCAGCGACCGCGAGGAACAGGCCCAGGTGGCCCGGCGCCAGGCCGCGCAGCGCGCCCGACAGCGCGATGATCAGCACCGCCAGGAACAGCGCCCGGCGCGACCCGACCCGGTCCAGCAAGGCGCCGCAGGGGATCGCCGAAGCGATGTAGACCAGCGGCCAGGCGCCCAGCACCCCGCCCATGGCCGCATGGCTCAGTCCCAGGTCCTCGGTGATCGGCTGGACCAGCGGCGCCATCGCCGCCACGATCAGGCCGAAGCAGAAATACAGCAGCCAGACCCCGCCGAGCATGGCCCAGCGGTAGGGATCCTCCCCGGGTTTAGAGCGATGAGGGGGCCTGAAGTGGCGAGGTTCCGCCGCGCCGGTCATCCGCGGCCGATGAACGGCATCTTGGTCGCCATGATGGTCATGAACTGGACGTTGGAATCGATCGGCTGGGACGCCATGAAGGCGACCGCGCGGCCGACCTCGGTCACGTCCATCCGGGGCTCGACCGCGAGCGAACCGTCGGCCTGGGGCACGCCCGCGGCCATGCGTTCGGTCATCTCGGTGGCCGCGTTGCCGATGTCGATCTGGCCGCAGGCGATGTCGTACTTGCGGCCATCGAGCGAGGTCGAGCGGGTCAGGCCGGTGATCGCGTGCTTGGTCGCGGTGTAGGGCGCCGAGTGGGGCCGGGGCACGTGGGCCGAGATCGAGCCGTTGTTGATGATGCGGCCGCCGCGCGGGTCCTGGTCCTTCATGACCCGGAACGCTTCCTGGGTGCAGAAGAAAGCACCGGTCAGGTTGATGTCGATCACCGCGCGCCACTGTTCGACGCTGAGTTCCTCGAGCGGCACGCCCGGCGCGTTGACGCCGGCGTTGTTGAACAGCAGGTCGAGCCGTCCGAAGCGCGCCACGGTCTTGGCGAACAGCGCCGCGACCGAAGCCGGGTCGCTCACGTCGCTGGGCACGGCCAGCGCGCGGCCGCCGGCCTCACCGGCCAATTTAGCGGTCTCCTCCAGGGGTTCGGCGCGGCGCCCGGCGAGCGCGACCGACCAGCCCTCGGCCAGCAGCGCGAGCGCCGCCGCCCGGCCGACCCCGGTCCCCGCGCCGGTCACGATTGCCACCTTTTCGCCAGCCGTCATGGTAAAGGCCTCCCCTGGTTTCAGTTTTCTCGACCCGGCCGACTATACCGCGCCGGCGCGCCCGGGCCAGCCTGACCGGGAGCCCTGCGCGCAAATGCTTGCGGCGGTTCCGTCGGGCACCGAAACCCATTAGGCTGGCCGCCAAGAACGATCCTTGTGGGGGGCCATGGCGACGACGGTGATCCGCGACGCGGATTGGGCGATCCTGTGGGACGCCGAGGCGGCGCGTCACGTCTACCGGCGCGGCGTCGATCTCGCGTTCGAGGACGACCGTATCGTCTTCGTCGGCGGCGGCCCCAACGGCAATGGCTATCACGGCCCCGCCGACACCGTGCTCGACGGATCCGAGCGCCTGGTCATGCCGGGCCTGGTCGACGTTCATTCCCATCTGCTGTCGGAGAGCCTGGGCCGCGGCGTCACCGAGGAGATCGGCAACCCGGCGCTCTACATGAGCGCGGTCGCCGATCCCAAGCCGGTGTTCCTGCCCGGCCACTCCATGGACAGCGGCGCGGCGGCCGAGACCCTGCGCGCGGCGACCCGCATGGCGGTCTTCGAGCTGCTGTCGAGCGGCACCACCACGGTCGCCGATCTGGCGATCTGCTACGACGGCTGGCTCGACACCCTGGCCGAGACCGGCATCCGCGCGGTGGCGGCGCCGATGTACCGCTCCGCCGCCTGGGTCGCCAAGACCGGGCATAGCGTCGATTACGACTGGGACGAGGCCGCCGGGCGGCGCGCCTTCGAGGCCGCGGTGGTCGAGATGGAGGCCGCCGAGGCCCATCCCAGCGGCCGCCTCTCGGCCATGGTCAGCCCGGCCCAGGTCGACACCTGCTCGGCCGAGCTGCTGCGCGATTCCCTCGCGCTCGCGGAGGAACGGGACTGGCCGCTGACCCTGCACACCGCGCAGTGCGTCTGGGACATGCTGGAAATGACCCGGCGCCACGGCAAGACCCCGGTGCAGTGGCTGGCCGACATCGGCGTGCTGAGCCCGCGCATGGTGCTCGGCCACGCGATCTTCCTCGACCACCATTCCTGGATCACCTGGCACAGCAAGACCGACCTCGGCCTGATCGCGGAATCGGGCGCCTCGGTGGCCCATTGCCCGCTGGTGTTCTCGCGCTACGGTCAGATGCTGGAGAGCTTCGGCAGCTATAAACGCGCCGGGGTCAACATGGCGCTGGGTACCGACACCCAGCCCCACAACATGCTCGAGGAGCTGCGCCTGGCGACCACGCTCTCGCGCATCGCCGGGCGGCACGTCGCGGACACCTCGCTCGGCGAAACCTTCCACGCCGCCACGGTGGGCGGCGCCAAGGCGTTGGGCCGGGACGACATCGGCCGCCTCGCCACCGGCGCCAAGGCCGATATCGTGCTCGCCGATCTGGCCCATCCGGCCATGCGGCCGCTGCGCGATCCCCTGCGCGCGCTGGTCTACTCGGCCGCCGACCGCGCGATCCGGGACGTCTTCGTCGATGGCCGCCAGGTGGTCCGCGACGGCGCGGTGCTGACCATCGACGCGCCGGCGGCGGCGGCGCGCCTGGAAGCGGCGCAGCGCGAGAGCCTGGCCAGCGCCGCGAAACGCGACCGCCTGGGCCGGGACGCCGAGACCCTGTCGCCCCTGGTCATGCCGTTGGTGGAGTGAACCGAAAGGAACGCGCCATCGGTCAGCGCCCTGGTCGCCTGAAACTCTTGCGCGCGCGCTCAACTTTGGCTCTGATCACGCAGTCCTCGACATGATCGTTGATCAGCCCCATTGCTTGCATAAAGGCATACACGGTCGTCGGTCCGACGAATTTCCAGCCCTGCTTCTTCAGGTCTTTCGTGAGGGCAATCGCTGCCGCCGAGGTCGACACGGTTTGCGGCTTCGCGAGTTGCTTCGGGTCCGGCTGGTAACGCCAGATGAAGGCCGCCAGCGAACCTTCCCGCTCGACGAGCTCCTGGGCCCGCCGCGAATTATGGATGACCGCCTCGATTTTGCCGCGGTGGCGGACGATCCCTTCGTCTTTGAGCAGACGATCGAGGTCGCGCTGGGTGAAGCGCGCGATCCTGTCGAAGTCGAAATCATGGAACGCAGCGCGAAAGTTCTCGCGCTTAGGGCTTGGGACGAAACATTTACGTCGAATTTCGAGGGCTGAGGGTGTAGTTCCATTCGCCGTGGAAGTCGGCTCGCTTGATGTTGAGGGCTTTCATTTGGTCGTCGGTGACGCGGGTTCCCTTTGG
>JACZVL010000270.1 GCA_022572685.1 Pseudomonadota bacterium
TGACCCGGACGCTGACCGGCCCGCCGCGGGTGTCGCCGAACAGGTCCTCGGTGCCGGCGGCCAGGTGGTCGAAGGCGTGGCGCAGGGTCGGCAGGTAGCCGAGCCCCGCATCGGTCAGCACCAGGCCGCGGGCTAAGCGCGTGAACAGCGGCGTGCCGAGCCAGTCCTCGAGCTGCTTGACCTGCTGGCTGACCGCCGCCTGGGTGACGCCCAGCTCGCCCGCCGCCCCGGTGAAGCTGGTGTGCCGGGCCGCCGCCTCGAAGGCGCGCAGCCAGTTGAGCGAGGGTAGCCGCCGCCGCACAGCCATCGCCAAGTAACAGGGGCAAAAGTCCGGGCGGTCAAGCGGGGTTGGTTTTGTGACGGACGATTTCCGGCAACGGCATGATGGCGGGGGCGTCGGCGACCATGAGGCGGCAGCCGAGGTAATCCCAGAAGCTGACGCCGAGCTTGTCGCAGGTCTTCATCAGGCCGAGGAAGGCGTCGCGGGCGTCGCGGCCGGCGTCGGAGCGGGTGCCGCCCGAAATCTTGCGCTTGGTCACCTGGCAACGGATGTCGTTCTCCGAGCCGTTGGTGTGGAGCGGGATGTCGGGGCGGTCGAGTGCGAGAAGCAGCTCGTCCTTGTTGGCGCGCAGCCGCATCAGCAGCCGGTCCAGGGTGGCGAAGCCGGTGCGCGTGGAGAACAGGCGATCGAAGCGTTTGTCGAGCGCCGCCTTGCGCCGTAGCGTCGGGTCGCGGCAGTAAGCCTTGAGGGCCTTGTAGAACCGCCACACCCGCGCCCGCACTCGCTCGATGGCCTGGCGCTGGCGTTCGTTGAAGCCGACCAGCTTGTGGATCAGCCTTTCCGCATGCACCCAGCACAAGGCATGTTGGCCGACATTGAACTGGCCGGCGTCGTCGCTGACGATCACCGCGTTCTTCAGAAAGCCGTGCCCCGCCACGCTGCCCCACAGCGCCCCTTCGGTGGCGATCTTCACCGGGTCGGGATGAACCCCGAGCGCGGCGATCCCGAGGTCCTTCAGATGGGCCGTCCACGCCGCTTCGTCGGCGAACCGCTTGCTCCCCTGCTCCGCCAGAAGGGCGATCACCGCCCCCGAGAGGTGGCGCTTGCGCATATAGTCCAGCGCCGCCGCGTTGACCACGTAGTCCCCATGTCCGGCCCGCAGCAGCGAAAGAAAGTTGAGCCGGCTCTTGGAATACGTGGTCGCGAACCAGGCGAAGCGGTGGTCGCCTACTTGCGTGCAAACGCCGTTCGCCGCCTTGTGCCTGGCCCCGGTGTCATCGACCGTGACCCACCGCGCCGTCTCCAAACCGGCCCTGAGCACACCCCGTGCCTCAAGCAGAAACGCTTCCTTGTCCCGGTTCAGAAGCCGCACCACCTGCCGCTTCGAGATGTCCACCCCGATATCCCGCAGCAGACCCACCAGACGGGGAACGGTCACTTGGCCGCGGTGATACTGGGCCAATACGAAACGCCGCAACTCAGGCCCGAAGTGACCGGCGATCCCCGCTGGCAACGGCGCCACCATCATCCGGCCATCGGGGGTGAGCCAGCGCTGGCGCCGGTAGCGCATCACATGGGGGCGCAGGATCAGGTCCTGAACCACATAATCCTCGTAGCCCTTGAAACGCGAGCCAGCCGGGGCCTCGGTCCTGAGAATCCGATCCTCGTCGATGGCAAGCCGGGCGTTCTTCGCACCCCGGCGCCGCGCGCCGGACCCGCGCTTCGGCCTCGGTTCCGTCTGCCTGTCCATCCCGCTCGGCTTGAGCGATGGCGGCCCCTTCAGGCCCTTCAGACGCGCAATCTCCTGGCGCAAGGCGGCGTTTTCCGCCCTCAACGCGGCGATCCCCTCCAACAACTGGAGACACAACTGCTTGAGGCCTTCCGGGTCCAGAGCATCAATATCCGGTGGCGATCCGACCATGGCCGGATTGACTCATATTTTGAGGCCGTTGTGAATCCCCTAATTCACACCGCCGCCCGGACTTTTGCCCCTGTTACTCCGCCACGACTTAAGTATTTGATATCACAGTAGTTTTTTGATTTTCGGTGGTGCGGAATCCGCGACTCTTTGCGGGGGTTTAGGGCCTATGTGCATCGGCCGTATGGTCCCGTGAGACAACCGAGTCCGGTATGTGGGCCCCCGATACCCCGAATATCTCTTTCGGCCGTTCGAGTGGTACGGTTCGCGGCCCTGCCGCGACGCGCATCGGGCCCCGTAACGAGATCGCCCT
>JACZVL010000122.1 GCA_022572685.1 Pseudomonadota bacterium
CAGCCGGTGCAGGTGATCCAGGGCCGCGAGGACCGGATCGTGCCGCCGGCCCAGGCCGAGGGCCTGCCGGCCAACGTCGCGGTCACCCTGATCGAGAACGCCGGGCACATGCCCCAGATGGAGGCCGCCGCCGAGGTCAACCGCCTGATCCGCAAGATCGCCGTTTGAGCCGACCCGATCCGCCGGCCGGGGGGCCAGGGGGTGTTGACTCCGGGCGCCGCCTCGGCTTGTTTGGCCTCCCCTTTCCAACCCCGAGGCCCCGCATGATCCCGCGCTACAGCCGGCCCGAAATGGTCCGCATCTGGGAGCCCGAGAACCGCTTCCGCATCTGGTTCGAGATCGAGGCTCATGCCTGCGACGCCCAGGCCGCGCTCGGCGTGATCCCCAAGGAGGCGGCGAAAGCGGTCTGGGACAAGGGCGCCTTCGAGGTCGCGCGCATCGACGAGATCGAGCGCGAGACCCACCACGACGTGATCGCCTTCCTGACCAACCTGGCCGAGCACGTCGGCGCGCCGGCGCGCTTCGTGCACCAGGGCATGACCTCCTCGGACGTGCTCGACACCTGCCTGGCGGTGCAACTGGCCCAGGCCAGCGATCTGCTGCTGGCCGAACTCGACCGCCTGCTGGCCGCGCTTGAGGCACGCGCGAAGGAACACAAGGATACCCTCTGCGTCGGCCGCAGCCACGGCATCCACGCCGAGCCGACCACCTTCGGGCTCAAGCTGGCCGGCCACTACGCCGCCTTCGCCCGCGGCCGCGAACGGCTGGTTCGCGCCCGCGAGGAGATCGCGACCTGCGCCATTTCGGGGGCGGTCGGGACCTTCGCCAACATCGACCCCGCGGTCGAGCGCCACGTCGCCGAGAAGATGGGGCTCACGGTCGAGCCGATCTCGACCCAGGTGATCCCGCGCGAC
The DNA here is from genome assembly GCA_022572685.1 of Pseudomonadota bacterium. Taxonomy (GTDB): domain Bacteria; phylum Pseudomonadota; class Alphaproteobacteria; order Kiloniellales; family J153; genus JACZVL01. The sequence goes on from JACZVL010000122.1 coordinate 915, forward strand.
CGCCACGCCGTCTTCTTCGCGACGCTCGGCGTGCTGGCCAGCTCGATCGAGAACCTGGCCATCGAGATCCGCCACCTGCAGCGCAGCGAGGTGCGCGAGGTGGCGGAGTATTTCGCGCCCGGCCAGAAGGGTTCCTCGGCCATGCCCCACAAGCGCAACCCGGTCCTGACCGAGAACCTGACCGGCCTCGCGCGCGTGATCCGCGCCGCCGTCACCCCGGCGCTGGAGAACGTCGCGCTGTGGCACGAGCGCGACATCTCCCACTCCTCGGTCGAGCGGGTGTTCGCCCCCGACGCCACCATCGCGCTGCACTTCGCGCTGGCGCGCCTGGCCGGGGTGATCGAGAAGCTGCTGGTCTTTCCCGAGGCCATGCGGGCCAATCTGGACCAGCTGGGCGGGCTGATCCACTCCCAGCGCGTCCTGCTCGCCCTCACCCAGGCCGGCATGAGCCGGGAGGACGCCTACGCCGCGGTCCAGGCCGCGGCCATGAAGATCTGGGCCGGGGAGGGCGATTTCCGGGACCTGATCGAGGCCGACCCTGGGGTAGCAAAGCATCTGGGCGCGGCCGAGCTCGACGCCTGCTTCGACCTCGCCGCCCACGGCAAGCACGTGGACACCATCTTCAAGCGGGTGTTCGGGGGCGGGTGAGCGAAGAACGGCGGCCCAAGGACAAGAAAACCACAGAGACACAGAGGCCCAGAGAAGCAAACAAGTAGCTCACCATGAAGACACGAAGGACACCAAGAACCCTTTGGTTGCGCGCTTCGCGCGCTGAAAAATTTCTTCGTGCCCTTCGTGTCTTCGTGGTTCGCCTTTCTGGTTCTCCGTGTCTCTGTGCCTCTGTGGTAACCCTTAAACGAAGAACGCTCCGCCAAAATTAACGGGCCGCCGGCGGCCCCTACTCGCTCATGATCTGTTCCTTGGCGACGGCGACCAACTCGACCATCCTCTTGCGCAGGCGGGGTTCGTCCAGGTCGAGATTCTTGGGCTGGGCGTCGGCCAGGATCTTGCGGACGACGTCGGCATCGCCCGGTTCCTCGAAGTCGGCCGAAACCACTTCCTTGGCGTAGGCATCGGCGTCGGCGCCCGAAAGCCCGAGCATCTCCGCGACCCAGAGTCCGAGCAGCTTGTTGCGCCGGACCTCGACCCTGAACTGCAGATCCTGGTCGTGTTTGTACTTGTCCTCGAAGGCCTTCTCGCGATCGTTGAAGCTGGTCATCTGGTGGGCTCTCCCTGGGTTTCACGCGTTGCCGTTCGCGCCTTGCGGCGGCCACCGTCAGGCACCATATAGCGAGGGCGCGATAGTGGCCTCACACCACAGATAGGATAACCGGCCACGGGCCGCAAGCACCTGATTTTCAGACATGTGCACGGTAGTGATCCTGCGCCGCCCCGGCCACCCCTGGCCGTTGATCCTGGCGGCCAACCGCGACGAAATGCTCGACCGCTCCTGGCTGCCTCCCGGCCGCCACTGGCCGGACCGGCCCGAGGTGGTCGCCGGCAAGGACGAGACCGCGGGCGGCTCCTGGCTCGGACTCAACGACCATGGCGTGGTCGCCGGCGTGCTCAACCGGATCGATTCGCTGGGCCCCGAGCCGGGCAAGCGCAGCCGCGGCGAGCTGGTGCTCGAGGCCCTGGACCACGCCGACGCCTCGAGCGCGGCGAACTACCTTTCGCGGCTCGACCCGGCCGCCTATCGCAGCTTCAACCTGGTGATCGCCGACAGCCGCGACGCCTTCTGGCTGCGCAATCTGGGGGCGGCGGCGCGCGGCCGCAACGCGCCCGGGATCGAGGCCTTCGAGATTCCAGCCGGCACCTCCATGATCACCGCCCGGGACCGCAACGACCCCGCTAGCGCCCGGGTCCAGGCCTGCCTGCCGCGCTTCGAGGCGGCCGAGCCGCCCGAGCCCAAGGCCGGCCGTTGGAATTCCTGGGCCCGGCTCATGAAGGCCAGGCGCCCACCCGGCTCCGAGGACCCCTGCGCGGCCATGACCATCGTCACGTCGCGGGGCTTCGGCACGGTGTCGAGCTCGCTGATCGCACTGCCCGGCCCGCCCAAGACCCTGCGCGAACGCCCCAACCGTCCGGTCTGGCAATTCGCCCCCGGCCGCCCCGACCAGACGCGCTACAAGAAGGTGGAACTCTAGGCCGTGGGCGGCGGACTGGAGTGGACGATCGACCGCGCCATGGCGCTCGATACCGAGGCCCCGCCGGCGGGTTTCCCGCGCCCCGAAACGGCTGCGATCGGCGCCCGATTCGGCCAGCATCGAGACCGCCGCGGCCCAGACCTCGGCACCGGCCCGCGGGGGGCCCATTTGGCGTCACCGAGAATAGGTATTTGTTCTTTTTTTGATCTAGATTCAGGGTGACTACCGATACCCGGCTGTTTCATCGAATGATCTGCTCGAATCGGATGCTGACAATCGTCCTATTTCCCCGCCGCTTCGCGGGATCAGCGGGCGGCGCGATTGTTTTGCCCTGGGTCAACTGCTATATTGTATGAGGTGAAATTCAGGGACCGGCGTTGCCCGGGCCGAGACGGCCCCGGGGACCCGGCCAAATGGTGGTGGAATGCGACGCAGGCGGATTTACGAAGGCAAGAGCAAGGTCCTGTTCGAGGGCCCGCAGCCGGGTACGCTGGTCCAGTATTTCAAGGACGACGCGAGCGCCTTCAACAACAAGAAGAAGGGCGTGATCACCGGCAAGGGGGTGCTCAACAACCGCATCTCCGAGTACCTCATGCTGCGCCTGGCGGAGATCGGCGTCCCGACCCATTTCGTGCGCCGCCTGAACATGCGCGAGCAGCTGGTGCGCGAGGTCGAGATCATCCCCGTCGAGGTGATGGTCCGCAACGTCGCCGCCGGCTCGATCGCCAAACGCCTGGGCCTCGAGAAGGGCACCAACCTGCCGCGGCCGATCGTCGAGTACTACCTCAACAACGACGACCTCGGCGACCCCATGGTCTCCGAGGAGCACATCGCCGCCTTCAACTGGGCCGGCACCCAGGACCTGGACGACATGGTGCAGCTCGCGCTCAGGGTCAACGACTTCCTGTCCGGCCTGTTCTTGGGCGTCGGGCTCAAATTGGTCGACTTCAAGCTGGAGTTCGGCCGGCTCTGGGATGACGAGGAAATGCGCATCGTGATCGCCGACGAGATCAGCCCGGACTCCTGCCGGCTCTGGGACCTCAAGACCAACGAGTGCCTGGACAAGGACCGCTTCCGGCACGACATGGGCCGGGTCGAGGAGGCCTATCAGGAGGTCGCCCGCCGCCTCGGCGTGCTGCCCGAGGCCGCCCCGGTCGACATGAAGGGGCCCAAGCTGGTGCGATAGACCGGATCAGGCGCCGCCGCGGTCGCCGCCGTTCCCTCGCGATGGCTCCGGCAAGCCGCCGGCCACCACCGCGAACCGCCGCCGGGGCGCCAGGGGGGCCGCCGCCTCCAGCCGCGCGTCCGGTGCCTCGGTCGCCCCGAGCCGTCCCCCCGCGAGCCGTACCTCTAACAAGTCGGGTAACAAGTCGGGTAACAAGTCGGGTAACAAGTCCGGCGCCGAGTCGGGACGCCGCCGCGACGGCGCCGGGCCGGACCCCCCCGCCTCGCGCAGCGAACGCAACGGCCTGCTCAAGTATGGACTGACCATGGATATCCCCCCGCCCATCGGTAACTCAGGCCGGGGAGTATCCACGAGTCGGGATCGGGAATCAAGGTGTTAGGAATTTACACATGTGGATGGACCTGTGGATAACTCAGGGGGTAACATATTGTATTTTCGATATATTCAGCTTAGTTCATCTACAGTCGTCACCCTGAATTGACCGCGATCAGGTGATTATTCTAGTATATAGGATAGTTATCTTAACCACCGGACGCCGGCGCTCGGGGCCGCGGGCGCCGCGCCGATCGCCATGAACGGCGCCGGAATCGCGCCGGACGGCGCCCTCGGCCCGGCGGGCGACCTCCGCCGGGCCGCCGGGGCCACGTCGCCGGGACCACGTCTTGTCAGGCCCGCCGGGCGCCGCTACATTCGCGCTCCCGCCCGATCCGGCCCCCTCGATTCGGGATCTTGCGCCCAGTGAAAGCCCGCGTCCACGTGACCCTCAAGCCCGGGATTCTCGACCCGCAGGGCAAAGCCATCCAGCACGCCCTCGGCGCGCTCGGCTTCGGCGCGGTCGACAAGGTCCGCCAGGGCAAGGTGATCGATCTGGAGATCGCCGAGACCGACCCCGAGGCGGCGCGCGCCAGCCTTCGGGAGATGTGCGAGAAGCTGCTCGCCAACACCGTGATCGAGAACTACGCGATCGAGATCGACGCCGGGCCGTGAGCGAGGCCGCCATGAGGAGCTGGCCGCGATGAAAGCCGCGATCGTCGTATTTCCGGGATCGAACTGTGACCGCGACGTCCAGGTCGCGTTGCGCCAATCCATGCGGGGCGCCCCGGGTCACGACGAACCGATCATGGTCTGGCACAAGGACGCGGACTTCGAGAAGGTCGATCTCATCGTCCTGCCCGGCGGCTTCTCCTACGGCGACTACCTGCGCTGCGGCGCCATGGCGGCCCATTCGCCGGCCATGACCGAGGTGGTGCGCCGGGCCAAGGCCGGGGTGCCGGTGCTCGGCATCTGCAACGGCTTCCAGATGCTGACCGAGACCGGGCTGCTGCCGGGCGCGCTGCTCCGGAACGCGGGGCTGAAGTTCGTCTGCCGCGACGTCCACATCCGGGTCGAGACCAGCCAGTCGCCGTTCACCGGCCGCTACCAGACGGGCCAGCGCCTGCGCGTGCCCATCGCCCACCACGACGGCAACTACGTCGCCGATGAGGAGGAGCTCGAGCGCCTCGAGGCGCGCGGCCAGATCGCCTTCCGCTACTGCGAGCCGGACGGTGCCGTCACCGAGGCCGCCAACCCCAACGGCGCGGCGCGCAACGTCGCCGGCGTGTTCAACGAGGCCAAGACCGTGCTCGGCCTGATGCCCCACCCCGAGCGCCTGGCCGATTCGGCCTTGGGCGGGGCCGACGGGCGGCCGCTGTTCGACGGCCTGGTCGAGGCCCTGTCATGAACCACGGCCGGAGGCCGGGGTCGTGAGCGAAGCGGTGCGCCCGAACCTGGCACGGAGCGGCGAGATCACCCCGGAGATCGTCGCCGAGCACGGCCTGAGCGAGGCCGAGTACGACCGCGTGATCGAGGTCCTGGGCCGCGAGCCCAACCTGCTCGAACTCGGCATCTTCTCGGTCATGTGGTCCGAGCACTGCTCCTACAAGTCCTCCAAGATCTGGCTCAAGACCCTGCCGACCGAGGGCCCCCAGGTGATCCTCGGGCCGGGCGAGAACGCCGGGGTCATCGATATCGGCGAGGGCCTGGCCGCGATCTTCAAGATGGAGAGCCACAACCACCCGAGCTTCATCGAGCCCTACCAGGGTGCGGCGACCGGGGTCGGCGGCATCCTGCGCGACGTCTTCACCATGGGCGCGCGCCCGATCGCCAACCTCAACGCGCTGCGCTTCGGCGATCCGGACCACCCCCGGACCCGTCACCTGGTGGCCGGCGTGGTCGCCGGCGTCGGCGGCTACGGCAACTGCGTCGGCGTGCCCACGGTCGGCGGCGAGGTCAACTTCGACCCCGGCTACAACGGCAACATCCTGGTCAACGCCATGACCGTCGGGATCGCGCGCAAGGACCGCATCTTCACCTCCGGGGCGAGCGGCATAGGGAACCCCATCGTCTACGTCGGCTCCAAGACCGGGCGCGACGGCATCCACGGCGCGACCATGGCCTCGGCCGAGTTCGACGACCGGTCCGAGGCCAAGCGCCCGACCGTGCAGGTCGGCGATCCCTTCACCGAGAAGCTGCTGATCGAGGCCTGCCTGGAGCTGATGGCGACCGACGCCATCGTCGCGATCCAGGACCTGGGCGCGGCCGGGCTGACCTGCTCGTCCTTCGAGATGGCCTCCAAGGGCGGGCTCGGGGTCGAGCTCGACCTCGAGACCGTGCCCTGCCGCGAGGACGGCATGACGCCCTACGAGATGATGCTCTCCGAGAGCCAGGAGCGCATGCTGATGGTGATCGAACCCGCCAAGGAGGACCTGGCGCGCGCGGTGTTCGAGAAGTGGGACCTGGAATTTGCCGTGATCGGCCGCCTGACCGACACCGGGCGGATGGTGCTCAAGCTGAACGGCGCGGTGGTCGGCGACCTGCCGATCGATCCCCTGGCCGAGGCCGCGCCCGAATACGACCGCCCCTGGACCCCGACGCCGGCGCCGGCCGAGCTCGCCCCCGGCAGCGTCCCGGCGCCCGAGGACATGGGCCGGGCGCTGCTCGATCTCGTCGGCTCGCCGGATCTCTGCTCGCGGCGCTGGGTCTGGGAGCAGTACGACCACATGGTGATGGCCGACACCGTCGGCCGGCCCGGCGGCGACGCCGCGCTGGTGCGCATCCACGGCAGCGACCGGGCGCTCGCCATCACCACCGACTGCACGCCGCGCTACTGCCAGGCCGACCCCAAGGCGGGCGGCGCCCAGGCGGTCGCGGAGGCCTGGCGCAACCTGACCGCGGTCGGCGCCCAGCCGCTGGCGATCACCGACAACCTCAACTTCGGCAACCCGGAGCGGCCCGAGATCATGGGCCAGCTGGTCGGCTGCATCCAGGGCATCGGCGAGGCCTGCGCGGCGCTCGGCATGCCGGTGGTCTCGGGCAACGTCTCGCTCTACAACGAGACCAACGGCAAGGGCATCCCGCCGACCCCGGTGATCGGCGCGGTCGGGCTGGTCGACGACATCGCCCGGACCACCGACATCGCCTTCAAGGCCGCGGGCGAGGCGATCGTGCTGATCGGCGAGACCCGCGGGCACCTGGGCGCCTCGATCTATCTGCGCGACGCGCTGGGCCGCCGCGAGGGCGCGGCGCCGCCGGTCGACCTGGCGGCGGAGAAGCGCCACGGCGACCTGGTGCGCGGCCTGATCCGGGGCGGCCGGGTCAGCGCCTGCCACGACCTCGCCGACGGCGGCCTGGCGGTCGCGCTCGCCGAGATGGCGCTGGCCGGGGACCTGGGCGCCACGATCGAGGCCCCGGGCTCAGCGCCTGAAGACGCCGGCGAGACCCCTCTCCACGCATGGTTGTTCGGCGAGGACCAGGCGCGCTATCTTGTGACGGCGCCAGGGGCTGAAGAGGCGGCCGAAAGCCTGCTCGAGGCCGCGCGGGCGGCCGGGGTGCCGGCGGCCCGGATCGGCGTCACCGGCGGGCCCGCGTTGACCTTGCCCGGTGGCGCCCCCATATCCTTGGGCGAGCTGCGTGCGGCGCACGAAGGCTGGCTGCCGCGCTATATGGGTGATTGACGAGACATGTGGGAGCCGAACATGTGGGAAACGGGGTCGCCATGGCGATGAGCCCGGGGGAAATCGAAGGCCTGATCAAGCAGGCCATACCCGACGCCCAGGTCAGGATCGAGGACCTGCGCGGCGACGGCGACCACTACGCGGCCTACGTCGTCTCCACCGCCTTCAAGGGCAAGACCCGGGTGCAGCAGCACCAGATGATCTACCAGGCCCTGCAGGGGCGCATGGGCAACGAGCTGCACGCGCTGGCGTTGCAGACCTCGGCGCCGCCGGACGCATAACCGATCGAGGCCCGCACGCGGGCCAGGGACAAGAAAGTCACGAGGATCAGAACATGGACAATCTCGCCGCGGATCGCATCCGCCAGGAAATCGAAAGCAATGACGTCGTGCTGTACATGAAGGGCAGCCCGGTGTTCCCGCAGTGCGGCTTCTCCGCCGCGGTGGTGCAGGTGCTGTCGCACCTGAGCGTCAAGTTCAAGGGCGTCGACGTGCTCCAGGACCCGGGCTTGCGCCAGGGCGTCAAGGAGTTCAGCAACTGGCCGACCATCCCGCAGCTCTACGTCAAGGGCGAGTTCGTCGGCGGCTGCGACATCGTGCGCGAGATGGCCGAGAGCGGCGAGCTGGAGACCTTCCTGGTCGAGAAGGGCGTCGAGACCGAACCCGCCGCCTGAGGCCCAAGGTCCTTGAGGGACTGGAGACTCGCCATGGCGCTCGCCGCGCTCGACCATGTTAACATCCGCACCGCCCGGCTCGGCGAGTTGACCTCTTTCTACGGCCGTGTGCTGGGCCTCAGGCCCGGCAAGCGGCCGCCGTTCGACTCGGGCGGTGCCTGGCTTTATTGCGGCAGCCACGCCGCGCTGCACCTGGTCGAGGTCGCGGACTCGCCCGAGGTGCCGGCGCCGCGAATCGAACACTTCGCCTTCCGCGCCGAGAACCTGGCCGAGTTCCTGGCCCGCTTGGACGAGTTCGACGTCGCCTACCGCACCGCCGTGGTGCCTGAATTCGGGATCCGCCAGGTCCACCTCCGCGATCCCGACGGCAACCACGTCGAGATCGCCTTCGCCGCCGAGGAAGACGCCGAGCTCGGCGACCCTCCAGGCGGCTGAACCCATGATCCCGGCCTTGAAAGCCGGGCCGGCGGTTGGCAAGTTCCGAAAATGGATGGGCATGGCATCAAGCTGGTCGCCTTCGACCTCGAGGAACGCCGAGCTCGGCGACCGTCCGTTCTAAATGGGGTCAGGTCTTGCATTGCCACATTTGGCCGGCGCCGCGCGATCTCGATAAAGGGCGGCGCGGTTTCTCGCGACCGCCCTCGAAAATGTGGCAATGCAAGACCTGACCCCAGCTAGTCGCGCAGCGGCCGGGTCGCGGCGTCGAGCCATTGGGCGGTCTCGGGATCGAGCCGATCGTGGTGGGCGGCGCGGACGCGGGCGTGGTAGGCGTCGAGCCAGGCGGTCTCCTCCGGGCTCAGAATCGCCACGTCGATCAGGTTGCGGTCGATCGGCGCCAGGGTCAGGGTTTCGAAGGCGAGCATGTTGCGGCCCTCCCCCTCCCCGCCCTCTCCGCTCCAGCCCTCCTCCCTGACCTCGCTCTCGACCACCGCGACCAGGTTCTCGATGCGGATGCCGTAGGCGCCGGCCTTGTAGTAGCCGGGCTCGTTGGAGACGATCATGCCCGGCTCCAGCGCGACCCGGTTCGGCAGCTTGGAGATGCGCTGCGGCCCCTCGTGAACGCCGAGGTAGCTGCCGACGCCGTGACCGGTGCCGTGATCGTAGTCGAGCCCCGCCTGCCACAGGTGATAGCGCGCCAGCACGTCGAGCTGGCTGCCGCTGGTGCCGCGCGGAAAGCGCGCGGTGGCGAGCGCGATGTGGCCCTTGAGCACGCGGGTGAAGCGCTCGCGCATCTCGGCGCTGGGCTCCCCGATCGCGATCGTGCGGGTGACATCGGTGGTGCCGTCGGAATACTGGGCGCCGGAATCGAGCAGCAACAGCTCGCCCTTGCGCAGGCGGCCCTGGCTCTCTGCTCGCGCGTGGTAGTGCACGATCGCGCCGTTCGCGCCGGCGCCGGCGATGGTGTCGAAGGAGAGGTCGCGGAACAGGCCGTCCTCGGCGCGCAAGGCGCGCAGGCGCTCGGCAACCTCGACCTCCCCCAGCTCCTCCCCGGGCCGGCGCG
>JACZVL010000123.1 GCA_022572685.1 Pseudomonadota bacterium
CCGGGCCGGGGCCGCCGAGGACCTGGCGATCGATGCCGCCGGGCGCTGCCAGGGAGTGGTGGACGGCAACGGGCGCCGGATCCCGGCCGGGGCGGTGGTGCTCACCACCGGGACCTTTCTGCGCGGGGTGATCCATATCGGCGGGGAGACCACCCCGGCCGGCCGGGTCGGCGAGGCCCCGGCGCTCGGCCTGTCCCGGACCCTGGGGCGGATCGGCTTCCGCCTGGGGCGGCTGAAGACCGGGACCCCGCCGCGGCTGGACGGCCGGACCATCGACTTCGGCGCGCTTCAGGTGCAGCCGGGCGACGATCCGCCGGTGCCGTTCTCGACCCTGACCGCGCGCATCGAACAGCCCCAGGTGCCCTGCCACATCACCTATACCTCCCCGGCCAGCCACGACCTGATCCGCGCCAACCTGCACCGGGCGCCGCTTTATTCGGGCCAGATCGAGAGCACCGGGCCGCGCTACTGCCCCTCGATCGAGGACAAGGTGGTGCGCTTCGCCGAGCGCGAGCGCCATCAGATTTTTTTGGAGCCGGAGGGCCTGGACGACCCGACGGTCTACCCCAACGGCATTTCGACCTCGCTGCCGCGGGACGTCCAGGCCGCGCTGCTCGAGACCATTCCGGGCCTGGAACGGGCGGTGATGCTGCAGCCCGGCTATGCCATCGAGTACGACCACGTGGACCCGCGCGAGCTCGCGCCCAGCCTGGAGGCGCTGCGGGCGCCGGGCCTGTTCCTGGCCGGCCAGATCAACGGCACCACCGGCTACGAGGAGGCCGCGGCCCAGGGCCTGATGGCGGGGATCAACGCCGCGCGGGCCGCCGGCGGCGGCAAGGGAGCGGAAGGCGGGGATTTCATCCTCGACCGGGCCCAGGCCTATATCGGAGTCATGATCGACGACCTGGTGACCCGCGGGGTGACCGAGCCCTATCGCATGTTCACCAGCCGCGCCGAGTATCGCCTGCGCCTGCGCGCCGACAATGCCGACCAGCGTCTGACCGAAACCGGCATCGAAATCGGCTGCGTTTCCGCCGCGCGCGCGCGGGCCTACCGGGCCAAGGCGGCGGCGCTCGAAGCCGGCCGCGCCCTGTGCCGGAGTTTGAGCGCGACGCCCAACCAGCTGGCCGCCCGGGGCATTTCGGTCCGGCACGATGGCGTGCGTCGCAACGCCTTGGATTTGCTGCGCTATCCGGAACTGAACCTGCGGAGTCTCGCGGGCCTCTGGCCGCAGTTGGGGGCGCTCGATCCGGGGGTGGTCGAGCAGATCGAGATCGATGGCCGCTACGCCGCCTACCTGGAGCGCCAGGAGGCGGATCTGGCCGCCTTCCGCCGGGATGAGGCCTTGACGCTGTCGCCGACACTCGACTACGGCGCGATCGCGAGCCTGTCCCACGAGGCGCGCGAGGCCCTGGCCGCGAGCCGGCCGGCGACCCTGGGCGCGGCGGCGCGCCTGCCCGGCGTGACCCCGGCGGCGCTGATCGCCCTGCTCCGTTACGTCAAGCGCGGCGCCGGCGCTCGGTCCAGCCGGGCCAGCAGCGCGGCCTGAGCGGTGGCCCCGGCGGCGGCCCCGAAACAGCGACCTCTTTCCGCGGCGGCGTTCCGCGCGGCGACCAATGTTTCACGTGAAACATTGGACCGCCTGGAGCGCTACGCGGCCTTGCTCGAGAAATGGAACCGGACCATCAATCTGGTCGCGCGCGGCAGCCTGGCCGATCTCTGGCGCCGCCATATGCTGGATTCGGCCCAGCTCTGGCCCTTGCTGCCGCCGCCCCAGGGCCGGCCGCGCCGAATCCTGGATCTGGGCAGCGGCGCCGGATTTCCGGGGCTGGTGCTGGCCATCATGGGGGCCTCGGGCGGTGATGTGGAGGTCCACTTGGTCGAGGTCGACCAAAAAAAGGCGGCGTTTCTGCGCGAGGCGGCGCGGGTCGCCGAGGCCCCGGTGACTTTGCACGTCCAGCGCATCGAAAGCCTCGCGCCGTTTCCGGTCGACGCGGTCACCGCCCGGGCCTGCGCGCCCCTGCCCCGCCTGCTCGACTACGCGGCGCCGTTCCTGCGGCACTATCAGCCCGGCGCGCCGCCACCGGTCGGACTTTTCCTCAAGGGCCGCGACGTCGATCGGGAATTGACGGAGGCACGGGAAAAGTGGAAGATGCACGCCGAGCGATTGCCGAGCCACACCGATGCAGTGGCCAAGATTCTGCGAATCCAGCTACCACACTTTGGGGATGACCAGCTGTGATATCTCAACAAGTTGAGGAACCGGGTCTCGATACGGGTAATTCCGCCCGCGTGTTCGCGATTGCCAATCAGAAAGGCGGGGTCGGCAAGACCACCACCGCGGTCAACCTGGCGACGGCGCTCGCGGCCTGCAAGAAGCGGGTCCTGTTGATCGACCTGGATCCCCAGGGCAACGCCAGCACCGGCCTCGGGGTCAGCGGCCAGGGCGGCAGCCGCAACAGCTACCATGTGCTGCTCGGCAGTGCCAGCCTCGCCGAGGCGGCGGTGCCCAGCGTGGTGCCGGGCATGTCGGTGGTGCCGTCGGACGTGAACCTCTCCGGCGCCGAGATCGAGCTCATCGACCTGCCCCAGCGCGAGCGACGGCTGGCCCTACAAATTGTGGCTGTACGATCCGACTACGACTACATCTTGATAGATTGCCCGCCGGCACTCGGTCTGCTGACCTTGAACGCCCTGGTCGCGGCGGACGCCGTCCTGGTGCCCCTGCAGGCCGAATTCTACGCCCTGGAGGGATTGTCCCATCTGGTGCGCACCATTCAGCGGGTCAAGCGTCACCTCAATCCGGGCCTGGAGATCCAGGGCATCGTGCTGACCATGTTCGACCGCCGCAACAATCTCTGCGACATGGTCGCCCGGGACGTCCGCGCCTACATGGGCGCGGCGGTCTACGACACGGTGATCCCGCGCAATGTCCGGGTCTCGGAGGCGCCGTCCCACGGCAAGCCGGTGCTGCTTTACGACTTCCGCTGCGCCGGCTCCCAGGCCTATATCAGCCTGGCCCGGGAGGTGTTGCGGCGCGAGCGGGCGGGAGGATTTAAGGGCGCCGGCGCCGTCCCGGTTGCTGGGACCGCGCCCGCCCTGGTTTCCTAGGGACCCGGAGGTCCGAGCTGAGTGATCGAGGAAAGGGCCCTGGACATGGCCGAGACGCCACCGGGCGGAGAGCCGGACAAGCGCACCAATCTGGGGCGGGGCCTCGCCGCCCTGTTCGGCGAGGACAGCGAGGACTATGCCGCCCTCGACCAGGTCCGCGCCGCCAAGACGGTGCCGATCGAGCAGCTGCGGCCCAATCCGTTTCAGCCGCGCCGCGAGTTCGGGTCCGAGGCCCTGCAGTCGCTGTCCGATTCGATCGTGGCCAACGGCATCCTCATGCCGATCCTGGTGCGGCGCCGTCCGGACCGTCCGGATGCCCTTGAGATCGTCGCCGGCGAACGCCGCTGGCGCGCCGCGCAGATGGCCCGGCTGCACGAGGTCCCGGTGGTCATCCGCGAGTTCTCGGATCAGCAGGCCCTCGCCGCCGCGATCGTCGAGAACGTGCAGCGCGAGGACCTCTCGGCGATCGAGGAGGCGGAGGGCTACCGGCGCCTGATGGACGAGTTCCAACACACCCAGGAGGTATTGGCCAAGGCGGTCGGCAAAAGCCGCAGCCACATCGCCAATACCCTGCGTCTGCTCGGCCTGCCCGAGGCGGTCAAGGACATGGTGCTGCACGGCGCGCTCAGCGCCGGCCACGCCCGGGCGCTGCTCGGCGCGGAGGCGCCCGAGGCTCTGGCCAGAAAGGTGGTCGGCCGCGGCCTCAACGTGCGCCAAACCGAACAACTTGTTCGGAAGTTCGGTCCGGTTCGGGCCGAAACCGGCGGCACGGGGCGGGGCGGCCGCAAAACCGGCAAGGACCCGGATACCTTGGCCCTGGAGCGCGATCTGACCGCGCTGCTCGGGCTCAAGGTGAACATCGATATCCGTGGCAAGGGCGGCGCGCTCACGGTGCACTATCAGACCCTGGAACAGCTCGACGAGGTCCTGCGCCGCCTCAACCACGTCCCGCCGCCCGAGGTGGTATAGGCAACGCGCGGTCGTTCCGGGTCCGAAACGACCGGTTTTTCACAATAATAACAAATAGTTAACGGGCCTCTCTTGGGGCAGGCCCGGCACCGCTGGGGCCGGGCGCCGCCTCAGCCGGCCCGACGCCCCCCCGGCGGCGCCGCCGCGACGGTGCGTTGACGCCGATCTCGAGCAGGGTGCGGGCGCAGATCGTCGCCTCGGGCGCGCCGCCGCGCTTGCAGTCGGACTCCGCGTCGAGCAGCCGGCCCAGCGCCCGGCCCAGCGATCTCAGGGACCACGCCGCCACCTGGGTCCGAAACGCCGGGGCGAGCTTCCAGAACAACGACGGCCGCAGGCGTTTGACCGCGTCGTCCAGCGGCAGGCCGCCATCGACCAGCCCGGCCACCAGGTGCAGCCGCTGAAAATGGCGCGAGACCGCGCGCAAGGCGCTCACCGGCTGGACCCCCTCCTGCAGGCTGCGCGCCAAGGCCCGTTCGGCCTCCGCCGCCGCGCCCCCGGCTACCGCGTAGGCGAGATCATCGAGCGACAGCGCCGCGCTGTCCCCGACGCAAGCCTGGGCATCGGCGAGCTCGATCGGGCCGGACTCCGCGCCCTTGTAGAGCGCCAGTTTTTCCAGCTCGCGGCGGCTCAACTGGCGGTCGCCGCCGAGAGTGACGCTCAGGTGGGCGAGCGCATCCGGCGTCGCCTCGTGGCCGAACTCGCGCAGGGTCTCGCGGATCACGGTGCCCAGGCTGCGCGCGTCGTCCCGGTAGCAAGCCAGCGCGGCCCCGGCCTTGGCGCTCTCGAAGGCCTTGCGCAGGGCCGAACGGGCCGGCAGGTCGCCGGCCTCGACAACGATCAGGGCGTCGCTGGCCAGGGTGTCCCCCGGGGAATCGTCGGCCGGGGCCAGGAACTCGCGAAACAGCGGCGCCAGGTTGTCGTCGGCCTCGCGCAGCCGAACCGCACGGCGCCCGCCGGTAAGCGACCGCGCCGCCGCCTCGTCGACCAGCCGCGCCGGATCCTCCAGCAACTCCTTGGCGGCAAAATCGGCGACCCGGAACGGATCGGCGAGATCCCCGGCCGCACCCTCGACCAGGGCCACCACCCGCTCGCTCACCAGGCCGGTATCGGGTCCGTAGACCAGAATCGCGCGCACCGCCGGATCGGGGGCCTTGACGAATGCTTCGGCGTCACGCGTGGTAATCTTCATATTTCACCCGCGTCTCCGCCTCGCGGGGTTCACGACCCGCCGCCCTGCTGGCGGGAGAAATAGATCCCCAGGCGGGTCCGAATGCCGTCGGCAAGCTCGCGCAGCGCGCGGGCCCGGGCATCGGCCTCGGAAAACCCGGTCGCGAACGGGCTGGTCAGGATGTTGTAACTGCTCACCGAGCTGAATCGGCCGCGATACAGCAAGTCGCCGGTCTGAATGGAACTCAAGGTAAACTGGACGGAGAGGTTCAGGTTCGCGCGGGTCGCGGTCTCGTCCTTGCGAATGCCCAGCTCTTGCCGCGATTCCGAAAGCCGAAGGCCGAGCGCATAGGCCGGCTCGCGCGGTTGCCCGATCGGGTTCAGCCGGTCGCGCAGCAGATTGTGCATCTGCTGTCCGGTGCGGTCGGGCAGGGCCGAAATTCGGATCGCGGCCATGTGGTCGACCGGCGACATTGCCTGGCTGTCGGTGCCCCCATAGAGCGGAGTAAATCCGCAGGCCGACAGGGCGAGCGCCATGCCGACCAGGAGGGCGGCGGTGGCGGGCCCCCTGAATGATGCGGAACGACCCTGTCTAGACCACCACATTGACGATCCGGTTCTTGACCACGATGATCTTGCGCGGCGGCTTGCCGGCCATCGCCCGTTGCACCCCGGGCTCGGCCAGGGCGGCCCGCTCGGCCGCGTCCTCGGCGGCGTCGCGCGGCAAATCGATGGTCCCGCGCAGCTTGCCGTTGACCTGCACCGCAAGGGTTACCGAGTCCTCGATGGTAAGGCTTGGATCGGCCTCGGGCCAGGGTTGATCGACCAGCATCCCCTCGCGGCCCAGGCGCTGCCAGAGCTCCTCGGCCAGGTGCGGCATCATCGGTCCGATCAGGCGGACCAGGATCTCGAGGCACTCGCGCAGCTCCGCGCCCGCGCCATCGCCCGCCCTGGCGCGCGCCGTATTCGCGGTGGCACCGGAAATCGCGTTGCTCAGCTCATAGATACGGGCGACCGCGCGGTTGAACCGGAACCGCTCGATATCCTCGGTGACCGCCTGAATGGTCTTGTGCGCCGCCCGGCGCAGCTCCGAGCCCGCCCCATCCGCCGGGGCGGGGCCTGGCGGCGGCAGCGTCTCGACCGACTCGGTGACTTGGCGCCAGACCCGCTGCACGAACCGATAGGCGCCCTCGACCCCGGCCGCGGTCCATTCCAGATCGCGGTCCGGCGGGCTATCGGAGAGCATGAACCAGCGCGCCGTGTCGGCGCCGTAGGTTTCGATGATCCGCGCCGGATCCACGGTGTTGTTCTTGGACTTGCTCATCTTCTCGGAGCGGCCGACGGTGACCGGCCGGCCATCGGCGGTCACCAAGGCGCCGTCCGGGCCGCGCTCGACCTGCTCCGGCGACAGCCAGGCGCCGTCCGGGCCCTGGTAGGTCTCGTGACAGACCATGCCTTGGGTGAACAGCCCGGCGAAGGGCTCCTCGAGATCCAGGTAGCCGCCGCGCTTGAGCGCGCGGACGAAAAAGCGCGAATAGAGCAGGTGGAGGACCGCGTGCTCGATGCCGCCGATGTACTGGTCGACCGGCAGCCAGTAGTCGACCGCCTGGCGGGTCATGGCCCCCTCGGCGCGGGGGCTGCAAAAACGCGCGAAGTACCAGGACGATTCAACGAAGGTGTCGAAGGTGTCGGTCTCGCGCTGGGCGGCGACGCCGCAGGCCGGGCAGTCGACGTGCTTCCAGCTCGGATGCCGCTCCAAGGCGTTGCCCGCGGCCGAAACATCGATGTCCCGGGGCAGGGTGACCGGGAGCTCGGCTTCGGGCACCGGCACGATGCCGCAGGATGGACAGTGCACCACCGGGATCGGGCAGCCCCAATAGCGCTGGCGCGAGACCCCCCAGTCGCGCAGGCGGTACTGCACCGTGCCCGCGCCGGCGCCCTGCTCCTCGAGCCGCGCGATCGCCGCGCGCTTGGCCGCCGCGACCTCGAGGCCGTCGAGGAATTCCGAGTTATAGGCCGTGCCCGGGCCGAGGTAGGCTTCGGCGCCGATCTCGAAGCTGCCGGCGTCCGCACCCGGCGGCAGCACCACGGGCCGCACCTCAAGACCGTACTTGCGGGCGAAATCGAGGTCGCGCTGATCGTGCGCGGGACAGCCGAAGATGGCGCCGCTGCCGTATTCCATGAGCACGAAGTTGGCGACGTAGACCGGCAGCTCCAGGCCCTCCACGAAGGGATGGCTCGCGGTTACCGGGGTCAGAACGCCCTTCTTGTCGGCGGTCTCGATCGCCGCCTCGCTGGTGCCCATCTTGTTGCATTCGGCGATGAAGGCGGCGATCTCGGGGCTTTCCGCGGCGAGCGCGCCGCTGAGGGGATGATTGGGCGAGAGCGCACAGAACGCGGCGCCGAACAAGGTGTCCGGACGGGTCGTGAAGACTTCCAACCGGTCCTGCGCCCCAGGCGCCAGCCCTGCCGGCTGGCCATTCAGCGGGAATAACACCCGCGCGCCCTCGGAGCGTCCGATCCAGTTGGACTGCATCAGGCGGACCTTCTCGGGCCAGCGGTCGAGGCCGTCGAGCCCGGCCAGCAGTTCCTCGGCGAAGGCGGTGATGCGGAAACACCACTGGGCCAGCTTGCGCTGCTCGACGGTTGCGCCCGAGCGCCAGCCGCGGCCGTCGATCACCTGCTCGTTGGCCAGCACGGTCTGGTCGACCGGGTCCCAGTTGACCCAGGACTCCTTGCGGTAGGCCAGGCCATCCCGCAGCAGGTCGAGAAACATCTTCTGTTCGTGGCGGTAATACTCGGGGTGGCAGGTCGCGATCTCCCGGCTCCAGTCGATCGCCAGGCCCATGCCCTTGAGCTGGTCGCGCATCGCCGCGATGTTCTGGTAGGTCCAATCGCCCGGGTGCACGCCCTTGGACCTGGCGGCGTTCTCCGCCGGCAGGCCGAAAGCGTCCCAGCCCATGGGGTGCAGCACGTTGAAGCCGCGGGCGCGCTTGTACCGCGCGATGACGTCGCCGATGGTGTAGTTGCGCACGTGACCCATGTGGATGCGCCCGGAGGGGTAGGGAAACATCTCGAGCACGTAGTACTTCGGCCGATCCGAATCGGGCGCGTCCTCGACCGTGAAGCACCCGGCCCGTTCCCAGGCCGCCTGCCATTTGGCCTCGGTTTCCTTGACGTTGTAGCGGCTCATGTCCTGTTTTATGTGGCTGTCCGAAGCGTGGGTTGGGAGATATCGGTGCGCCGCGCCAGGCCCCGCACCCGGCGCCCCCGACACCGGGCCGGACTGGGCTGACCCGGACTGGGCTGACCCGGACTGGGCTGACCCGGACTGGGCTGACCCGGACTGGGCTGACCCCCGGACTGGGCCGACCCGGACTGGGCCGATCCGCCCTACTGCAGGCCCGCGACCCGCAGTTGACGGGCGCGGGTCAGAATGGCGTTTTCCAGGTCGATCTGGGTCTGCTTCTCGACCGCGGCATCGACCCAATCACCGTTCTCGTCCCGGCGCTGGCGGAACACCGAGGCGCGGACGCCATCGGCGCGCAGGTCCCGGCCCAGGATATACACCGTGATCTTGACGCGCTCGCCCGGGCTCTCCGGCGGTGCGTACCAGTCGGTGATGATGACCCCGCCGAAGGGATCGGCGGAGAGCAGCGGCATGAATGAGGTGGTGTCCAGGGAGGCCCGCCAGAGGAAGCTGTTGACGCCGATGCCGCTGCCGCCCTCGGGCGCCTTCTCGTCGGGCCCGCCGAAAAGGTAGATCGTGTCGCCCGTGATTTTGCCGCCAGACATGGCGCGTCTCTTGTAGGTGTCCACGTACTCTGTAGCCGGTTCGACCGTCGCGCCGGAACAGGCCGCAAGGACACTTGCGAGAACCATAAATCCGAGGATTCGCAACAGGGTGGCACTCATCGGGGGCTCCGCCTCGGCCGTGCGGCGTGGATGCCGGACATTTCTAGACCAGGAAAGAGAAAGGGGCAACGGCTTTGCCGTTGCCCCCAAAAGTGACGGTCGTTCGTGATCGGTTGTTAGTACGACACGACGGCGCCCACCATGAAGATGGTGCCATCGTTGTTGGTAATTCCGGAACCGCTTTCATCGATGAAGTCGACCTCGGCGTAAATAGCCGCGCCGGGTGCGATGGTGTACTTGCCGGTGACCGCAAAGATATCCATCTCTTCGTCGGTGGTGGACGTGAGATCGCTTTCGGTGTGGAAATAGCCGGCGCCGATCGCGAAGGGCCCCGTGCTATAGCCGGCGGCGATTTCGTACCATTCGCCGCCGTCGCAGCCCGCGGTGGCCGTATCGCAGCCGGTGTCGAAGTTGTCGGCGTAGCTGGCGCCGAACGTGAAGCCGGAGAAGCCGATGTTGAAGCCGACGTGGAGGCCCTCGGCGTCCTCGGCGGTGCCACCTGACTCTGTGTCACTGGTTATGTAGCCAATGCCAACGCCGATGTCGACGCCGTTGATGGTATCGACGAAGTTGACACCGACCGAGACCTGGTCCTCCTGGGCGCCCATTGTAGAGCCGGGATCGGAGGCATCGGAGACCTCTTTGTCAGAGCCCGTCGTGGTCTGCTGGGCGTCCGTGCCGTAAGAGACGCCGATCTGGAAGCCGCTGAAGCGCGGGCTGTAGTAGATCAGCTTGGCGCTGTCGTCGGGGTCCGCCAAGAGGTCGGCGCCTGTGATAGCGTTCTGGAAGTTATAGGACGCACCCAATCCGCCATCGTAACCACCCGTGGCAACCAACGAGAAGTCGCCCGAATAGACCATATCGATCCCCGGGGCGTCGTTGCCGCCCAGCTGAACGATGCCGAACTCGCCGCTGAAGAAGATATAGCCTTCGTCGATATCGATACTGTCCCTGAGCTCCATGTCGATATTCACGCCGTACGACAGACCGTTGTCCGCGGTGTTCTTGGCCCTGATGTAGAGCTCCGCGTCGTCGATCCCGAAGTTATAGCCGCGCGGCCTACTGCCATCGACGTCCTGGCTGGTCGACCAGAACTCCGCCCTCATGAAGCCGCCAACCGTGGTCTCCATTTCCGCCGCTGCAGGGCCCGCGAAGATCATCGCGGCGCCAAGGAGCGCGGTACTTCCAAGTAATACTCTTCTCATGGATTCTACCCCCTCTTGAGGAAAAACAAGGTCGCTTCCC
>JACZVL010000271.1 GCA_022572685.1 Pseudomonadota bacterium
GGGAGGGGGGCCGAGGGGGGGGCGGAGGGGGGGGCCGAGAGGGGGAAAAAAGCGGCGCCCGCAAGGGGCGCCGCCTGATCTTCGGTATGAGCCGCGGGCTGGCTCCCCGCGGGCGCGCTGACGCTGTCGCTATCTGGCGATCCCAACCCCCTCCAGCCAGCCGGTATGCTGGACCATCGCCTGCTGCGGCGGCACGACGCTCAGGGTCGTCATCAGCGTCCCGCCGACCGCCAGGATCCGGTAGGAGGCCAACAGCTCATTGGTCTGTGAGGAGACCAGCTGACCGCTGGCGACGAACAGCTCGTTCTCGGCGTCGAGCACGTCCAGCAGGGTCCGCTGGGCGACCTCGAACTGCTGCCGGTAGGCGTCCCGGGTCTCCATGTTGAACTTGACCGCGTCGGACAGGTCCTCGACCCGCTGCCGGCTCGCCTCGAGCGCGAACCACGACTGGCGCATCTCCTGCTGGGCGTCGAGGAACGAGCGCAGGCGCCGGTTCTTGCTCTCGGCCAGGCGGGATAGCTGTTCCTGACGGTTGGCCCGGTCGATGCCGCCGCGGAACAGGTTCCAGCGCAGGCGCAACATCACCTGATTGTTGAACTCGTAGGTGTCGATGCCGTCGCGGCCGTCGTTGTACTCCGACTCGGCTTCCAAAGTGACCGCCGGGAAAAAGGGCACCTCGGCGATCGATACCTCGGCCAACGAAGACCTCACGTCGGCCTCGAATATCTTGGTGGTCGGATTGTTGGTGTTGGCCAGGGCGACCGCGGCGTCCAGATCGTCCGGCAGCACACCCTCCGGGAACTCCGGCGCCTCGAGCTGGTCCGGATACTGCCCGACGATCCGCGTGTACGCCGCCTCGGCGTCCCGCAGGTCGTTCAGGGTCTGGGTCATGGTGGCGCGGGCGCGGGCGCTGCGGGCCTCGGTCTGGGCCACGTCCGCGCGGCTGCCGCCGCCGCCGGCCAGGCGCTGCTGGAGCGAGTCCAGGATGCCGATGTGAACCGTGAGGTTCACCTCGGAGAGCCGCACCAGCTCGCGCTGGCGCAGCACCTCGACATAGCCCCCGATCACGTCGAGCGCCAGGAATTCGGCGTTCTCGTGGACCCGACTCGCCGCCGATTCGACGCGCGCCTTCTCGCGGTCGATGGTGGAGTTGGCCTCGAAGCCATCGAAGATGCGCTGCTGCAGGGTGATCGAAGCCTCTTCCCGGGTCAGGGTCAAGTGCGACGGTGACGACGCGCGCGTGGTGCGGTCGTTGGTGCGCTCGCGGCCAATTCCGAGGGCCAGGTCGATCTGCGGCAGCCACAGGCCGCGGGCCTGCTTGAGCTCCTCGTCGACCGCCTCGCGGTTGCTCGCCACGATGCCGATGTTCGGGTTGGTCGACAGCGCCAACTCGATCGCTTCGGTTATGGAAACCGCCTGGGCGGTCAGGGATCCGGGAAGAACCAGCGCGGTCCCCAGTAGTGCCGCCTTCAGGTAATTCTTGTGCGCCAAACGCATGGTACTCCCCCGTTTCCCTGTGCAACCCAACCCTGTGGAACCGGTAATTACCGGTTCCGGGGTTTAGAACACATCAACTCAACTATTTAATAGGCAAGTTTTCAGTCAACTGTCAACGCGTTACGGCAATGGCCGATCACCGTTTTGAGAAAGTGAAGCTTCCCGGACTCCATGTCCAGCACAAATTCCCCATGAAGCGGGTGGCTTTCCGGACGCCCCGGCGCCGTCCGCCGGCCGCCCTCTGCGGCCCAGGGCCACCGGCACGACGCCCCGGCCTGATTTCCCGGCGCGGGTTAACCATTTCCGAAGCCTGATGGGTTACTGGTTAATTCGGCGACCGGAAAATATTAATTCTTGCCGACAACTATCTGTGGCACAACAATCCCGGCTGGCTGAACGCCGGCTCCGGCACCGTTTCGGCGGCTGTCCGGTTCACCTGCCCGGTTCACATGCCCGGTTCACATGAAAGCGGTAACGCGGTACGACCTTCCATGACTGCCAGTAAAGACAAGGGACGCATCGGTGCGGCGGCGCCATCCTCAAACGGTGGCGGCGCCGAATCCGCTGCCGCGGGCCGGCCTCGGCCGAGCAAGGCGGCCCGGATTTTCGGCGCCTTCGCGGCCGCGTCGCATTCCAAGGACCGGACCGAAGACCAACGCGGGCCCGGCAGCCCGAAGGGACCCGCGGGCCGGCCGGCGCCGGATCTCGGCGCCCGCAAGCAGCCCGATACGCC
>JACZVL010000272.1 GCA_022572685.1 Pseudomonadota bacterium
GCATGGTCAGCATCGGCGGCACGATGAGCAGGGTGAGCAGCGCCGAAAGCGCCAAGCCGCCCACGACCACCGAACCGAGGCCGCGGTAGAGCTCGGAGCCGGCGCCCGGCGACACGACCAGCGGCATCATGCCGAACACGCTGGTCAGCGTCGACATGAAGATCGGCCGGATGCGGTTGCGGGTCGCCTCCAGGATCGCCTCGGCGGCCGGCATGCCGTCCACGCGCAGGTGCTGGAGCGTCTGGTGGACCAGCAGGATCGCGTTGTTGACCACGATGCCGATCAGAATCACGAAGCCGAGCAGGGTCAGCATGTCGAGCGGCTGGAACTGAAATGTGTTGAGCGCGACCAGCCCGGCGACGCCGCCGGCGGCGGCGAGCGGCACCGAAAGCAGGATGATGAGCGGGTAGACGAAGCTCTCGAACAGCACCGCCATGACCAGGAATACGATCGCGATCGCCAACAACAGTTGCCATTGCATCGCGTCCCAGGTCTGGTTCAGCTTGTCGGCGGTTCCCGAGAGGCCGATCTTGATGCCCGCGGGCAGGCCCGCCGCCTCGAGCGGCCGGATCACGTCTTGCTTGATGGTGTCGAGCGCCACCTCGAGCGCGACGCCCGGGGCCGGGCGGATCTCGAGGGTCACGGTGCGGAAGCGTTCGCGGTGGCGGATCTCGGTCGGGCCGGCGGTGATCAGCACCTTGGCGAGCGAGCTGACCGGCACGATCCGCCCCGAAGAGGTCACCACCGGCAGGGCGGCGATGCCCTGGGTCTGGGCGACGTTCCTGTCGGGCCCCCGGAGAATGAGATCGAGACGCTTGCTGCCCACGGTCACCTCGGCGACCCGCAGCCCGTCGTTGAAGGCGTCCACGGTCTCGCCCAGTTCGCGCGCGGTCACGCCGTTGTCGGCGAGCCGGAGCCGGTTGGGGATGATGCGCACCTCGGGCGCGCCCAGCTCGAGCCCCGGATTGGGGCGGAACTGATGGCCCTGGCTCAAGGGCAGCGCCTGGACGATCAGGCCGGCGGCGCGTCCGGCCACCTCCAGGATGGCCTCGAGATCCTGGCCGGAGATGTCCAGGTCGATCTTGCGCCCGCCGCCGATGCCGCGGCCGAAGATCGAGGGCTGGGAGATGAAGCCGAAGGTCCCCGGTTCCCGGAATACCGGCTTTTGCAACACCGGGATCAGCTCGCTGGCCCGTTGCGGATCGACCGCGGCGGCGCCCAGGAAGGTCCGGGCGCGCGTGGCGACGAAGAAAAAGCGTTCGATCTTGACCGGCTCTCCCGGCGCCGACTCCGGGCCCGAGACGCTCGCCCAGTGCGGTTTGATCGCGGCCTCGATCTCCTCGGCGATCCCGGTCATGGTGGCCAGGTTGTAGCCCGGCGGCGGGAGGATGATGCCGAACACCAGGTTGCGGTTGCCCTCGGGCAGGTACTCGAGCTTGGGCAGGTACTGCCAGGCCAAGGTTCCCGCCGTCGCGGTGACCGCGGCAACCACGGTAAAGGCCAGCAGGCGGCTTCTGACCATGCCGCGGATCAGTCCCATGACCAGGAACACGAAGCCGCGCGCCAAATGATCCAGGCCGGGCAGCGGCAAGCGGACCAGTTTCCCGCCGCCGCCGCGGCGCCGGCCGGCGCCGAACACCCGGTTGGAGAGCGCCGGGATCACGGTGATGGAGACGAGGAGGGAAAGCAGGACGGAGACCGAGATCGCGACCGCGATGTCGCGGAACAACTGCCCGATCTCCAGTTTCATGATCAGGATCGGGATGAAGACCATCACGGTGGTGAGCGCCGAGACCAGCACCGCCCCCCAGACCTGCTTGGTGCCGAGATAGGCGGCCTCCCTGGCCGAGTGACCGAGCTCCCGGTGCCGGTAGATGTTTTCGAGCACCACGATGGCGGCGTCCACCACCATGCCGACCGCAAACGCCAGTCCGGCCAGCGAGATGACGTTGATCGAGCGCCCGAGCGCCGCCATGGCGACGAAGGCGCCGACCACGGAAACCGGGATCGCGATCGAGATCACGAAGGTCGCGCGCAGCGAGCGCAGGAACAACAGCAGGATGATGATGGCCAGCGTTCCCCCGACCCAGATGTTCTGGCGCACCAGGTCGATGGCCGAGTTGATGTAGACCGTCTCGTCGTAGATCTGGGCCAGCACGAGCCCGGCGTCGGGCATGGCGAACTCGTTGAGCTCGGCGATCGCCTCGGCGACGCCGCGCATGA
>JACZVL010000124.1 GCA_022572685.1 Pseudomonadota bacterium
GGCAAGACGGTGTTCGTCGATTTCACCGCCGCTTGGTGTACGGTGTGCAAAGTCAACAAGAAGGTAGCCATCAACACTCCCGAAGTGCTCGGGAAGATGCAGGAGTTCGGCATTTTGCTATTCCGTGGAGATTTCACTTCATATGACGAGGAGATTGCCGGTATGCTGAAAAAGCATAGCCGTGCGGGCGTGCCGTTGAATTTGATCTATCCGGCGGGGAAGCCTGACCACCCGATCCTCCTGAGGCCGAATCTTGCCATGAAGTATCTGCTGGACAAACTCCAGGAAGCAGGACCGTCTGCGACTCCCTGAGAGGGTGTGCGAGAAGCGTCTTTTCAGAGCCGCGACCGTGAGGAAGCGATCGGCGTTGGCGGGCCAATCGCTCCCTCACGGTCGCGGCTCTGATTGCACAAGAACCTGCTCAAACACCCTCTGAGAGAACCACGATGGCGGTTGCCTGAGCTGCGGATCAGCCGGTGATGCAAATCCTGCTCCCCGCGATGGGCTGGGCTTCGATTATTGCCCAAGAACCGATCTTCTGGTACACCCTTCATATGAGTAAATCTCAAGCAGAACAGTTCGCCTCCATTGGCCCTGCCAAGGCGCTGGCCATGGGTTGCTATGGCGAAGATCTGGCGGCCTATTGCTACGTGCAGCTTTCCGAGAAAGCTGAACGCGAATGCGATCGCAAGGAGTTCAAGGAGATGGTGGCCGAGGAGCAGACCCACCGGGCCTGGTTGCAAGCCCTCCTGGACAAGCACTATCCCGGCTCCGATTTCGTACTCACGCCGGACGAGAAACAGATGGTCGAGAGTGGCTCTCGTTTCCTCAACATAACCAACCGCGCCGCCTTCGAGGATGCGGTGCGTCGAGTTGTGGTATCGGAAGAGAAGACCGCCCACTTTTACCGGGAGATGGCCCCGCACATCGATCAGGCGGAAGTCAAGAGCATGTTCGAAGAACTGGCCAAGGAAGGCGTCGAGCGTCATCGGCGCCACGGCATGATCGGGAAGCAGTTCCGCGGCGGTCGGCTGTTGGGGCCGATAGGCGGCCAGTTGCGGATCGATCCCGACCTCCTCGACCGCGCCGAGGAGCGCGAGCTGAGGCTGGGTAACCAGGGTTTGAACCCTCGGCGCGGTCCGTTCGATCCACGGCTTGACGCGCCGGCTCGACGCCACCTGCACGGGGGAGGCCGGGGGTTGCGCGGCCGCGAACCGCTTGGTGCGCGCCTCCTCGGCCGAGCGCTTCAGGTCCGCCTCCTGGTACGACACCTCCGCGGCCCTCCGGTTGGCCAGCACCACCGGGTCCTTCCGGTCGCGCGACTGGGCATCGCGCAGATAGGCGACCGCCAAATCGAAACGCTCCTGCAGCAGATAGGAATAGCCGATGTTGTTGAGCGTCTGGGTCGACTCCGGATCGGTCGCCAAGGCGCGCTGGTAATACCTGGCCGAAAGATCGTAGCGGCCCAGCCTGTCGTAGCTCGCCGCCAAGCCGTTGAGCGCTTCGATCGAAGCGGGTTCGCGCCTTACCGCCGACTGGAAGTGATTCACCGCCAAGCCGAACCGCCCGGCGTTGAAGTGGAGCTTGCCGCGCTGGTAGGCCGACAAATCGACGAATTCGCCCCCGCCCGTCGTCCCACCGAGGCACCCGCCGAGCGTCAAGCTGGCGAGAAGCGCTGCAATCGTAAGGCTCTTCGACATCGTCTTTCCCCCTTAAACGCCGCGCGGGCAGTCTCTCCGCTAACCCAGTCCGGGAATGATAACCCGAAAGATCGTCAGCATGCCGGGCAACAGGACGGCCGCGAACATCACCGGTAAGATACAGAGCACTAGCGGAATGGTCAGTTTTACCGGCAACTTGTGCGCCATCTCCTCGGCTCGCAGCATGCGGTGCGCCCGCATCTCCTCGGAGTGGATCCGAAGCGTCTGCCCGATGCTGGCACCCAGCGCGTCCGATTGCAGCAGCAGTGTCACGAAGGAGTTTACCTCACGCAGGCCGATTCGCTTGGAGAAATTTCGCAGCGCATCCGCCCGGCTCTTGCCGGCCCTGAGCTCGAGAGCGACCATTCCCAGTTCGCTGGCCAGGATCGGGTGCGCCGGCGCGATATGCGTGCCGACCCGGGTAAACGCGGCGTCGAGCCCGAGTCCGGCTTCGACGCAGACCACCAACATGTCGAGCGCATCGGGAAAGGCCTCGGCGATCGCGCGTTGACGCCCTTCGACCCGGTGCGAAATAATGATCCCGGGGAGATAGAGTCCCGCCAGGGCAAACCCGGCGGTCAGCAGCATGATCTTCCGGACCGACATCTCGCCACCGATCATCGGCACGAGGAACAGGAAGGCGGTCGGTACGCCGATCGCCAGTATGGTTCGGATCAGGAAATAGTTGCGCACCACGTTGGTGCCGGTGAAGCCGGCCTGCATGAGGCGCGTGCGCAGGTTCGACTGCGATTTCTCCTGCTGATCCACGAAGTATTTTTCGAGCGGCTTGACGATTTCGTCCCAGATGCCCTCGCGTTCCAGGTTCGCGCGCAACACCGGCGTCTCTTCTTTTCCACGGCGGCGCTGGGCTCCGCCCACCGGCACCGGCGCGTCGCCGCTCAACCGGCGTTTGACCGGATCGCGGGTGAACAAGGCTCCGGCGCCGAGGACGGCCAGCACCACGGCGACAAAGATCAGAGCCAGGGTGAGCATCGCCTGATCGCCCAAAAGCAATTGTTTCATCGTGTCCATGACGTCCTCCCGGCCCCGCTAGACCCTGAAATTCACGAGCTTGTACATGATGTACACGCCGATCAATTCGAGGCAGAGAGCGACGCCCACCAGAGGCCAGAACAAGGGATCGCTGGTCGCGTTGATGTAATAGTGCGGCTTATTCGAAAAAGTCAGGGCCGCGAAGGCAAAAGGCAGTACCGCCAGGATCTTGGCCGACAACCGGCCCTCCGCGGAAAGTGCCCTGATCTTCTTGAACATGCGGAAGCGCGCGCGAATGACGGTCGAAAGGCCGTGAAGCACCTCGGCCAGATTGCCGCCGGTCTCGTGCTGGATGTTGATCGACACGACGACGTATTGGTAATCCTCCACGTCGACCCGGTCGCCCAGGTTGGCCAGCGCCTCGCGCAACTCCAGGCCATAGGTCATCTCGTCCACCGCAATGCCGAATTCGGTCCCGATCGGGTCCGGCATTTCCTTGGTGACCAAGGTCATGGCGGCGCTGATCGGGTGGCCGGCCTGCAGGCTTCGCACCATCACGTCCAAGGCATCGGGAAGCTGCTCGGCAAAGGCTTTCAGCCGTTGAGCCTTCTTGTACTTCAGAAACGCGATCGGTCCGCCGATCCCGGCGGCAAGGGAAAGCACGGCGATGATGCCGATCACGACCATGCTTCCCGAGAGGATGCCGCCGCGGGTGAGCACCACGACCGTGACGAAACAGCCGACCACCAACGCCGCCATCATCAGCACCAGGCGCTGGATGGTAAGGGTCATGCCGGTCTGCTGGATCAGATGGTCGAGCTTGCCGCCCCAATTGCTCAGCGGACCGAGGAAGGACACCCTACTCAGCGGCTCGCGGCGCAGGGTTTGGAAAACCTCGCGGGTGGTCGCGCCGGATTCGAGCATCTTCATCCGGCGGTTGACGGCGTCGCGCCCGGCCCGGCCATCGGTGAGGAGGTAGTACAGCCCCTCCACCAGCAGCAGCGCGGCCAGGAATACGGCGCCGTAGACGAGATAGATGGTATCGAATGCCATGGCTGCGCCTACTCCATCGAGCGGTTGGGCTCGAACATATCCGGCGAGACCTCGATGCCCCGGGTTTCGAACTCGTTCATGAACTGCGGCCGAATGCCGGTCGCGACGAACTCGCCATGGATGGTCCCATCCGCATCCGTCGCCCGGCGACGGAACTTGAAGATTTCGTGCATGGTGACGACCTCGCCCTCCATGCCGGTAATCTCGTTGAGGCTGATGAGCCGGCGTTTGCCGTCGCTCATGCGCTCGATCTGGATTATGACGTGAAGCGCCGAGGCGATCTGGCCGCGCATGGACCGGGCCGGCAGGTCGAAACCGGCCATGCCGATCATCTGCTCCAGCCGGGTCAGGGCGTCGCGGCAGGCGTTGGCGTGAATCGTGGTCATCGAACCTTCATGACCGGTGTTCATGGCCTGCAGCATGTCGAAGGCCTCGCCGCCGCGCACCTCGCCGACGATGATCCGGTCCGGGCGCATGCGCAGCGCGTTCCTGACCAGCTCGCGCTGGGAAATCTCGCCCTTGCCCTCGATGTTGGGCGGACGGGTTTCCAGGCGCGCCACGTGAACCTGCTGCAACTGAAGCTCGGCCGCGTCCTCGATGGTGACGATGCGCTCGCGCTCGTCGATAAAGGCCGACATGGCGTTCAGCATGGTCGTCTTACCGGTACCGGTACCGCCGGAGATCAGCACGTTGCGCCGGCACCGGACGATGCCGCGCAGCAGCTCGGCGAAGGTCGCGGGCAAGGAGCCGAACTCGACCAGCGTGTCCATGTTGATCGGTATCTTGGCGAACTTACGAATCGAGAGCAGCGGCCCATCCACCGCCAGCGGCGGAATGATCGCGTTGACGCGGGAGCCGTCGGCCAGTCGCGCGTCCACCATGGGCGAGGATTCATCGACCCGGCGCCCGACCGCGGCGACGATCTTGTCGATGATCCGGAGCAGGTGGCGATCGTCCTTGAAGGTCACCGGCGTATGCTCCAGCAGGCCGGCGCGCTCGACGAAGACGTTGGCGTAGCCGTTGACCAGAATGTCGGTGATCGTGTTGTCCTTGAGCAGGGGTTCGAGCGGCCCGAGGCCCAGAAGCTCGTCCAAGATATCGTCGACCAGCTGCGTGCGCTCGGACAGGTTGAGCGGCCGGTTCTCCTCGAGCAGCAGTTCGCGAACCATCTCGCCGATCTCGCGGCGGAACTCCTCGGGCTCCATCCGGTCGATGACCGAAAGGTTGATCATGTCGAGCAGACGCTGATGCAGCGCCATCTTGAGTTCGGTGTATTGGCCGGCCTTGGCGTCGGTCGGCCGGTAGGACGGCCCGGCCTCTTGCGGCCTGGACTGCGGCTGGGACTGCGGCTGGGAAACGAAGGCGCCGTCGTTAGCGACGGGCTTCACCTCCACGGGATCGGAGGTTCCCTTTTTCGCTTCGCTCTGTACTCTCAAGAACATCGAACTAATCTCCCCTGTCTACTACCTGCGAAATCCCGACAGAAGCCTTGGTTCCGGGCGAGCTTCCTCGCCCGTAACGGTTTTGATTGCGTCGTCGAGCATTTTTTGCAGACTCTGCTCGACCTTGGAATTTTTCTTGATGGCCGAGAGCGCCACGCCCTGATTGAGGGCGTCGGTCACCGTGGCGTAATCGTTGGCGATGAAGTAGTCGAACTTCCGTCCCAGCGCCTTTTCGGCGTCCTTGACGTCGACGCTCTTGCCCCAGCCCTTTTCGAAGCGGTTGAGCGCGACCTTGAGCGGCACGTCCGCCAGTCCATGAGTCAGCAGGGTCTCGATCTGGCGTCGCGCCTGGCGTACGCCGGCGACGGTCAGCTGGACGACCAGGATCACCAGATCCGAGTTCCGCACCGCGGCGTAGGACCACGGCGTCCAGGCCGGGGGCAGATCGAGGAAAATGGTGTCGTACTCACCGCGGATCAGCTTCAGGCAGCGCTCCAGGTCCGTGGCGTGGAGCGATTCGAGCGCCACCACGTCGCGCGGCGCCGCCAAGAGCTCGAGCCCGCTGGCGTGATGTCCCATGACGCTCTGCAGCAGTTCGCCGTCGATCCGCTCGGGTGCCTCCAACAGGTCGGCGACGCCGACCCGGTTTTCCAGGTCCAGATAGAGGGCATCGGTCCCGAACTGCAGGTCCAGGTCGATCAGGCAGACGCGCGACTTGTCCTTCCGCTTCCGGGACGCCAGCAGGCAGGCCGATTGCACCGCCAGTGTCGAGGCGCCGACGCCGCCGCCGGCCTTGAGGAAGGAGATGATGTGGCCGTGCCGCTCGCTGGACGCATCGGTGGATTTGCGCGTGCGGTCGACCTGTTCCAGGGCGGACTTGAGGTCGGCCTGGGTGATCGGCTGGGGCACGAAATCGACCACGCCCAGATGCATGAACTGGCGCACGTCCTGGAGCGAGGCGTCGGGTGCGGTCACCACGATCGGGGTGCCCGGGAACTCGTGCTGAAGCACCTTGCGCAGGTGGGTCATCTCCTCCTCGGAGTGCGGGTCGACGTCGAGGATCAGGACGTCGGCGCCCTTGAGCAGGTCGACGTCGCGCTGGACGTCCAGCAGGCGCCCAACGTGGGCGTTCACCTCGGTGCCGTTGATCTCGCTGCAGGCAGCGTTCAAGGCCTGGCCGGCCGCGTCCGAGCGCAGTATCGCAACGACATTCGTGTGCTGACCCAACGTCACTCCGACAACCCTTTCTTCACCAATCTCTCGAGGTCGTTCTCTTCTCTCGGACCGATGCCTCGTTTCCGGTCCTCACGTTACCGCAACTCAATTGCCGGTCGATTCCTCATCGGGCTGGATTACGGTACCCGACTTGTAGCGTTCCAACACGCCCACCGCGCGCGGGCCATACAGGGCCGGCGCGCCATAGCCGGCGGTGACCGGCTCGGGGTTGATGATGTGCTGCGATAAATTGTGGGTGGTCGCGTTGCCGAAATCCTTGCCCAAGGGCGGGATGTTCCGGTTCACCTCGCACGCCGAAACGGCGAGCATCAGAACCAATGGCAGCGTTGCGATGATCCGTTTCATGACATGCCCCCTCACTTGATGATGTGACCGTAGTGACCGCCGATGCCGCCGGCCCCCTGGGCGGCGAGTCCGCCCTCCCGCGGGATGCCGGAGCCCGGCGCCTCGATCCGTCCGAACAACCAGATGTCCGATTCGCTCGGCGGGATGAAATTGTCCGCCGGCGTCGCCAACGACCCGATCGGCGCCGGCTTGACCAAGTGGGCCTCGACGATGATCACCAGCTCGGTCTCGTTCTTCTTGAATTGGCTGCTGCGGAACAGCGCGCCGAGGATCGGCACGTCACCCAGCAGCGGGATCTGTTCGATAGTGTCGCTGAAGTCGTCCTGGAGCAGGCCGGCGATGGCAAACGACTGACCATCGCGTAACTCGATCGTGGTCGTGGCGCGCCGCACCGTGAGGCCCGGCGTCCCAGCTACCGCCACCGAAAAATCGACCGAGCTGACTTCCGGACTGACGATCAGGTTGATCAGCCCGTTGTCCAGCACCGTCGGTGTGAACGACAGGCGCACACCGAACGGCTTGAATTCGATCTGAGTTTGATCTTCGGACACGGTTTGAACCGGGAACTCTCCGCCCGCAAGGAAACTCGCCGTGTCTCCAGACAGTGCAATCAGGTTGGGTTCGGCCAGGGTCTTGGTCAGGCCCTTGGTCTCGAGCGCGTTGAGCAAGGCGTCGATTCCCACGGCCCCGAGGGTGCCGCCGGTAAGCGCGACCGCGCCAAAATCGGCGAGGGCGGTGTTGGACGCGAACGTGTTGCCCGACGTGAAGGAGAAGTCGCCCTCGAAGATCTTGAAGTTGAAGCCCATGTTCTTCAGGATCGAACGCTTCACCTCGATGAAGCGGACCCGGAGCATGACCTGCTGGCTGCCCTCGACGGACATCAGGTTGGTCACCAGCCCGGGCGCGAACCGCTCGGACACCGCCAGGATCTTGTCCATGGTCGTGTTGCCGGAGACCGTGCCGCTCAGCACCACCGCGCCGTTGGCGGTGCGGGCCTCGATCTTCTCGTCGGGCATGATCTCGAACAGCCGGGCCTTGAGTGCCTCGATGTCGGGCGACACCACCAGGTCGAGCACCGCGATCAGGTTCTTTTCACGGCCGTAGATGGTCAGGCTGGTGGAGCCCAGCGCCTTGCCCAGGATGTAGACCGTGCGGTCGGTGAGCGCGAGCACGTCGGCGATCTCCGAATTGCCGACCAGCAGATCGGCAAAAGGAACGTCCAATTGCAGGACCTGCGACTTGTTGATCGGCACGACGAACTCCCCCGCGTGCCGCCCCTCGTCGCCCTGGACCACGATTCTCGGCTGTGCCCAGCCCTGGCTCGCAAGCGCCATGGCGAAGGCCAATAGCGTCGTGAATATGAATGTCTGTAGCCCGCAGCGTTTCAACATAACCTTTGACATTCCAGATGTCCCCCTTCTGCTCTTAACGTTGCGCCGATCGCCCTGTCTGTATCCAGTTTTCAAGTCTTCGCGTTACCCGTCGTCTCGGTCTCGACCTTCGCGCGTATCGCGGCGGCCTCGATAAAGAAAGCCGCCGCGGCGACATGAGCGGGCCGCGACCCATTCCATCAGCCGTCGTCGTCGCCGCTGCCGCTCCTGAGCAGGCTGATCGGCTCGGAGATCGACAAAACTCCCGGTTCGCCGCCCAGCGCTGTCTTGCCGTCCTCAACCTCGGTCGGCGTCGCAACCGGCGCGGTGAGGCTCGGCGCGGTGAGGCTCGGCGCGGCCATGCTCGGCGCCAGCATGGTGGGCGCCGCCGGCGACAGCGGCGAAGGCGACAGCGGCGAGGGCGACAGCGGCGCCACCGCGCCGCCGGCCGGAGCCAGCGCGCTGGGCAGCAGGTTGAGCGGCTTGGAGTAGGCCGGCGCGCTGAACGTCGCCTTCTCCGGCTCGACCTCGTATTCCTTGGCCACCAGGCCGCGCACGATCTTGATCGTCGCCATGTTCTTCTTGGTGCTCTTGGCCACCGTCTGGGTCAGGACCTTTGTCGACTCCTGGGTGGTGGTGGTCTGGACGGTCACCGGCTGCGGCGCGATCTCGGCCACCGTGACCGTCTTGGTGGCGTTCCCGCCCTTGGGTTCGGGCGTCAGGTTCGCCTCGCCGACGCGCAGGTCGCGCGCCTTGATCGACCGCACCGACTCGGCGTTCACGGTGTTGACGTGGCGCAGCGCCAGGGACAGGGACCCGAGCTTCTGGGCGAGCGTCAGCTTCTGGGCCTGGATCGGGGTCACCTCGAGGGTGACGGCCTTGACCACGGCCGGCTTGCTGCGGTCCTCGTTGGCGTCCTGGGCGATGGCGAGGACCTTCATGTTCTGCAGGAACAGGTCGGTCTGGAGGTTGTTGCCGCCGCCCCGCCTGCCGCCGCCGTCCGGATTCCGCGTGAGCAGAATGTCGACCCGGTCGCCCGGCAGCACGAAACCAGCCACGCCGGTAACGTCGTTGACCCGGATCGTGGTGGCGCGCATGCCCGGCGCGATCAGCGTGGACAGGCTGGCGCGGCCGCCGAAGCCGGTGATCTTGTTTTTCAGGATCGGCTCGTTGACCTCGATGGTGCGCAGCGCGGTCCGGGTCTCGATCGGCTTCTTCTTTCCGGTCTTGGGATCCACCTCTTCCTTGCCGAGGATGTCGTCGACCGACTTGAAGGAGCCCTCGGGCACCGCGGCGGTCGGCCAGTCAACCACGCGAAGGTGCTCGCGCCGAACCCTGTTGCCGTAATTCAGTCGGGTGCTCGCCACCACCACCGTGGTGGTTTCGAGCTTCTGCTTGTCCTCGATCGCGGCGACCGGCTGCACCTGGCTCCGCACCCAGTTCCGGGCCAGGAACACCGACGCGCCCGCAAGCAGCAAGGCGAGTCCCAGCATCACATATGCGCGCGTTTTCATGGTCTATAACCTCGCCCAGAAAATCCGTTATGAATATGTCCTAAAAGGGTGGACAGCCCGGCAGCCGCCGAAGCGCCTGCCGGGCCCCGTTTTGCAAATTCAATCACAGGCGCCGCCGTCGGTGCCATTTGTGATGCACTCGGCGGCCTTTATCATCTCGTTCTTGACCGCGTTGCTCAGCAACTCGGCGCCCGCGATGATGCCGGCCGCGACGAAGGCCAGCAGCAGCGCGTATTCGACCGAAGAAATGCCGCTCTCGTCGTTCCACAGCTTGGTAAGAAACTTGCCAGTTTCGCGCATAAGGTTAACTCCCCTAATTCAACCCTCGTTTACGTTCTGCCTGAAATTCTTTAAGATTCGGCGTCATCTTCACCAAAAATCGTATCGGAATCTCACGGCTCTACAGCTAGGCGCGCCACCAATTTCGCCGCACGCCCGGCCAATGGGAAGGTTTGTAACAAATGCGGCGTGATCGGAGCGTCATGAGGCGGAATTTTTCTCGCACCGACTTGGTAAAATTTTCGGCCCGGCCTTCACACAAACCTAACCATGCCGGCAAACCATTCAAACCTCATATAACGAATTAAGTTATTTATTCTACATATTGATAACACACAGTTTTTTATATACATCTCAATTGAGATGCGGGGTTCTTCCCGGCGCGTGTTTCCGTATCGTGCTGACGG
>JACZVL010000006.1 GCA_022572685.1 Pseudomonadota bacterium
TGCAGACCGCGCTTGAGCCCGCTTTATGAATAAATACCCTCGTGCTTCGGCCCAGGACCGCCGGCCAGGCTGGCGTGGTCGCGCTGTCCTCACTTGTTCACGTCCACAACCAGCCGGCCGCGCACTTGGCCTTTGAGAATCTGCTTGGCGAGGCCGGGGAGATCGCCTAACACCGCCTCCGAAGTCATGGCGTCGAGCTTGTCCATGGGTAGTTCCTCGGCCAGCCGGGCCCAGGCCTGGCGGCGGCGCGGGGTGGGGCAGGTCGCCGAATCGATGCCGAGGAGGTTGATCCCGCGCAGCAGGAACGGCAGCACCGTGGCCTCCAGCTTGATGCCGCCGGCGTTGCCGACCGCGGCGACCGAGCCGTGCAGCCGGGTCTGGGCCAGCACGCGGGCGAGGGTGGTGCCGCCGACCGCATCGACGCAGCCGGCCCAGCGCTCGGATTCGAGCGGCCGCTTGGAGGGCTCGCTCAGCTCGGCGCGGTCGATCAGGGTCTGGGCGCCGAGGCCGGTGAGGTAGTCGTGGGTCTCGGCGCGGCCGGTCGAGGCGGTCACCCGGTAGCCGAGCTTGGCCAGCATCGCGGTCGCGACCGAGCCGACGCCGCCGGCCGCGCCGGTCACCAATACCGCGCCCTGATCCGGGGTCACGCCGTGGTCCTGGAGCGCCATCACCGCCAGCATGGCGGTGAACCCGGCGGTGCCCAGCGCCATGGCGCGCTTGGTGGTCAGCCCCTCGGGCAGCGGCACCAGCCAGTCGCCCTTGACCCGCGCCTGCTGGGCGTGGCCGCCCCAACTCGCCTCGCCGACCCGCCAGCCGGTCAGGATCACCGGGTCGCCGGGCGCATAGTCCGGATGGTCGCTGGCCGCCACCGTGCCGGCGAAGTCGATTCCGGGCACGTGGGGGTAGTCGCGCACCAGCCGGCCGATGCCGCCCAGGATCATGCCGTCCTTGTAGTTGAGCGTGGTGTATTCGATCGCGACGGTGACGCCGCCCTCGCCCTCGAAGGCGGGCAGGCGCGCCTCGTCGAGTTCCCGCGGCGCGGCCTCGACCTTGCCGTCGCGCTCCTCCAGCAGAATCGCCTTGAACATGGATGGTCCTCGTTGGCTTTAGACGCGGCATTTTTGCACCGCGACAGGCGGCTCGCAAGATGTAGTGCGCGGACGCTGTTGCGCAACCGCGGACGGCGACCCATATGCTGCATTGCGGCAAGCGAATGGACATCCGTCCGCGGTTGCCGCCGCGCCCCTTCTCGGGGCGCTTCCTCCCTAAACTCCGGGCCGCGCGGCTTCGCGCGGCCCGATCTTTTTTTTCGGCTTACTTTCCTGGCTCGGGCGGGGTCTGGTCGCCGCCGCCGAGCGCGCGCTGCAGGATCACGCTGTCGACCCAGCGCCCGAACTTGAAGCCGACCGCGCGCAGCGTGCCGACCCGGGTGAAGCCCAGGGATTCGTGGAACGCGATCGAGGGCAGGTGGCCGCTGTCGCCGACCACCGCGATCATCTGGCGCCGGCCGAGCGCGGTGCAGCGCGCGATCAGCTCCTCGAGCAGGGCGCGCCCGACGCCCCGGCCCTCCCGCCCGGGCGCCACGTAGACCGAGTTTTCGACCGAGAAGCGGTAGGCCGGGCGCAGCCGGTACGGGCCGGCGTAGGCATAGCCCTGGACTTCAAGCTCCGCCTCGGCGGCCAGGTAGGGCAGGCCCTGGGCCCGGGTCGCCTCGAAGCGGCGGGTCATCTCCGCAAGGTCGGGCGGCGTCTCCTCGAAGGAGGCGAGGCCGTTGAGCACGTGGTGGACGTAGATCTCGTGGATGCGCGGCAGGTCTTCGGGACGCGCGGGGCGCACCGTGATGTTTGCCATCAGGCCCGCATGGTTACCGGGTCGAGCTTGCCGAGCGCGGCGATGACGCTGCGCATGTCGCGCGCGAGCCGGGACAGCCCTTCGCTTCGTCGGATTCTGGACTCGTCCATGTAGAGCAGGCGGTTGACCTCGATCTGCAGGCCGTGGACGCCGTCTTCGGGCTTGCCGTAGTGGCGGGTCACGAAGCCGCCCGAATAAGGCCGGTTGCGGGCCACGTGATAGCCGAGCTCTCGAAGCGCGGCCTGGACCGTCTCGATCACCGCCGGCGCGCAGGAGGTGCCGTGGCAGTCGCCGAGCACGAAGTCGACCCGCTTGGCCCCGGCGTCCGGGTCGCCCAGGCCACCAGTCGAGGGCCCGCCGGTCGAGGGCATGGAGTGGCAGTCGACCAGGATGCAGGCGCCGAAGCTTGCCTTGGTGCGCTCGACCAGCTCGCTCAGGCTCTTGTGGTAGGGCCAGTAGTGGCGGCGGATGCGCCCCAGGGCCTCGGTGAAGTCGAGCTTGCCGCGGTAGATGTCGGCGCCGTTGGCGACCACGCGGGCGATCGTGCCGAGCCCGGCGGCGACCCGCGGCGAGCGGGTGTTGGCGTAGGCCGGCAGTTCGCCCTCGAACATCGCCGGGTCGAGCTCGAAGGGCTCGCGGTTGGCGTCGACGAAGGCGCGTGGGAACAGGGCCCGGATCAGCGGCGCGCCGAGCCGGGGCGCGGCCTCGAAGATCTCGTCGACGAAGCTGTCCTCCGAGCGTCTGAGCGCGAGCGGGTCCAGGCGCGAGGCGGCCAGGAAGGCTGGCGGATAGTCGCAGCCGCTGTGCGGCGAGGCGAACACCAGCGGCAGCAACTGACGTGCCGGCGCGACCACCTCGTGGGAGGCGCCGTTGGCCTCGGCCACCGGCTCCGGCTCGAGGTTCGGCTCCAGGTCCATGCCGGGTAGAGCGTCCATGCTGGGAAGAGCATCCATGAGCTTACGTTCATAAAAGAAAGCGGCGCGCCTGTCATCGGTCTTTCTCGGCCCCGGGGGGGCGCTCCCGGAGGCGCCCAGGGGCCGGGAAAGCCCCAGGCTCGCGGAAAAGGCCTAATTCGGCCTCAATTCGGACTTTGTTAATCACTATTTTAGACAAAGCTTCATAGGGTATAATCCGATTCCGGTGCCGCGATCCGGGCGCCGGACGGGGGGCACGTTCTGGGAAGACATGGGCTGATGGCGCAAATCCTGCTGGCGGAAGACGACGACTCGATGCGCGAGTTCCTGGCCAAGGCCTTGCGCCGGGCCGGCTACCAGGTGGTGCCGGTCGGCGACGGCCTGGACGCGCTGGCCCAGCTCTCCGAGAAGCCCTTCGACCTGCTGCTCGCCGATGTGGTCATGCCCGGGCTCGACGGCATCGAGCTGGCGCGCCGCGCCACCAAGAAGCAGCCCGGCATCAAGGTCATGTTCATCACCGGCTTTGCGGCGGTCGCGCTGCGCGCCCGGGAGCAGAGCCCCAAGGACGCCCGGGTCCTGTCCAAGCCGTTCCACCTGCGCGACCTGGTCGATCAGGTCGACGTCATGCTCCGGGCCTCCTGAACCGGCTCCCAAAGCGCCCCGAATCTCGATCACCGCGGCCCGCTGGCTGCCGGTCTTGAAAAAGCCGGGGGATGGTGTTACTTGGCCCGCATTGAAGGGCGCATAGCTCAGCGGGAGAGCGCCTCGTTGACATCGAGGAGGTCCCTGGTTCAATCCCAGGTGTGCCCACCATTCGTTCAAGGGGTTAACTCAGGCCTTGGCGCGGCGTTCTGACAACTTGTTGTCGGAACGCGACAATTTATTGCCCGGCAGGACGGTTTCGGCGGCCGATTCGGCGAGGCCGGCCAGATAGTCGGGGCTGAACTTTCGGTAGATGCGGCGGGCGATTTTGGGGTCCGTGTCGGTCATGTCCGGCTTCCCGCGGCCCCGATCGGCCGACGCCAAGCTCGATGTCGGTGATGCCTCGCTCGGCGCACCAGTCAAACCAATCACCCCGTCCGAACTTGGGGAGGGAATCCGAATAGACGCCGATTCCTATGCCACCGCCTGGCGGAACGCGGAGGTGAGAAGTTCGATGTCGCGGCGCGCCTGCTCGGCCGTGGTCAGCACGGGCGCCTGGCCGGTGGCGGCCGCGTGGAAGGCGCGCAGTTGCTCGCGGAAGGCGTCTTCGTGGCTCACCCGGTGCTCCTGCACCTCGAGCGCCTGACCGCCGCCGCGGCGGCGCACCCTGAGCCGGGTCGGCAGGTGCCGGAGATAGGGCGAGGGAAATTCCAGCTCGACGATCCGGTCAGTGCAGAAGATCGTGATGCGCTCGTGGTAGTCGGGCACGCCGTGGAGATTCAGGTAGGTCATGGCGACCCGCCCCCCTCCGGGCAAGGCGAACGCCAGCTGGACGCCGCGGCCCTGGTCGAACAGCGCGCCCTGGTCGGCCGAGGCCGGCAACTCGCAGCCTAGATGCGCGAGCATTCCGTGCACCACCGCCACATCGTGCACCAGTGCCGACAGGAACCCACCGCCCAGCGCACGGGCGCCAGCCTCGTCGAGCGCTCCGCCGGCCGCCTCCTGAAGCTGCGCCGCGTGTTGCGCGCGGGTCCGATCGCGCAGCGCGGCGGGAACGTCATCGGCCGCCGTGATCGGCAGATGCGCTACAAACGGCTCGTGATCCGGATCGTTCACCTCGACCGAGATCAGCTTGATATCCTCGACGCGCTCCGGGAGGAGGTCAAGCGCGGACCGGTAGGCGGGGTCGTAGCGCTTCATGTAAGCGACCTGCAGGACGCGGCCGGAACGATCGCGCGCGGCCGCGATCCGGTCGCAGCCGGAGACCGTGAGAGAAAGCGGTTTTTCACACAAAACGTGCAGCCCGGCCGCGAGCGAGGCGGCGGCGAGAGCCGGATGCAGCGGGTCGGGAGCGGCGATCACCACAGCGTCGAGTTCACAGGCCAGCAGGTCATCGAGACCGGCGTGCAACTCGGCAATATTGTACCGCGCACCCATGGCCGTTCGGACCGACGGCGAAGGGTCGGCGAGCGCGACCAAGTCGAAGCGCTCCCGGTCCTGCCAAAGATAGAACGCGTGGGCGGCCTGTCCAACGAGTCCGGCGCCCACCAATCCGACACGCAGTCGCCGCATAATACCCAAGGTCCTTAATATTGGCCCACAGAGACCGGCGCCACGCCCAAGCGGATCGCCATGGCTTACACTCCGACGCGCTGCTTTCCGCGGCCCTTCGCGTGCTCGGCGGTGCCTTTCAGCACCGCTTCGCGCTGGCTGACCTGCGGTACGCCAACGTCCCACCAGGCATCGCCCGGCGTCCACTCGTTGGGGTGCACCTTGATGACGATGACGTAGGTGCGGTCGGCTTGCTTCGCGCGCTCGAAGGCGCGCTCGAACTCGGCGATGCCGTCGACGGTTTCGGCGTTCGCCCCCATGCTCTCGGCATGCTTGGCGAAGTCGACCTCGACCCGGTTCCGAATGCGGCAATGCTCGAAAAGATTGTTGAAGGACGCGCCTCCCTTGAACCTCTGCAGCCGATCGATAACCGCGAAGCCGCCGTTGTCGCAGACCACGACGATCAGTTTGTGGCCGGTCAGGACGGAGCTGTAGATGTCGGAGTTCATCATCAGGTAGGAACCATCGCCGACGAAGACGATGACGTCCTTCTCCGGGTTCGCCATTTTTGCGCCCCAACCGCCGGCGATCTCATAACCCATGCAGCTGAAACCGAACTCGCAATCGAAGTTGCCCACCGACCTCGCGCGCCAGTTCTTGTTGAGCTCGCCGGGCAGTCCGCCGGCGGCGGTGAGCGCGATGTCGGTCGGGTCGCACATGCGGTTTACGGCGCCGACGACATGGGCGTAGGACGGCAGGCTGGCGTTGGTCGGGCCACTGAATTTGTCGACCACCCGGTTCCACTCGGCAGTCTCGCTGGCGGCGCGCCGGGTCCACGCTTCCGGCCCACGCCAGTCGGTCAGCGCGGCGCCAAGCTCGGTCAGCCCCGCCTGGGCGTCGCCGACGACCGATAGCGCGCGGTGCTTGATGGCATCGAACCGCGCGGCGTTGAGGGCGATGAGCCGCAGGTTCGGGTTCTGGAACACCGTCCAGGAGCCGGTCGCGAAGTCCTGCAGACGCGTGCCCACGGCCAGCACCACGTCGGCCTCGGCCGCCAGTGCGTTGGCCGAGGCGCTGCCGATGACGCCGATCGGACCGGCGTTGAGCGGGTGATCCCAGGGCAGCACCGCGCGACCCGCGATGGTCTCGACCACGGGGATGTTGTGGCGCTCGGCGAACACCGCGAGCTCGGCCGTCGCCAGCGCGTAGTGCACGCCGCCGCCGGCGATGATCAACGGCTTCACCGCGCCTCGCAACAGCGCCGCCGCGGCGATCAGCTCCTCGGTGTCCGGGCGCGGCCGGCGGATGAGATGAACCCTGGGCTCGAAGAAGCTCACCGGATAGTCGTAGGCCATGCCCTGCACGTCCTGAGACAGGCCCAAGAAGGCGGGCCCGCAATCGGCCGGATCGAGCATGATCGCGATGGCCTCGGGCAGCGAGGAGATGATCTGCTCCGGCCAGGTGATCCGGTCCCAGTAGCGGGTCACCGCCTTGAAGGCGTCGTTCACCGTGGTCGTCGGGTTGTCGAAGTGCTCGACCTGCTGCAGGACCGGGTCGGGCACGCGGTTTGCGAAGGTATCGCCCGACAGCAGCAGGACCGGCAGGCGGTTGGAATGGGCCACGCCCGCCGCGGTCACCATGTTGGTCGCGCCGGGGCCGATCGAGGAGGTTGCCACCATGATCTGCCGGCGCCGCTTGGCCTTGGCGTAGGCAACGGCGGCCAACGCCATCGACTGCTCGTTCTGCCCACGCCATGTCGGCAGCACGTCCTTGACGCTCTCCAGCGCTTCGCCCAGACAGGTGACGTTGCCGTGGCCGAAGATGGCGAAGACGCCGCCGAACAGAGGCGCCTCGGCACCGTCGATCACCGTCCTCTGGACGGTGAGATACTTCACCAGCGCCTGAGCCATGGTGAGGCGAACAGTCTTCATGGCGATCTCCTCCCGCCAACGCCGTCCGGCCGGATCGCGGCAACGGCGGCCCGAGCACCTCGGATATGCGGTTTTCGCGGACCTAGGCCGCCGTATCTCCGAGATCGAATTTCTGCGCGTCCACCGGCGCCGCATTCCGGATGTCTACGTCGTCACGCGCCAGGCCGTCCAGGGCAACTCGTGCGGCAGCGACAATA
The DNA here is from genome assembly GCA_022572685.1 of Pseudomonadota bacterium. Classification (GTDB taxonomy): domain Bacteria; phylum Pseudomonadota; class Alphaproteobacteria; order Kiloniellales; family J153; genus JACZVL01. The sequence goes on from JACZVL010000006.1 coordinate 7,087, forward strand.
TTGTGAATGGTCTCGTCGATCTGCTGCTGCGCATGTTCCGGATGCATCGGCACCAGGATGGTGCGGTCCAGGATATCCAGGGAGCCGGCGCACATGTCCTTCGAATACTCGCGCCGGCAGCCGGAGTTTTGCGGCATCTCGTAAGGGTTCAATCCGGGGTGTGCCGCCCCGGCGCACATCAGCACCTGATCCCACTCCGTATAACTGTGGCGGCCCGTCTTGCCGGCAATGACGCTGGGAAAGACCTCGGCGAAGGTCTGGGCCTGCCCGGCGGACGGCATCGTGTACATCACGTGGGCGGCACAGTCGTGGTCCGGACTGTTCATGGGGGTCTGCCGCATGCCGAGGTTGGCCAGACGGGAGGTGCCCTCGAGGATCTGTTTCTTCTCGGCCCGCATGGCCGAGATTATGCCCGGCAGGCGATCGAGCTGTACATTCAGCATCGCGCCCATGATCTCGGAGGCGCGCGCGCCGTTGCCCGCGAACGGCTTCATGGTGTCACTCCGGCCTTGCCAGTAGAAGTGACACGGATCGATCGCGCACTTGGCCCGCTCCGCGATCCGCGGGTCGTTGGTGACGACGGCGCCACCCTCGCCGGCCGTCATATTCTTGTAGTAGTTGAAGCTGTAGGCGCCGGCATGACCGATAGAGCCGAGCATTCGCCCTTCATAACCGCCCCCCACGGCCTGGCACGCGTCCTCCAGGACCAACATGCCGTGCTTTGCGGCGACTTTCATGATCGCGTCCATGTCGCAGGCCGCGCCCCACATATGGACCGGGATGACGGCCCTGGTCCGCGGCCCGGCCGCCGCGTCGATCGCCGCGGGATCGATCGTGATCGTCTCGTCGATATCGACGATCACCGGAATCGCACCCACCGCGAGGACCGACGTGGCCGTCGCCATGTAGGTGTGCGCCGGCACCAGAACTTCGTCACCCGGGCCGATGCCCAGTCCGACCAGCGCCGCCGACAGGGCATAGGACCCGCTGGTCGCCAGGCAGGCATGCTTGACACCAAGATAGTCGGCATAGCGGCGCTCGAATCGGTCGCATTCGGTGCCGACGCCGTAACGGAACAGCGTGCCCTGGCGGATGACCCTCGCAATGGCGTCGATCTCTTCCTGTCCAACGATATACATACGTTCCTCCAAGCAACTTGGCCGTCTGCGTCGATGCTCGCCGGCGTCGTTCAGGATACCGGCATCAGGCAATAGGAATTGCGGCCTGCCCTGGCCTTGGTTCCGGCCTACTTGATATGTTCACCGCCTTGGGCCCCATCCAGCTCCGCGGTAAGCTGCTCCAATTCTCGACCGCCGGCCATCATCAACATGACCTGCTCGCGAGTGATCTCGGCTTTCTCGAACGTCCCCTCGCTGCGGCCGCGATTGAGTATCGTAAAACGGTCTCCGACGGGATAGGCGTGGTGAACGTTGTGGCTGATAAAAATCACCGCGAGACCCCGCGCCTTCGCCTCCATCACATAGCGCAGGACGACAGCCGCCTGATGAACGCCCAGCGCCGAAGTCGGCTCATCGAGGATCAGCACCTTGGCACCGAAGTATATGGCGCGCGCGATGGCCAGGCATTGGCGTTCACCGCCGGACAGTGTGCCGACCGCCTGGCCGGGATCGCGCACGTCAATGCCGATATTCAGCATCTCCCGCTGCGCGATTTTATCGCTGGCCGCTATGTCGAAACGCTGAAACGGCCCCCAACCGCGCACCGGTTCGCGGCCCATGAAGAAGTTTCGCGTGATGCTCATCAAGGGGACCGTGGCCAGGTCCTGATACACGGTGGCAATGCCCCGATTCAGAGCGCTTCTGGGCGACTGGAAGACGACCTCTTCGCCGTCCAGCAGGATTTTCCCGGCGTCGGGCTTGTGCATGCCCGACAGCATCTTGATCAGTGTCGACTTGCCGGCCCCGTTATCGCCCAGCAGGCACATCACCTCGCCCGCGTAGCAGATCATCGAGATGTCCTTCAGCGCGATGACCGAACCGTAATACTTGGTGATCGAACGCACTTCGATGAGAGGCACTGCCGACATCACCGCGCCTCCGTCATTCGTCTACGAATGAAATTGTTGAACAGCACCGCGACCAGCACCATGGTGCCCACGAAGACCTTGAACCAATCCGTGTTCACGCCGGTGAAGAAGATGCCCATTTGAACCGTACCGAAGATAAGGGCTCCCAGAGCCGCGCCGACCGCCGAGCCATAGCCGCCGGTCAGCAACGTGCCGCCGACAACCACCGCGATGATCGCCTCGAATTCCTTCAGCAGACCGCGCTGAGTGTCGGCGGAACCGGCATCGAGAACCTGGATCGCCGCAAACAGCGTGGCCCCGCAGGCCGTGCCAATGAAAAGCAGAATCTTGACGCGCTCGACGGGGACGCCGGCGTTGCGGGCGGCCAACACATCGCCCCCGGTGGCGAAGATCCAATTGCCGAACTTGGTTCGCAGCAGCAACCAGGTGGCCAGCGCCGACAGCACGAGCCACCAGATGACGGAGACCGGCACGCCGGGAGCCAGTGGCAGACCGTCGGTGCGCGTCCGAATCGCATCGACGCTGGCCAGCCACAGAAACAGCGATTGGAAAACGTCGCCGGCAAACAGAGGCGCCAGCCAGTCATCTTCGAAGAGCGGCCTTAGCCCCGAAACCTGCGTGCGCCCGGTCATCAACCGCGTGATGCCCAACGTGAGCCCCCGCAGGATGAACAGGGCCGCGAGCGTGACGATGAAGGACGGCAGCTTCGTTCTCACGACGATCAGTCCGTTGATGTATCCAACCACCACGGCCAGTCCGAATGCCAATGTGATCGCGGCCCAAAGCGGCCAGCCGAATTGCTGCATCGGGATGGCGATCGCCACGCCGGCAAATCCGATCATGGATCCGACGGACAGATCGAACTCGCCGGCGATCATGAGCAGGGATACGAACACCGCAAGGATGCCCAGTTGGGCCGACACCTCCAGGAAGATCATAATGCCCTTCATACTGAACATGCCGCTGTCGCCCGCGACGATGCCGAAAAACAAGAAGATCAGTATCGTGCCGGCGAGGGCGCCGAGTTCTGGCCGACTCAAGATCTTGACCAGCAGCCGGACTTCTCGGACTCGCTCGTCGGCATCACGGGCGACGGGGAGGTCTCGCTCAGCCATTTTTTCTACAACCGTTCCCTATCTGCCTTTTGCAGCGTCCGAAGTCCGCGTCGAGATCATGTGTGATGGCGATGCGTCAATGGCTCGCCGAACAGATCCGTCCGGACGAACGGCTCCGTGACGGCGGTGTCCGCCAGCGGGGTGTATACCGATGGGCGCCGAAACGCGTCGCCCCAATACTTCGTTCGGCGCCAGGTCCGGATCCAGTCCAGATCGAAGCTCGCCATGCACACATCCTCGGTCTCGCCCGCCATTGCGACGACGGAGCCGTCGGGATTGCAGGCAAGGGAATGTCCATCGTGCTGCGGCGCCGCATAATTCGTCATCGCCGTCGCCACCATATTCTCGAACGCGCGGGCGCGGAACTGGTGGATGCGGATTCGATCGTATTCGGTCAGACTGCAGGCGTTGGGCGTCAGGATGAGCTCCGCGCCCTGGATCATCAGCAGACGCGCGGACTCCGGGAACTCGCGATCGTAGCAGATCATGGCGCCGACCCGCACGGGTCCGACGCGGGTGTCCAGATCGGCGGTGTAAAAGTCGGTCCCGGGGGTGCAGACGACTTCGGGATTTTCGTAGCAGCAGGTATGGACCTTCCCGTAGGTGAACAGGACCTCGCCGTGCCGGTCGATCAGGGATACCGAATTCCTCGGCTGCCCGGGCCAGGTCTCGAGGTAGGTTACCGCCAATGCCATATCGAGTTCGCGGGCGAGTTTCCGGTGGTGCCGGATGAAGTCGCTGTCGCCATCGATGGACTGGCCCATCCACGAGTCCCGCGCAGACTCGATTGTCGGGTCGTAGCATTGGTAGCCAATGTTCCACATCTCGGGGAACAGCGCGATATCGGCGCCCTGTTCCGCCGCGCGACGGCAAAACGCCTCCCCTTTCTCGAGATTGGCCACCTGGTCTCCGCCCTGCGCCGCCATCTGCAGCAGCGCAACATTGAGATGTGTCATCCGAGCCTCGCGAAATTTCTCCGGCATGCCGGTCGTGGGCTTGCGTCCCTCGGTATTAGGGGCCGCGCGACGCGCGACCCCTTGATACCACGGTTAGGCAAACGCCGCCGGTTTTCGACACTTACCGATAGCCTTTTTTCGCCATCTCGATGACCTCGGCGGCGGTGTTCTTCATCACGAACAACGGACCTGTCATCACGTTGGTAACCGGGATCATACCGACTTTGTGGTGCAACGCCAAGAACACCACCGGCAGATAACCGGTCAGATACTGCTGGGCATCGATCGCGAACATCGCCTCGCCTTTGTCGATCGCCTGGAGCAGCGTCGGGGACAGATCGAACGACCCGATCTGGATTTTTTTCCGATTCGGATCGCCGTCAGCGATTCCCTTGAGTGCTTCCAGCGTTGGGTCGAACGCCTCGGCACAGCACGTGAGCACGGCGTCCACGTTCGGATGTTGTCCAAGGTATGCCTCGACCCCGTTGCGGATCTCGGTCGGATCGGCGGAGGTCGCGATCACCACTGAATCGCCGCCAAGGCCCTTCTGGAAGCCCTCACACCGCAGGTCGAGCGCGACATTGCCGATCTCCATGTTGATACAGGCACCGACCGAAAGTCCGGCCGCCTTCATCCGTTGGCCGGCCTCAAGTCCGGATTGGTACTCGTTGATGCCCATATGGAAAACCGCACCGAGTTCCTTGCTGACCTCCTCGCCGGAGTCCATTGAGATCACGGGGATGTCGGCTGCCACGGCGGCGCGGATCGCATCGCCGAGCGCGTCCGCGTCCGGGATCGACACCACCAACCCGTCAGGATCGGTCGCGATCGCCGCTTCGATCAACTGTGCCATCGCGACCACGTCGAACACCTGGGGCGACAGGTACTGTACCTCTGCGCCCATCAGTTCCGCCGCGTCGTCAACGCCTTTCTTCACGGTCGACCAGAAGGCGCTGGTGGCGCTGGCGTGGGTGACAAATACGATCCGCGCCGGATCGTTGTTCTGCGCCTGGGCTTGGACGGCCCAAAAGCCGAGTAAAATCGCTGCGCCGATCAAAGCCTTTTTTAGAGTATGCATCCCTTTACCCTCCATGGTTTCCTCATGGTTGACGGTTTCCCCTGGTCGGCAACCGCGAAGCTCGTAAGACGATTCGCCTCAACGCACACCGGGCAGCCCAACCGCCGCAATCCGGGTGATCTCTCAAGAACCCGCATCGCCGGAACCTGAACATCTGTGCGCCGTGCGCAGCTTCGGACCTTGCCGTTTTGGGGCCCCGGTTCTTAACTATGCCGGTATTGATCCCAACACTAGGGACAATTCGTGACATTCTATAGGGTACAATTTGAATGCCAGACCTATCGGGAAGCTGTCTGGTCCTGGACCACAAAACCAGCGGCCCGCGCCATCGCGGCAAGGTTGTCATGACCCATCCTGGCGAAAGTCAGGGGGTGGGCCTTTTCGGGATCCTGCTCCGCCTCGACGACCAGCCAGCCAGCGAAATCGGCCTCGCACAACGTCGCCAAGATGGCGGGAAAATCGAGGCCGCCATCTCCAGGCACCGTAAAGAGGCCGTCGAGCACCGAATCCATGAAGCTCATGTCGGTTCGCCGGGCCTGCCGCAATTTCGCTAGCCGTACATCCTTGCAGTGAACGTGAACGATCCGCCGCGCATGCCGGCGGGCCAGGGCCACCGGCTGACCGCCTGAAAAGGCGCAATGGCCGCTGTCGTAGAGCAACCCGACGGCGGGGCCGGTCACCGACATCAGCCGATCCACTTCGTCATCGGTTTCGACCACCGTGCCCATGTGGTGATGGAAAGCCATCCCAACCCCGAATTCGGCCATCCGCTCCGCAAGCGCCGTCAGCTTGCGGCCATAGCCCGGCCAATCACCATCCATCAGCCGCGGCCGCTGGGAGATGGGCCGCCAGATGGCGTCGTGGCGCCCGCGCGATGTGTCGGCGTAGACGACCAGCTCGGCTCCCAGATCGCGCAGAAGGCTCAGATGCGGTAACACCGCCTCGAACTCCGCGTCGACGTCACGGTCCAGGATTCGGCCATCCCACCAACCGGAAACCACCGCCAGGCCGTACGGCAGCAGAGCGGCGCGAAGGGCCGAACTCTCGCGCGGAAACTTGTACCCCAGTTCCGTGCCGAGATAGCCCGACTGCCGGATTTCGGACAGACAGGTCGTCAAGGGCGTATCGCCGCCGAGCTCCGGCACGTCGTCGTTGGTCCAGCCGATCGGATTGACGCCGATCTTGATGGTCATCGGCCCACGGCCTCCCTATCGGTGACGGGCGCGGCCGGGCCGGGCGCCTGCTCCGGCGCCGTGATGGTCGTGCCGCCCTCCGCAGAATCGATGATGGCCTCGCAGACCCGGGCGATACGGCATGCCTGCTCGAGATCCGGATCGACGTTGCGTCCGGCGGCGACGGCCACAATGAACTCACGCAGCTCGATCGTCTTCAGATCGTTGAAGCCCAGGCCATGGGCCGGCGCCGGGACAAAGGCGCCATAGTCCGGATGCGCGCTGTTGACATGGATCGTTCTGAACCCCGACTCGCCGACCGGATCACTGTCGATGTACAGCTGCAATTCATTGAGCCGTTCGCCCGCGAGCGCGAGCGTGCCGTTTTCGCAAACCAACTCGAAAGCGATGTCCATCTTGCGGCCATGCGCGATCCGGCTCACCTCGATCGTGCCGACGGCACCGGTGCCAAATTGCAGTAAAGCGCCGGCCCAATCCTCGTTCTCAACCTCGCGCCGCGGCTGGACTCCCTCCGCTTCCGGGCGCGTGCGATGAAAAGTCCCGGTGAGGCCGCTGAGCGAGGATATCGGCCCACATAGATAGCGGGCAATGGCGATGATGTGCCAGCCGAGATCACCCAAGGCGCCGCAGCGGCCGGCCAGTTTCGCGTCGAGCCGCCAGCTGAAAGGCGCGTCGGCGTCGGCGAGGTAGTCTTCGGCGTGACGGCCGCGAAAGTGAATCGGGCGGCCCAAGTCACCGCGATCCAGAAGCGTCTTGGCATGCCGTATCATCGGCGCCCGTAGGTAGGTGAAGCCGACCGCAGAGGTAATTTCCGCCGCGGCGGCCGCGGCGGCGATCCGTGTCGCCTGGTGGCTGGAAAGTCCCACCGGCTTCTCACAGAGAATATGCTTGCCGGCGGTGGCGGCCGCGACCGCGATCTCCATATGCATGAAGCTGGGGACGGCGATGATGACCGCGTCCACTGCCTCCAGGGCCTCGCGCCAATCCACCGTCCAGCGCTCGAAGCCGAGGCGCTCGGCCTGGGCGCGTGCCCGGCGCTCGTCGAGGTCGGCCAGGACCGTCGCCACCGCGCGCAGCGGGCGGGGGCCGAAGACCCGATTGACGGCGTTGATCGCCAGCCCGTGTGACTGGCCGATAAAACCGGCACCGATCAGGCCGAAACGCAGGCTCTCGTTGGTCACCTGGAGCGCCTCCCGAGCTTCTCTTGGTCGCCGTCCCTGTGATAGGATGGCTATTGTCCCCATCGCTAGGGACACTTTCAAACATTCAATTGGGTACACTAATCTGGAAGCAGGTTGATGCGTGCGAGTTATCCCCTGGATTTTTTGCGGTTGGACGCAGGCGTGCGCGAGCCCCTTCATCGGCAGCTTTGCGACCAATTGCGGGAGCTGATCCTCGAAGGAACACTGCCCGGCGGCGCCGGCCTGCCGTCGATTCGGGCCCTCGCCCACACACTGGGGATCGGGCGGAACACCGTGATTTCGGCCTATGACCAGTTGGTTGCGGAAGGATATCTGGAAAGCCGTCAGGGGTCCGGCACCCGCGTCGTCAAGCTTTGCGAACACCTGTTGCGGGTCATGGGACCGGGGCAACAGCAGAGCCCGCGGCCCACGCCCGCCCTGTCATCGCGTGGCGTGATGATGACCGAGCAGCCGCGCGTGCGATCGTTTCCCGGCAAGCCCGCCTTCCATCCGGGGACCCCGGAGTTGGCCAGTTTTCCATTCAAGGTCTGGAGCCGCTTGCTGGCGCAAAAAGCACGCTTCGGCGGCGAGGATTTGTTCGGTTACCACTATCTCACCGGGCTGCCGGATCTGCGGCGGTCCATCGCCTCCTATATCGTGGGATCGCGACGGGTACGCTGTACCGCCGATCAAATCGTCATAACCACGGGGGCCCAGGCGGCGCTCGACCTGCTGGCGCGCCTGCTGCTGGACGAAGGGGATGGCGTCTGGATGGAGGAGCCCGGCTATCTGGGGGCGCAAAGCGCGTTCCTCGGCGCCGGGGCGCGGCTGATTCCGCTTTCGGTCGATCGTGACGGGTGGCGCATCACCGCCGATGTGTCGCCGAAGCCGCGCCTGATATATCTCACCCCGTCCTGCCAGCAACCGTTGGGAATAACGATGCCCCTGGAGCAGCGTCTGATGGTTCTGGAAGTGGCGCGCAGGGAGGGAATCTGGATCATCGAAGACGATTTCGACGGGGAGTACCCGTTTCGCGGACAGCCGGTACCGGCGATTCAAGGCTTGTCCGAGAACGCGCCGGTGATTTACGTCGGAACTTTCGCAAAGACCCTTTTCCCGTCGATGCGGCTTGGCTTTATCGTGCTGCCGGTGAACCTTGCGGAGCGCGCAAAGCTGGCCATCAACGTCACCGGCCAATTCCCTCCGCTCATCCTTCAGGCGGCGCTCGCCGACTTCATGGCGCAAGGCCATTTCTTTTTACACCTCAACAGAATGCGCCGACTCTATGGCCATAGACGGCGACTCTTTCTGAAGCTTTGCGAAGACTATCTGGGCGAGTGGCTGGAGCCCTTGGACGGACGCACCGGAATCCAGATCACGGCTTTTTTGAAAACGCCGGCCGACGACCGGGCGATCGCCGAACAAGCCGTGCGCAGGGGCGTGAATCTCGTGCCGCTGTCACAGTATTACCGGACCTCGCCGCCACGGCCGGGATTCGTCATGGGATACGCGGCGTCGTCCGATTCCACCACGGAGGAATCGTTCAAGACCCTGCGGGAAGTCTTTCTTCAGTTCTAGAGCGGATTCACGCAGTCGATTCGGCGAAGGTTCCGTCCGGCAGCTCGATCAACACCATCCCGTCCTCGATCTTTACGGCGTAGGTCTTCAGGTCGACGCAGGCCGGCGCGCTTTTCGCCTTGCCGGTCGGAATGTGAAACCGGCCCTGATGCATCGGGCATTCGATGATGTCGTCGATCACCAGCCCCATGGACAGATCGGCGGCCTCGTGCGTGCAGACACCGGCGGTCGCATAAAAACCCGAGGCCGTGTTGTAGATGGCGTATTTTTCGCCGCGGCATTCAAATCCCAAGACGTCTTTTTCGTCGATCTCGTCGGTGCGGCAAACTTCGATCCAGGTTCCGCTCAAGTTCTTCTCCCGAATTATTCCACTCTTCGGCATCGCGGCTACACCGCGGCCGTTTCCGGCAGCGCCCGCCTTATGTAATGGTCGGGATCCGTTCTCGCCTGCCGAATCAATACCGGAATCAGTTCGCGGTAGACCGCCCACAGACCGTCGTAGGCCGGTGGTGTCCGATCCCCGATCTCTTCATGAAGCTTCGGCAGCGCATGGAACGGCACCATCGGGAAGACGTGGTGTTCGACGTGATAGTTCATGTTCAGGTAGAGAAAGCGGAACACCGGGTTGATGGTGACCGTCCGGGAGTTGAGGCGATGGTCGGCCACGTTCTCGGCCAGTCCCGCATGCTGCGTCATGGCGAGCAGGTGATGCAGCCAGCCGCCATAAAAGCGCGGCGTGGCGACAAACATCATCGGCAAAAAGCTTTCGATCGCCAGCGACCAGACCCCGACGCCAGCGATGATCGCGACATAGACCCGGCTCGACCAGATCATCTTGGCCCGCTCGCCCTCCGGTACGAAATCGCGCACGTCGCCGTCGAGCACGCCGAAGGCATGACGAACGATCCGCGCGAGTTCGGACGGCCCGCCGCGCAGGTACAGGAAATCGGCGATGATGCCGGGCAGATTCGCCGGTCGCTGTATGTCGATCTCGGAATCCCGGCCGACCATGAGAGTGTAGGTGTGATGGCGCGCATGGCTCCAGCGCCATAGATAGCCCTCGCGCAGGGTCATGAACGAACAGAGATGATAGAAGAGCTCGTTGACCCAGCGGGTTCGAAACGGCGTGCCATGCCCGCATTCGTGCCAACGCGCGTCGCTCGACGAATAGATCGTGCCGTAGACGAAGAAGGCGGGAACCGCCCACCAGCTGTTCCAGGACAAGGCGGCGATCAGGCCGCTCGCGCCGAGAAGCAGCAGCCAGGGAGCGAAATTCCACCAGGCCTCCCGATCACCGCGCCGCGTCAGTTTCTTGAGGGTCGCGCGCGGGATTTCGGGCGACCACCAGCGTTCCTCGACGCGGCGCTCGATGCGTTCGCCGTCGAGCGCGACGGCATCGGCCACGCCGCCGGACAGGCTGTAGTCTCGACGTTCAAACGAAGGCATGTGCCGGTCTCGCCGGACGTCCGACGGACGCCGCCAACGCGAAAGTCCGTTCGATGGAACCGGCGCCGCTCGGACCAGCGTCTTTCGGCCTGTCCATCTTTTCACCCGCCTCCCGAGCCAGGGATTCGATCGAGCCCCGGCAGCTATAAACCAATACTGACCCCGTCAAAAGGTACATTCGGCAGGTTATCCATGGGTGCACTTGACGCGAGATCGAGCCGATCGGCCGGTCCCTAGGGAGGCCTGTCGCTACCGAATTTGATGCCGAAGGTCCTAATCAGCGAGACCTGTATCAGACCTCGGCGATACCCACCCAGCGGCCGTCCCTGGCCGAGCCCACGACCGCGTCGACCACGCGCTGCACCTCCCACGCCTCCCGGAAGTCGGGCCAGGGCGCGCCGCCGTCCGCCAGCCCCACGATCAGGTCGCGCACCTCGATCGTCTTGGTGTCGTTGAAGCCGAGTTGGTGTCCGGGTGCCGGGCAGAAGTCGGCGTAAGGCGGATGGTCCGGCCCGGCGACGATGGTCTTGTAGCCCTCGCGGCCGCTCGGCTGGCCGAGGGTGTAGAGCTTAAGCTCGTTCATCCGCTCCTGGGTGAAGGCGAGCGAGCCCTTGGTCCCGGTGATCTCGTAGTCCAGCTGCGACTTGCGGCCGGTCGCCACCCAGCTCGCCTCGATGCTGCCGCTCGCGCCGCCCGCGAATCGGACCAGACACCGCGCCTGGTCGCTCACCTCCACGGCCCGCGTCTCGGCGGCGCCGGGGCCGACCGGGCGCTCCTTTACGATGGTCTCGAGGTGGCCACAGACGGCGGCGATGTCACCGACCAGGAAGCGCGCCAGGGAGATGATGTGGCTGCCGAGGTCGGTCACCACACCGGCGCCCCCGGAGGGTTCCAGCCGCCAGGTGTACGGCGCCGCCGGGTCGGCCATGTAGTCCTCGGCGTGGATGCCGCGGAAGCCGATGACCTCGCCGATCTCGCCGCTCGAGACGATCTCCCGCGCCAGGCCGGTAATCGGGTTCTTCAGGTAGTTGAACCCGACCATGGTCTTGATACCCGCGGCCTCCGCGCCGTCCACGAGGATCTTGGCGGCGGCGGCGTCCGGGGCCAGCGGCTTCTCGCAGTAGACCGGTTTGCCGGCGGCGATAGCCGCCAGCGCGATGGGCTTGTGCAGGACGTTCGGCGCGGCGATGTCGACCAGGTCGACCTTCGGGTCGGCGACCAGCACCCGCCAGTCTCCGGTCGAGCGGGCGAAGCCCAACCCTTCGGCGCCGCGCCGCGCCACCTCGTCGTCGACGTCGGCCAGCAGCTCCAGCATTGGCTGGGCCGGGAGGTCGAAGATGCTCGAAGCGGCGCGGAAGGCCAGCGCGTGACACCGGCCCATGAAGCCGCTGCCGATCAGGCCGATGCCGAGCCGTTGCACTGGTTCGCTCTCCCGATAGGCAGGGTCAAATCGACGCCCTGAACGCGGCGCAATCCGAACCATCGTCCGTCATGGGCTGGATAAGCTCGGCCGAAAACGATGGCGCTTGCGGCAAATCCGTTTTATCCGCCGAAACCGCAGCGAATCGATAGGCGGGTCCAGGTGTCAACTTGTCAAGGCGCCAGGGCCGGCTGCGGCGCCGCCTCGTAGGCCCCCAGCACCGACTGATCGAAGTCGACCAGGCTACCGGTCATCAATCCCGACTCGTCGGACGCCAGGAAGGCGATCGCCCGCGCCACCTCGTCGGGCTTGATCAGGCGCCCGAATGGCTGGCTTTTCTCCGCCGGCGCGAGCCAGGAGTCGTCCGCGCCGTGATAGGTCTTCTGGATGCGATCCTCGCCAGGGGTGTCCATCCAGCCGATGTTGAGCCCGTTGACGCGAATGCGGTGGCGCAACAGTGCGAAGGCGACGTTGCGGGTGAGCGTGGCCAGCGCGCCTTTGGAGGCGCAGTAGGCGGTGATGAATGGCTGGCCGCCGTGACTGGACATGCTTATGACATTGACCATCGCGCCCGGCGTGCCCTCGCGTTTCATGATCTTTGCCGCCTCCTGCATCAGGAAAAACGGCGCCCGGACGTTGACGTCGAAGATGCGATTCCACAGCTCCGGGGTGGTGTCCCAGATGGTTCCCCGATCGGTCATGGCGGCGCAATTGATCAGGCCGTGAAGGTTCCCGAACGCCGCGTCGGCTTCCGCGATCACCTTGCCGCAGTCGTCGAGGTTCGCCAGGTCGGCCCGCACGAAACGGGTTTCACACCCGGCGGCGCTCAGCTCCGCGGCAACCGCGCGGCCGCGCTCGGCGGTGCGGCCGCAGATCACCAGGCCCGCCGCGCCCCGTCGGGCGAACAGCCGCGCCGTGGCCTCGCCTAGGCCCTGGGTGCCGCCGGTGATGACCGCATATCGGCCCGCGAATTGGCCGGAAATCTCGCCGGTCGCCGTCATCTTTCTTGGTCTCTTCTCCATGGCGCGCGCGAGTGTTGGCGGAAATCGGTTTTCGGCGTAGCACCCGATCGCGATGGTTGCTCAATCAGGTGGCGAGGTCAATCGGCCGCTTGACCGGCGTCTCATGGGAGTGGAGGCCTGTGCCTCGGCGCGCCATCGGGCTCGGAAGCCGCGGTTCGATCCCGCCTAGATCGAAATCCGGGCGTCGACCCAGACGCCGCCGCGCGCGCTCGACTCAACCGCCGCCTCGATAAACTTGACCCCGCGGACGCCATCCTCGACGCTCGGGAAGTCACAGGCGCCGGGGTCGGGATCGCGATCCTCGAGGCGCGCGCTGACGACCTCGGCGATGTCGAGGTAGATATTCGCGAAGCCCTCGAGATAGCCTTCGGGATGCCCCGCCGGGACGCGCGTCACCCGCCCCGCCGCCGGGCCCGCGCCGGCGCCGCCGCGGGTGATCGTTCGGGGCGGCTGGCCCAAGGGGCTGTGGTGCAGGTGGTCCGGATGCTCCTGGTGCCATTCGAGACCGCCTTTTTCGCCGTAGACCCGAATCCTCAGGGCGCACTGGTTGCCCGCGGCGACTTGGCTCGACCACAGCTGACCCCGGGCGCCGCCCTCGAAACGCAACAGCATGTGGGCGTTGTCGTCGAGCGCCCGGCCGGGCACGAAGGCGGTCAGTTCGGCGCAGAGCTCGGTGACCTCGAGGCCGGTGACGAAGGTGGTCAGATGGTAGGCGTGGGTGCCGATGTCGCCGACGCAGCCCGCCGGCCCGGCCTGCTTGGGGTCGGTGCGCCAGGCCGCCTGCTTGTGACCCGTATCCTCGATTTTCTCGCTCAGCCAGTCCTGGGCGTACTCGACCTGGACCACCCGGATGGCGCCGAGCTCGCCCGCCAGCACCATCTCGCGCGCCTGCCGGACCATGGGATAGCCGGTGTAGTTGTGGGTCAGGCCGAACACCAGGCCGGTCCGCCGCACCGTCTTGGCCAGGTCCATGGCATCGTCGAGCGTGGTGGTCAGCGGCTTGTCGCAGATGACGTGGATTCCGGCCTCCAGGAACGCCGTGGCGGGCCCGTGGTGGAGGTGGTTCGGCGTCACGATGGCGACGATGTCGATACCGTCGCCGCGCGCCGCCTCCGCCGCCGCCATCTCGGCGTAGCGACCGTAGGCCCGTTCGCTCGACACGCCGAGTTCGGCGGCCGAGGCCCGGCTGCGGTCGGGGTCGCTGGAGAAAGCGCCGGCGACCAGCTCGTAGCGGTCGTCGAGGCGCGCCGCGATCCTGTGCACCCCGCCGATGAAGGCGCCCTGTCCGCCGCCGACCATGCCGAGCCGCAGGCGCCGGCCCAGCGCCTCGCCGTTGGTGGCCGCGTCGGTCGCCATGATCCGGTCTCCCCATTCAGCGGCTTCGGCGCGGACCCCGAGCGTGCGCAAGATTGCCGGCCTCGTCGGTGCCATCGGCGAAGTCGTCGAAGGCCTTCTCGGTGGCGCGGGCTCGGTGGCGCGGGGGGTGCGGTCGCGCACGAACCGGGCACCCTCGCGCGCGCCGTTCTCGGGATGCTTCAGGCAGCCGTGCCGCGTCAAAACCCCATCTGCCACGGGAATCATAGCATTCCCGGTCACCGCCGGCTACCGTCGTCGGCAGGCACACGACCATCCTGATGCTCGTCGCCACGCTTGCGCGAGACCAGGAGGCGGGCCCACCATATCCTTCGAAAGCGTGGTCGGATTCGGTTTCGCGCGTGGCGCGGATCACTGGATGGCGATGGCGACCCCGTCGAGGATCGGCTCGAGCACGAGGACATCGCCTGGCGTCTCGGCGCTCGGCATGCCGGCGGCGACCGCCATGTCGTCGTTGACCTGGGCATAGGCCCGGTCCACGGAGTCGCCCAGGCTCATGACCGAGGCGAGAATCGCGATCGAGATCAAGCCGGCGATGAACGCGTATTCCATCGCGGAGGCGCCGGAGTCGTCTTTCAGGAAGGCCTGCAACACGCTGGTTATCCTCCGATGCGAGTTCACAAAGTCTTAAGCAATGTTGAAAAAATACTAACATAGTATTTAGAAATGTCAAGCAATTGTTTCTTTATTATTAATAATCTACTAATAATGAACGAAATTTAGTTAAAATTGTTACTATTGTCCTCGCGAAACATGGCCCCTCCCCACTTCCCTCGGTTTCGGCACGGGAGCGCTCCGGGGGCACCCCCGTGCCGCCGGCCGGGCGCCAGGAGAGCGCCGGGGTTTGACGGCGCCCGGGAAAATCCATTTGCGGTCCTACAAACCGGCGCGATCTGTCCTTTCCGCCGGGGCCTCTGGGCCTTACATAGTAGCGAGAAGCTAGAGCGTGGACGGCAGCGTCGGCGCGGGCGCCGCGGCCCTGCCGAAACGGCGCTTGCAGGCGTCGGGACTTGCCGAAGCGGGTAGGAAAAGGAAACTCATGAACGATATGCGTTACGAGGCCCCGGACACGATCGATGGGGCGGTGGCTCTGCTTGCCGGGGGGCGCGGCGAGGTGCGGGCGCTGGCCGGCGGCACCGACCTCCTGGTGCAGCTGCGCGCCGAGATGATCGCCCCGGAGCTGGTGGTCGACCTGAAGCGGATTCCGGAACTCCGGAGCATCGCCGCCGAGGACGGCGGCTTCCGGGTCGGGGCCGCGGTGAGCGGCGCCGAGTTGGGTGAGCACCCGGGGGTCAAGGCGCTGTGGCCCGGCGTGGTCGAGGCGGTCGAGCTGATCGGCTCGACCCAGATTCAAGGCCGCGCCAGCCTGGGCGGCAACCTGTGCAACGCCTCGCCGGCGGCGGACAGCGTGCCGGCGATGATCGCGGCCCGGGCGGTGGCCCGGGTCGCGGGACCGGCGGGTACGCGCGAGGTGCCGGTCGAGGAGATCGCCATCGGCCCCGGCAAGACCTCTCTCGCCAAGGGCGAGATCGTGGTTTCGGTGCTGCTGCCGGCGCGGCCGGCGCGCTCCGGCGACGCCTATTTGCGATTCATCCCGCGCACCGAGATGGACATCGCGGTGGTCGGCGCCGGGGTCAGCCTGACCTTGGACGAGAGTGGCGTCTGCAGCGCGGCGCGGGTTGCGCTCGGCGCGGTGGCGGCGCTCGCGATGCTGGTGCCGGAGGCGGCCGCGGCGCTGGTCGGCACGACGCTCGACGAGGCGGCGCTGGAGCGCCTGGCGGCGGCCGCGAGCGGCGCCTGCCGGCCGATCGACGACAAGCGCGGCACCAAGGAATATCGGATCAAGGTGGCCGGCGTGCTGGCGCGGCGCGCGGCCCTGATCGCAGCCGAAAGGGCGGGACGGAGCTAATGGCGAAGATTCACGTATCGACGACCATCAACGGGGACGCGGTCGAGTTCCTCTGCGAACCGGAGGAGACCCTGCTCGACGTGTTGCGCGACGGGCTGGGGCTGACCGGCAGCAAGGAGGGTTGTTCCTCGGGCGACTGCGGCGCGTGCAGCGTGCTGCTGGACGGCCGCCTGGTCTGCGCCTGCCTGGTGATGGGCGCGGAGCTGGGCGGCTGCGAGGTCGAGACCATCGAGGCGATGGCCCATGGCGACGTGCTGCATCCCCTGCAGAGCAAGTTCATCGAGCACGCGGCGCTGCAGTGCGGCGTCTGCACGCCGGGCATTCTGGTCGCGGCCAAGGCGCTGTTGGACAAGAACCCGGACCCGAGCGAGACCGAAGTGCGCTACTGGCTGGCCGGCAACCTGTGCCGTTGCACCGGCTATGACAAGATCGTCCGGGCCGTGCTCGACGCGGCCGCCGACATGAGGGGGAGCTGACCATGGCGAAGGATACCGATACCGGCGCCGACACCGGCTATATGGGGGGCGACAAGGAACTGAAGTGGGTCGGCACCCGGCCGCCGCGGCCCGATGGGGTCGACAAGGTGACCGGGCGGGCCAAGTTCGGCGCCGACTTCTACGTGCCGGGCATGCTGATCGGCAAGGTGCTGCGCAGCCCCCATCCCCATGCCCTCATCAAGTCGATCGACACCTCGAAGGCCGAGGCCCTGACGGGCGTCAAGGCGGTGCTGACGCGGGATGATTTCGGGGACCGGTCGTCGGAGTTCGTGCCCGCCGGCGAGATGATGGTCAACTACCGCGACATCGTGCGCAACGTCATGGCGCGCGAGAAGGCACTGTACGAAGGCCACGCGGTCGCGGCCGTGGCGGCGACCAGCAACGCCATCGCCAAGCAGGCGCTCAAGCTGATCGAGGTCGACTACGAGCCGCTGCCCCACGTCATCGACGCGGTCGAGGCGATGAAGCCGGACGCGCCGCTGCTGCACGAGGACATGATCACCGACGGGGTCGAGCCGGCGCCGACCAAGCCCTCCAACGTGGCCAAGCGCGTCGAGTTCACCATCGGCGACGTCGAGGCCGGCTTCGCCGCCGCCGACGTGGTGATCGAGCGCGCGTTCGATACCTCTCCGGTGCACCAGGCCTACATCGAGCCCCATGCCTGCGTCGCCAGCGTCTCCGAGGATGGTCAGGCCGAGCTCTGGACCACCACCCAGGGCCACTACGTGGCACGGGCCCACTGCGCGCGCCTCCTGGACATGGACATCTCCAAGATCCGGGTGACCGCTTCCGAGATCGGCGGCGGCTTCGGCGGCAAGACCGTGGTCTACCTGGAGCCGCTCGCGCTCGGGCTGTCGCGCAAGGCCTGCCAGCCGGTCAAGATGGTGATGAGCCGCGACGAGGTGTTCCGCGCCTCCGGGCCGACCTCGGGCGCCCACATGAAGATCAAGGTCGGCGCCACCAAGGACGGCAAGATCACCGCCGGCCAAGCGGAGCTGATCTACCAGGCCGGCGCCTTTCAGGGTTCGCCGGTGCAACCGGGCGCGATGTGCGCCTTCGCGCCCTACGACCTGGAGAACGTCAAGGTGGTGGGCTGGGACGTGGTGACCAACCGCCCCAAGGTGGCGGCCTACCGGGCGCCGGGCGCGCCGATCTCGGAATACGCGGTCGAATGCGTGATCGACGAGCTGGCCAAGCGGCTCGGCATCGACCCGATCGACCTGCGCCTCGCCAACGCCGCCAAGGAGGGCACCCGCGCCGCCTACGGGCCGAAGTTCGGCCCGATCGGACTGGTCGAGAGCCTGGAGCAGGCCAAGGCGCATCCGCACTACCAGGCGCCGCTCGGCCCCAACCAGGGCCGCGGGGTCGCCTCCGGGTTCTGGTTCAACATCGGCGGCGAGACCTGTGCGTCGCTGATCGTCAACGAGGACGGCACCGCGGCGCTGACCCTGGGCACCCCCGACATCGGCGGCTCGCGCGCCTCGCTGTGCATGATGGCGGCCGAGGAGCTCGGCATCGAGTACGATCGGGTGCGGCCGATCATCGCCGACACCGCGTCCCTCGGCTACACCTTCCTGACCGGCGGCAGCCGGGCCACCTTCTCCAGCGGCCTGGCGGTGATCGAGGCGGCGCGCGACGTGGTCCGGCAGCTCTGCGAGCGGGCCGCCAAGATCTGGGAGATCCCGACCGATGCGGTGGAGTGGGCGGACGGCACCGCCAAGCCGGCGGGCGCCAATGCCGGCGACTTCGAGCCCATGTCCCTGGCCGCGATCGCCGCGATCGCCGGCAAGACCGGCGGGCCGGTGGTCGGCCACGCCCAGATCAACGCGCAAGGCGCGGCCCCCAGCTTCGGCACCCACCTGGTCGACGTCGAGGTCGACCGGGAGACCGGCCGGGTCACGGTGCTGCGCTACACCGTGTTGCAGGACGCCGGCAAGGCGATCCATCCCGCCTACGTCGAGGGCCAGTTCCAGGGCGGCGCGGTGCAGGGCATCGGCTGGGCGCTCAACGAGGAGTACATCTATGGGCCGGACGGGAAGCTCGAGAACGCGGGCTTCCTCGACTACCGCATCCCGGTCGCCTCCGACGTGCCGATGATCGACACGGTGATCGTCGAGGTGCCCAACCCGCGCCATCCCTATGGCGTGCGCGGGGTCGGCGAGACCCCGATCATCCCGCCGATGGCGGCGATCGCCAATGCCATCGAGAACGCGCTCGGCATCCGCTTCACGGAGCTGCCGATGTCGCCGCCCCGGGTGCTCAAGGCGATCGACGAGATGGCGGCGGCCGAGTAGGAAATCGCCAATGGCGCAGAAATCGGGGACTCGGAAATCCGGGGCGCAGAAATCCGGGGCGCGGGCGGAAGGGCGCATGCCATGATCCGGGTGGTGCTGACCGGCAATCTGCGGCGCCTGGTGGGCGGCGCGAGAGAAATCGAGCTGGAGGCCGGCACCATCGGCCAGCTGTTCCGGGCGCTCGACGCACGCTATCCGGGGATCGCGCCGCACCTCGAGGAGGGCGTGGCGGTCGCCATCGACGGCGAGATCTTCCAGGACGCCCTGTTCGAGCCCATCCCGCCGGGCGCCGAGGTCCACCTGATGCCCCAGATCGCCGGCGGCTAGAGCAGATTCACGCGGTTGATTCGAATCGCCGACGGCGATCCGACCGACCCTGATCCGGTCCAGCAGGGTTGGGAGCGACGGCCATGTGCTCAGTCTGAGCGACTCGCCGGGCTCCGGATGCGCATCGACTCGATCATGCGATTTGGAGGAAAGCGCAGCGTGACGGTGGTGCCGACGCCGACCTCGCTTTGGATATCCAAGGTTCCTCCATGAAGTTCGACCAGAGCCTTGGTCAGCGGCAGGCCAAGACCGGTCCCAGCGTGCTCGCGACTGAGCTTGCTGTCGATCTGCTGGAACGGGGCCAGCGCTTTCGGAATATCCTCAAGCGCAATCCCGATGCCGGTATCGGCGACTTGAAACACATGGCCACTGTCTGCGTCGAACCAGGATCGTAAGGAGACTTTCCCCCCGGCCGGCGTAAACTTGATTCCATTCGATAGCAGGTTGGCGAGAATTTGCTTGAGCTTGCGCCGGTCCGCGAGCATGTCCGGCAGGTCGGCGGCATGATCCAATTCGATCTCGATAGCGTTCTCTCTCGCACTTTCCCGAACCAGCGTGACGACGGAATCAACCAACTTGACGATCTCGATTTCCTCCTCACAAAGCCGGCTCTTGCCGGATTCGATCTTGGAAAGGTCCAGTATGTCGTTGATGAGGTCGAGCAAGTGCTGCCCGGAGGCATGTATGTCGTCCGCGAACTCTCGATATCTGGCGCTGCCGATCGGCCCCAGGGCCTCGGTCTTCATGATCTCCGAGAAGCCGATAACCGCATTGAGCGGCGTCCGCAGTTCATGGCTCATCATGGCGAGGAATTCGGATTTGGCACGATCCGCGGCCTCTGCCTGATCGCGGGCATGGGCCAGGTATTCCATCGTCTCCTCAAGCTCGAGCGCCTCTTGCTCAAGACGCGCATTGGATCTCAAGGTTTGCTCCTCGACGCGCTTGCGCTCGGTGATGTCGGTGTGGATGGCGCCGATCGCGACGACCTTGCCCCCGGCGTCCGTGATCGGGAACTTGACCGTCAGAAAGGAATGGGCGCGACCTGCCACGTCGAGGCTCTCCTCGCGCGTGCTCGCTTGCCCGCTTCGCAGCACTTCCCGATCATGGTCCACCCCCGATCGGGCGAAGTCCTCGGGAAAGATTTTGTCGGACTTCTTGCCCTTGATGTCGTCCCTGGAAAGTCCGGCCAGCTTCTCGAACTGGCCGTTGACCATGAGATAGCGACCATCGGCGTCTTTGAGGGAAATGCCGGCCGGCGAGTTCTCGACGATCCCGCGAAGCCTCTGCTCGCTTTCGCGGAGCCGCTCGACGACTTGCGCTCGTTCGCGGGAGCCGCGCAGCAGAGCCATCGTAGGAAGAATCAACGCCACTCCGGCGAGGACCGTGGAGGTAACGACATACTCCCAGTGATCGCGCAGGGACTCTTTCTCGCCTTCGATCCCGAGAAGCGGACCGACGAGCTGCTCCAACCCGTATTCCCAGGCGACCGAGATCGAGAATATTCCGAACAGGCTAAGTCCCGCCAAGCGCAGGATCGCCGTCTTGCCGATTTTTCGTCCCCGCAAGCCTCGCGCGCTTCGACCGTCGGCTCGCCGGAAGACGGGACCTATCGGCCAACCCGCGAATGTTGTCCTGGTCATCGCGACAGCCCCATAACGGTGGCAGGTATTGTCGAACGTGCTGAAACGTAGGGTTGCATGATTAACAACTCACTAACGGTGGATATGGACAGGTAAAGTTTAACAGAATACGGGCATATACTTATATCGGCGTATGTGGATATTTGCCGTTTTACTGTTTAATAGCCAAGTTCGCGCAGGTTGATAAAGGTTACGTTAATTCTCTCTGCTTATGGTTGGGTCTATTGCCCTCATCCGTTCGCCAATAATCCTAGAATTGCTTCGATGATGTTCGATGAGGGTGGGTCTCGGAGTTGTAAAGATGGCCGCAGTTGGCGCCTTGGGGCTCGATGAACTCGTCAGACTGGCGCGGGACAAGTCCCAGAAGAGCCGGTCCATCCTGGTCGCGGCCATAAACGACCTCTATTCCGACGAGACGGAGATCCTCACGGAACAGGATCGGGCCGTCATGGTCGATATCATTCGCGTGCTGATCCACGAGGTTGAAGTGTCTGTGCGCCGCACCCTGGCGGAACGCCTGGCGAAACAGGGGGATGCGCCAGAGGACCTGGTGGTGACGCTGGCCAATGACGAGATCGAGGTGGCCCATGCGATCTTGGTCAAGAGCGAGGTGCTCAAGGATCCCGAACTGATCGAGATCGTTCAGCATCGCACCATGGAGCACCAGGTCGCCATTGCCATACGCCCCAAGATAAGCGAGCAAGTTTCCGACGCCCTGGTGGAAACAAACAACGAAGAAGTGATCACCACGCTTCTATCGAACGAAGGTGCATCGATCTCCAACACCACCATGGGTCACCTGGTCGCGCAATGCGGCCGAGTGATCGGCTATCAGAAGCCGCTGGTGCGGCGCCGCGACCTCTCTAACGATCTGGCGAAGAAGCTGTATTGGGCCGTTTCGGCGGCCCTGCGCACGCACATCGTCGCAAACTTCGACCTGGGCGCAACCGACATCGACGAGGCCATGGAAGCCGCGGTCAACGATGCCATGGGAAATGAGACCGACCCTGTCCGAGAGCGAAGTGCGCGCTCGAAATCGACCGAGCAGATATGCGAGCGGGATATACAGGACCTGATCGGACTGTTGCGCAAGGGCGAGGTCTCGAGGTTCTTGGACAAGTTCACGAGCCTCAGCAAGCTGCGCCTGACGCTGGTCCGCAGGCTGTTGTTCGAATCCGGTGGCGAAGGCCTGGCCATCGCCTGCAAGGGCATCGGCCTGGACAAGGGTACCTTCGTCTCGATCTTCATACGCTTCCGCCAAGGCCGATTGGGCGACAAGGAGGTTGAGGCGGAAGAACTGTCCCGCGCTCTATCGTTTTTTAGCCAGACCAGCCCCGATACGGCCAGGGCGCTGATGCGCCGTTGGCAGAGGGATCCGGACTATCTGAACGCGCTCCGACAGGTCGAGGAGGCCGGGTCGTTGCAGACCCAATAGCTTGGATAATCCACGCGACCGACGTCTCGACTGGAGGCATGCGGGCGGTTGGGTATGCCTGAATTCGGCGCCATTCCGCTCCCGGGGCTGGATGATTATTTGCGGTTGAGAAGGCGCTTGGGGTAGGTCTTTACTTAAGGTTTTGATCCTGTTGATTTTGGATGGCGAATGGCCCATTTTCTCGTCGGATGGTTGCGAAACTTTACACCTCTAACAGATTTTTTCTTGCTATAGTGCAACATCAGGTTGCGGGTGGCGGGGGTGACAACGACCGAGGTCAAGGAGAACTCAAATATGGATCAGTCAGTTAGGGCGCCCAATCCCGTGGACGTCCATGTCGGCACGAGGGTGCGGTTGCGCCGAACCCTGCTTGGAATGACCCAGACCGGGTTGGGGCAGGCCATCGGTTTGACTTTCCAGCAGGTGCAGAAATACGAACGTGGGGTGAATCGCATCGGCTCGAGCCGGCTCTATGATCTGGCCCGGGTCCTCGAAGTTCCGGTGAATTTCTTCTTCGACGAGATGCCCGAGGCGATCGCGTCCGGGTCCGGCGCGACGTCGCGCGGCGCGCCCGACGGCGCCGAGATGTTCGATCCGGATATCGTCAGCAAGCGGGAAACCTTGGAGCTGGTGCGCGCCTACTACAAGATCGAAAATCCCCAGGTCCGCAAGCGCCTGTTCGAGATGGTCAAGGCGCTGGGCAAATCCGCCTAGGGTCTTGTATCGCCTTGGATCGAAAAGATTCAAGGCGTGAATAAGCCCCTGACTATATGACTTAAATGGCGATTCGCGTTTCGAATGGATTCGATTCGAAACGATCGTGCTTCTAGCGGCGCGCCCCCCGGCCACGCCGGTCGCGGCCCGGCGGGGACGCGGCCGGACGACTACTCCAGCAGGGTCGCTTGGGCGAGCAGGGGGTTGGTGGTGGTGACGTTGTTGAGGTCGACCACGGTGCTGCCGGTGAACTCCACGGTATCGGCGATGATCATGACCTGGGAGTCGTTCAGGTTCGAGCCGCCGGAGAAACTGAGGGTCTGGCTCGGGAAGTAGAGCACCCCGCTCAGCTCCATGTTGGCGCCGCCGGTGAAGCGGTGGGTCACGTTGCCGGCCGAATTCCGGTCGTGGTAGAACAGGATCCCGGGCAGCGGGCCGCCGTCATCGGCGCTGAGCGTGACCGTGGCCCCGCCGCTGATGGTGATCGCGTCGGGCACCCCGGAATTCTGCGTCAGGTAGAAGCTGACGTCGGTGCCGGTGACGGTGCCCTGGCCGCTGACGTCGAGGCCGGCGCCGTCGAGCACGTAGAGCCCCGGATCGAATTCCAGCGTGCCATTGGCCGAGACCTTGATCTTGCCGCAGTAGGTGCCCGGCGTCAGCCTCCGGGTATCGCCGCCGTTGACCGTGATGTTGGCCGAGAAGTCGCAGGCCCCATAGGTCGGCGCCGGCAGCGCCGCCAGCGGGTCCTGGAAGGCGGTCACCCCGGCCAGGGGGTTGGGGTCGGCGCAGGCCACGGAGTAGCCGCCGACCACCTTGATGACGCTGGCCTCGATGCAGCCGCTACCGCTCTGAAACAGGCCGGTGGCGCTGGCTGAGTTTATCAGGATGCCGCAGTTGAGCAGCACCTGGGCGTTGCCGGAGACCCTGAGCGAGCTCGGGCTGGAGGGGTTGAGCGCCCAGACGCAGCTGTTGTTGATGTCGGCCGTGGCGACCGCGCGGGCGACGATGTTGGTGTTGCCGCCGAACAGGACCTGGGACAGCAGGCGTCGACCGGGGCGCGAGACGATGACCTCGACGGCGACGGTCGAGCCCACGTTGGGCCCGGAGGCCGGCGGGTAGTTGACCGTGATGGTGTCGCCGCGGCCGGTTGTGAAGCCGTTGGTGGCCGCGTTCGAGAGCGCGATGGCGGATATCAGACTCGCGTCGCCGCCGGACCTGATGACCTCCAGCGATCCGGCCAGCGCCGCGGAATCGGCGGCGCTCTGCGCCAGCCGCTTGTTGGCGTACCACAGCCCGATATCGACCGAGAGCGCGGCCGCGCCGATGAGCACGGGCGCCGCGATGGCGGCGTAGACGAGCACGCTGCCGACGCTGTCGCGAAGCAACCTGGCCAGAACGGCCCGAAACCGTCGTGTCATCCTTTGTATGCCCCTCAAGCCCGGACCTTCGAGACCGGGCGCCAACCCGGCGTGCCAGATGGTGCTGGATTCACTGATTCAAGACACGAGTTTGCCACGGGATTGGTTTACAATAAGATTATCGGTAGTGTGAATTTTTGGTTGCGATGCTTTGTACGGAGTTCGAAGTAATAACGATGTATTTCGAGCACTCTGTCGAATTTTATCGCGCAACCACCCGCCGGAAGAAGGGGCCAGGCTGTCCGCGGCAACTCGAACGTCGCGTGGGGTTCCGTGAAAAATTGGAGGATGGGAAAAATTAGTGGACGGATTAAGAATCCGCGTAAAAGAACCCATGGATAGAAATATTATTTACTCTATATAGTAAATAAGTATAGTTAATAATATATTTTAATGTTTGATTAATATTTCAAACGATGTATAATGACGCCGTTCTATGGGGAGTGAGAATAATGAAGACGATTGTTTTTTGCGCCATCGTTATCGCTGGTTCCACCTTCACCATGGCGGTGGAGGACGTCTACGGATGGTCCAAGGTGCGTCCTCATGCGGAGGCCGCCTGGGACTACGCCTACCAGCTAGGCGCCGAATTGGCGGGAATCGAAGCGCGCGCCGACGCCGCTATCGAGGCGCGGCGGGAGCCGGGTTCGGTTTCGACGGAGGCCGGCGAGTAAAACGCCGGGCCGGTTGGGTTGATCCGGACGGCCGGTCCTCAGCCCATGCCGGTAGCGGTCTCGGCGATCAGTTCGTAGTACGCGCGGTCGCGCAGGGCAAAACAGGAAATCGTCTTGGTCTGCAGCGGATCCGCCACGTTGATCAGGCGGGCATGCGGGATGCTGGGATCGGTCTCCAGGATGGCCCCGACCTTCCAGATGCTGGCGCGCTTCTGGACGCTCACGCGTTGCGCGTAGCGCTGCCCTTCCTTGACGTTGAACCTCTGCACCATGCTTTTCGTCCTTTCTTCCCCTTGGCTCGGATCGGTGCTTAGGATTTCCACAATATGATTAAGAAAGGTTTGAGCCGCGGACGCCGTCCGCGATGCGCGCGGGCCGGACGGCGCGCGACGACGGCCAAGCGCCGGCCGAGCAGCGCCCGGGCGCGGGCGAGCCCATACCAGCCCCCCCGGGGGATCAGGGAAACCGGGACCGGGATCGTTATCAAACGGTTCTTGGTATCGGCGCGTTAAGGTTGGCTTTACCCTGGGGAAGGTACAAAACACATGAAATAGTGGGCTTTTCCTGAGTGCGGACCGCCGTGGCCCGTGGGAACCGCCAGCTCGTGGGAACCGCCAAAGGAGCGGCATGGTCGCCAACTCGAAAACCGACCAGGAGACCCAGGACGACAAGGGCGCCTTCTCCTTGCGCGAGCGCCTGACGGCGTGGTGGGAAGGCTACGACCTTCTGGAAACGCCCGCCGAGCCGGCGCCCGCCGCCGAGCCCGAGGCCACGCCGGTCCACTACGAGCCGCCCAAGCAGCGCTGGGAGACCTCGCGCGTGACCCTGGTCCAAAAGGTCTGGGGCGAGGGTTTCGCGAGCCCGGGCGACCGCAACCACATCCTCACCATGGTCCAGATCTTCGGCCTCGATCCGGCCATGACCGTTCTCGACCTGGGCGCGGGCCTGGGCGGGGCGGCGCGCATCATGTGCGAGAAGTTCGGCGTCTGGGTCACCGGTTTCGAGGTCGACGAGGCCCTGGCCGAGGCCGGCATGGCGCTCTCGGTCAAGTATGGCATGGGCGAGAAGGCGCCGGTCCACACCTTCGACCCCGCCACTTTCGAGCACAAGCAGGGCTCCGTCGACTGCGTGTTCTCGAAGGAGTTCCTGTTCACGGTCGCGGACAAGCGGAAATTCCTGAAGGCGGTCGAGAACCTGATGAAGCCCAAGGGCCAGTTCCTGTTCATCGACTTCATGCTGGCCAAGCGCCACCTGCGCTCGCCGACCCTGGAGACCTGGACGGAGAACGAGCCCCTGCGGCCCCATCCCTGGGCGCTGGAGGACTATCAGGAGGCGCTCGGCGAGCTGCGCCTCGACATCCGGGTCGCCGAGGACGTCACCAAGGCGTTCCGCGCCATGGTGATCAAGGGCTGGGCCGACTACACCGATTCGGCCGGGCCCGGCAGCGTCGGCATGGAATCCGCGCCGACGCTGGTCGACGAGGTCGAGCTCTGGACCCGCCGCATCCAGGCCATCGACAGCGGCGACCTCAAGGTCTGCCGGATCCACGCCTTCAAGAAAGACAGCGGCCTGATGATGTCGAACTGGTAGGCGCCCCCTGGCCGGGCGCCTCCCGGTTGACAGATCGGAGCCGGGCCCCTATTTTTCCGGCCTTCCCGTGGCTTCCCGCCCCGGGAGCCGGTTCCACAGCCCGCGCTAAGCCTACTGCCCGCGCTAAGCCCACTGCCCACCCAAGAAGGTCATGCCATGAAGGTCGTCAATTCGTTGAAAACCGCCAAATTGCGGGACAAGGGCTGCCGTGTGGTGCGCCGCAAGGGCCGCGTCTACGTGATCAACAAGCGCAACCCGCGTTTCAAGGCGCGCCAGGGCTGATCCCGGCTGGGCCCCCCGGCGGGGGCTCGTCACCGCCACCCCGGCGCCACCCCGGCGCCACCGCGCGATCCCAAGCCGCCCTTTCCCCCGGGGGAGCGCGGCTTTTGCATGGCCAGGCCGCCCATCTCCAGGCTGCGGTAATTAGGGCGCAGTAGGGCCCCGGGGGTGGTGCAAGCCGTCGTTGACCCCCATTCTGGCGCGGTCCATAGTGCCTGCAAGTGGTACTACCAATTTGACGAACCGGCCGAATCGCCCGGCCGGAACCCCCCGATTGGGAACCCGGAAGCCGCCATGCGCATGCCCGAGCCGGAACAGGGGATCATCGCCCGCCGCGCCGAGATCGTCCGGGCGCTGCGCGGGATCGTGCCCGGCGAGGGCGTGATCGACGATATCGACGCGTTGCGCGCCTACGAGAGCGATGGCCTGACCGCCTACCGCCAGGTTCCGCTGATCGCCGTCCTGCCGAGCACCACCGAGCAGGTCAGCCGGGTGCTGGCCTACTGCAACCAGGCGAGCGTCAAGGTGGTGCCGCGCGGCGCCGGCACCTCGCTCTCGGGCGGGGCGCTGCCCTTGGCCGACGGGGTGCTGCTGGCCATGACCAAGTTCAACCGCATCCTCGAGGTCGATTTCGACAACCGCTGCGCCGTGGTCCAGCCCGGGGTCACCAACCTGGGCATCACCGACGCGGTGGCCCACGCCGGCTACTACTACGCGCCCGACCCCTCGAGCCAGATCGCCTGCACCATCGGCGGCAACGTGGCCGAGAACTCGGGCGGGGTGCACTGCCTCAAGTACGGCCTGACCACCAACAACCTGCTCGGCCTCGAAATTCTGCTGATCGACGGCACCGCGATCCGGATCGGCGGCAAGCACCTGGACTCCGAGGGCTACGACCTGCTCGGCCTGATGACCGGCTCGGAGGGGCTGTTGGGCGTGGTCACCGAGGTCACGGTGCGGCTGCTGAAGAAGCCGGAGACCGCGCGCGCGATCCTGCTCGGCTTCCCCAGCGCCGAGCAGGCCGGGGACTGCGTGGCCGCGATCATCGGCGCCGGCATCGTGCCCGGCGGCATGGAGATGATGGACCGGCTCGCGATCCACGCCGCCGACGACTTCGTCCACGCCGGCTACCCGCGCGACGTCGAGGCGCTGTTGATCGTCGAGCTCGACGGCCCGCGGGTCGAGGTCGACGATCTGATCGCGCGGGTCTCCGAGATCGCGGAATCCAAGGGCGCGACGACCAGCCGGGTCTCCAACAGCGAGGCCGAGCGCGACGCCTTCTGGGCCGGCCGCAAGGCGGCCTTCCCGGCGATCGGGCGCATTTCGCCGGACTACTACTGCATGGACGGCACCATCCCGCGCCACAGGCTGCCGGTGGTGCTCGCGCGCATGCGCGAGATGAGCGAAAGGTACGGCCTGCGCGTGGCCAACGTGTTCCACGCCGGCGACGGCAACCTGCATCCGCTGATCCTTTACGACGCCAACGAGACCGACGAGCTCGACCGCGCCGAGCGCTTCGGCGCCGAGATCCTCAAGCTCTGCGTCGAAGTGGGCGGCGTGCTGACCGGCGAGCACGGCGTCGGCGTCGAGAAGCGCGACCTCATGGGGGTGATGTTCTCCGAGGCCGACCTCAAGCAGCAGCAGCGGGTCAAGTGCGCCTTCGATCCCCAATCGCTGCTCAACCCGGGCAAGGTGTTTCCCGTGCTGCACCGCTGCGCCGAGCTCGGCCGCATGCACATCAGCGGCGGCAAGCTGCCGTTCCCGGATCTGCCGCGGTTCTAGAAGACGCGGGTCCCGAGCATGACGATGGTCAACTACGACGGCTTGGCACGCGAATACGCGCAGCATCGTGGCGCCTTGCCGGCGGTCACCGAAGCGTTGCTCGAGGGTAGCTCGCTGTCCCGCGACTCGCGGGTACTCGAGCTGGGCTGCGGCACCGGCAACTACATCCGCGCAATCAACGATGCGGTCGGCTGCGCCTGTTGGGGCATCGATCGTTCGGAGGACATGCTTGGCCACGCACGGCTGCGCGCTGGCGACGTCGCGTTCGCGCGCGGTGACGCGACGCAGCTCGATTTCGCCGACGGAAGTTTCGACCTGGTGTTCAGCGTCGACGTGATCCACCACATCGATGCCAAGGCGAATTTCTACAAGCAGGCTTATCGGGTGCTCGGTCCCGGCGGCCGGCTCTGCACCATGACCCACTCCGAGGAGCTGATTCGCGTCTCGCCGTTGCTGAGCCGCTATTTTCCGGAGACCGTACCGGTCAATATCGCGCGCTACCCGACCGTGGATGCGCATCGCGAGTGGATGACGCGCGCGGGCTTCCGGGAATTTTCCAAAACCGTGGTTTCTCAACCGGTTTCGGTCACGGACAGCGGGTGTTACGCCAGCAAGGCCGATTCGACGCTGCACATGATCCCGCAAGATGCCTTCGAGCGCGGGCTCACGCGTCTGGAACGCGACCTGGCGTCTGGCCCGATTACCGGTTTGCGCCGTTACTTGGGACTTTGGGGCACGAAGGCGGCGGCGGGACCGGGGACGAGGGCGCCAAGGTGACCGACACCTTCAGGCCCGAGAACGCCGATCAGGTGGTCGAGGCGGTCGCCTGGGCGGCGGCCGAGGCCCAGCCGCTCGAGGTCGCCGGGCGCGGCTCCAAGCGCGGCTTCGGCCGGCCGGTGGAGGCGGCCCACGCCATCGACCTCTCGGGCCTGAGCGGGATCACGCTCTACGAGCCCGAGGAGCTGGTGCTCTCGGCGCGCGCCGGCACGCCCCTGGCCGAGATCGAGGCGACACTGGCGGCGGAGCGCCAGCAGCTCGCCTTCGAGCCCGGCGACCTGGGGCCGCTGCTCGGCGCCGGGGCCGGGCAGGGCAGTATCGGCGGCGTGCTGGCCTGCAACCTGGCCGGACCGCGGCGCATCAAGGCCGGGGCGGCGCGCGATCATTTCCTGGGCGCCCGCGCGGTCTCGGGCCGGGGCGAGGCCTTCAAGTGCGGCGGCCGGGTGGTCAAGAACGTGACCGGCTACGACCTCTGCAAGCTGCTCGCCGGCTCCTACGGCACGCTCGCGCTGCTCACCGATGTCACCGTCAAGGTCATGCCGGCGCCGGAGAAGACCCGGACCGTGCTGCTGCTCGGCCTCGACGACGTGGGCGCCCGCGCCGCCATGACCCGGGCCCTGCAATCGTCCCACGAGGTCTCCGGCGCGGCCCACTTGCCGGCGCCGGTGGCGGCGCGCTCGGCCGTCTCCTACGTCGCCCAGGCCGGCGGCGCGGTGACCGCGCTCCGGGTCGAGGGGCCGGGACCTTCGGTCGCCTACCGCTGTGCGGCCCTGCGCCGCACTCGGTCTTCGCCCAATGAGCCCGTCGAACTGGGGCTGTTACCTGTCGTTCACTCATCGTTTTTTCTCCAAAAAGTTGAGCCGTGATACCTTCGATACTTGCAACACGCTGATGCACCGACGGACAGCCGGCCTACTGCCCCAACGCACATGTCCTATTCGCGATTCGCCCGAGTGACGCAAGGGCGAATCCTGCCTCGCCCGGCTGCGAATCGATGCTCGCTCCGCCGGCATCTGTTCCTCCTATCTGTTGGGTAAGTGGTGTCTACCACGAGAATCGTGTCTCCATCTTGCGCCGCGAAGATCACCTCCGCTAAACGGAAACCAGGCCGCGGTGTCACATGGCGGAGCGATTCCCTCCGAGTTTGCGCTGATCGCTGCGGTTGTTTCACAATGTTCGCTCCTGACCAACCGTCTCCCGTCGCCGTCAGACCCGCTACCCCATAGCCGTAATTCGGCGAGCTTACTCACGCAGAAATTTGGATTTTTTTCTTTGTGACCGACCTGTTCTCTCGCTCCCGGCATGTGCCCTCACAACTCGACGGAATACCAAACCGCCCAACGTTCTTCAAGTCGGATGATTATCTGACAGGTGCGCGCCTGACACCTGGCTTGGGGGCGTCGCCGA
>JACZVL010000125.1 GCA_022572685.1 Pseudomonadota bacterium
AAGCTATGCTTTACGGTCTCGGGCGTGGGCGTGGTCTCCGGCGGGCGGTTCCAGGTGTCGCTCGCCTGTCCCGACTCCGAGTGGCTCGACCCACGCCGCAACGTCTTCGAGCTCGGCGGGCGCCTGCCGCCGGCCCTGCGCAAGGGGCTGGAGGGCACGCTGCGCGGGGCCGCGCGGGCCTGGAAAATCGCGCCGTCCTCCGGCGACCGGCCCGGCCTGGTTCTGGCGAGTGCGCGCACCTTCCCCGCGCTCCACCCCGGCGCGGCGCCCAGGGGCGCCGATCTCGACGCCCTCGGCATCACCCAGGCGCCCGGCGAGCCCACCGCCCGCGCCTGCCTCGCCGCCTGCCTGGAGCTGGCCACCAGCGGCGAAACCCAAACCCCGGCGGGCCGCAAACTCTTCGACGAGTTGGCCGAGGCGGTCGGCGTCATGCACCCGCAAACGGCCAAGGCGCTCACGACGGGGCTTCAATTGGCGGAGAGGGACGAGGATAATGACTACCTAAGGCTACGCAACCGCGACTGCCTGAAAACCGGCGAATGCCGAAAGCTCACCAGCGGCGAGATCGCCTTGTCCATGACGGTCTTCGGAACGAATATCCCCTA
The DNA here is from genome assembly GCA_022572685.1 of Pseudomonadota bacterium. GTDB lineage: Bacteria > Pseudomonadota > Alphaproteobacteria > Kiloniellales > J153 > JACZVL01. Next base: position 606 of record JACZVL010000125.1, read on the forward strand.
CGAGTCGGTCCGCGTTTATAGGCGAAATTTTCTACCGCTACAGCCCGAGAACGTATTGATGTCACCTGATGGAAACATCTACGGGGATGAGGACGGGACCGTTTACTCCGACGACTATTCATCGACCGATTTTGGGCAACAAGCCCACTTCATTCACGAAATGGCCCATGTTTGGCAGGTGCGGACGAAGGGTATCAATCTGAAGCTTCGCGCTCCGTTCGAAAGCCAATACGCTTATACCATCGAACCCGGCAAACGTTTCTTGGACTACAAGGTGGAGCAGCAAGCCGCGATTGCGGGCGACTATTTCCGCCTCCTGCACGGACAGCCCTTGAGGCATGGACAGTCCTTGAACGTGAAGTCGCCAATCGATGTTTATCGCAAGCTCCTGCCCTTCGTGCTAAACGAGGTGTGGAAATAAGGGCGTTGCGCGGGCGGTAAAGTGTGGCGCGTCGTTCAAGTGTTTTGATCGTCGAAACCTAACGTGATGACGCAGTCCAAAAAACAGCTTTTCGCCGCGCTTGCGGTTTTACTGTTCCTGGCGGGCTGTGAGCTGGTCGACGCCGTCGAAGTGGCCGTGTCCGGCCCGGAATGTGGTACGTTCGGCGAACCGCCAGGGTTTGAAGAGAAATCGATCGCTTTGGGCGAGCCAAATCGAAACGACAAAACAATTACGCTGCTGGAGGAATACGAACCCACGCGCAACCCGGAGCTATTGTTCGGGCTGGCTTACGCGTATTTGATAAGGTCTGGAGAGCTGGGCCAAGACCCCGCGCTTAACCGGCGGGCCGTGGAGTTGTTCACTCTGTCGGCTTTGTGTGGGGAAGGCAGGTCGGCTTCGTTCTTGGCTAGTGTCTATAGTGAGGGGCTGACTGGCATCGAGAAAAATTCCGAGCTCGGCGCCTGTCTCGAAGAGGTCTACGATCCTGCACTGTACGAGCGCGCGCTGATCCCGGGCCGGGTCTGGGCTTGCGGTGTGCGGGTCGAGAACCTCCAAGAGTAACCTTGCCCCGCCAATGACGCGGCGATCTCGCCGAGGCGCACAAGCTGTGCTTTACGGTGACGGGCGTGGGCGTCGTTGGCGGCGGGCGGTTCCAGGTCTCTCTGGCCTGTCCCGACTCCGAATGGCTCGACGTAAGGCGTAACGTCTTCGAGCTCGGCGGGCGCCTGCCGCCGGCCCTGCGCAAGGGGCTGGAGGGCACGCTGCGCGGGGCCGCGCGGGCCTGGAAAATCGCGCCGTCCTCCGGCGACCGGCCCGGCCTGGTGCTGCTCAGCAGCCGCGCGCTCCCCGCGCTCCAACCCGGCGCCGCGCCCAAGGGCACCGATCTCGACACCTTCGCCATCGCCCAGGCGCCCGGCGAGCCCACCGCCCGCGCCTGCCTCGCCGCCTGCATCGAGCTGATCCTAAGTGGTGAGGCCGGATCGCCGGCCGGCCGCAAACAATTCGACGAGCTGGCCGAGGCGGTTGCGGTCATGAACCCGCAGACGTTCAAAAAGCTCGTCACTGCCGTGCAAACCGCGAAAGGGGGAGGGGCAACCGCATTTGCTAGACCGACGACGTGGCCCGTCCAAAATCCGAAAGTTACCAGCCCTTTTGGCCCGAGACCCAGCCCTACACCGGGTGCTTCGACACAGCATAATGGCGTCGATTTCCGTGCACCGAGCGGCACGACCATCTATTCGACGGAAGATGGAATAATTCACGGTATCGGCTCGAACTCACGGGCTGGTAATCATATATTCGTAAGGAACAATAATGGCAGTATGTCCAGTTATTCTCATACCGCACCGTTGGCTAGCCTGGCCGTTGGCCGATCGGTTCGTGCCGGAGACCCGATAGGCTCTTCGGATGGTAGCGGCAATATTTCGGGACCGCACCTGCATTATGTCTATCGGCCGGGTACACCACAAAGCCCCGCAACACCGGCAACAACTCCGATCGATCCGATGCAAAGTCAATTTGGGGGCGCTGTCAATCCGCCATAATTTCGCGCCATCTTTTGGGGGGTGATAACCATGAGGTTTGGGTTCTCGATAGTCTTGTTCGGGTTGACGGTCGGCCTACTTACCGGCTGTGCCAGTCCGGAAATCGAAATGGACATTCAACTCGACAAGACCATCGAGACATTGCTGGATGCGATCCGCACGCGGGACGACGATGCGATTCTATCGCTTACAGCCGAGCCGCAGAGCTTTAGCGAGAACGGCCGGCTCGAAGATGACGTGGCCGGGTTCCTATATGACGGCGCCTTTGTTCGCGGATTCAATCCCGACGCGCGATCGGTCGTGGAGGTCATGGCGTTCGGCTCCTTGCGGGTTCAAGTCGTGCGGGAGAACGGCAGCCGTGCCACCGCGCTCTTCATACCCGAGCAGTTCGAGGAAGCGTCGCGGAGCGTTTCGTTCTATAGCGAGCGTTGGATGCGCGACTACTTCGCCTGCGAGTTCCATCTAATCGATGGCCGCTGGATACTACGCTACAACATTTGCTTCGCCCTAACCGACGGTCCCTATCCGAAGCCACATGGATAGCGCCTGGCCCAGGCCCTGCGCCAGGGATTGGAGGGCACCCCGCGCGCATCGCCCGAGTCGCCGAGCAGTTGGGCGCCGGTCGGCCCGGCCAATAGGCACGTGAAATCGAAGACCCGCGGGCCGTGAAGCGGCCCGGTCATGGTGGCAAACCCCGTCGGTGAAGGCGTGCCGTTACCTCATGCGGTGGAACAGAGATTCGCGGGCACCGCTGCCGCGATATTAGGCGAAATGCCCAATAATTGGGCAGTTTCCGGATCCAACAGCCGAGAGTGCAGATGTTGGAATCCGTTTGGATCAAGGACTTGGCCCAAACTCCGCAGTGGTGCGGCTTTGGCACGATCCCTGCGATAAGGGAGTGCGGCGGCCGCCTTTTCGGGGCCTGCCGTCACTCGAGTCATGAGTCTCCACCGGAGAAGAACGGCATGCCATGAAAAAAATCGAAGCGATCATCAAACCCTTCAAGCTGGACGAGGTGAAGGAAGCCCTTCACGAGGTCGGCATCAAGGGCATCACGGTGACCGAGGCCAAGGGCTTCGGCCGCCAGAAGGGCCACACCGAGCTGTACCGCGGCGCCGAGTACGTCGTCGACTTCCTGCCCAAGGTCAAGGTCGAGGTGGTGCTCGACGACAATCTGGTCGAGCGCGCCATCGAGGCGATCCAGCAGGCCGCCCACACCGGGCGCATCGGCGACGGCAAAATCTTCGTCAGCGGGATCGACGAAGCGATTCGCATCCGCACCGGCGAACGCGGCGCGGAAGCGGTCTAGCTGATACCTCACCGGCGCCAGCCGCGTACTACAAGCATCGAACACAGGGAAACCAGAGCTATGCCCGATCCCAAGACGATCTTCGAGATGATCAAGGAAAACGACGTCCAGTACATCGACTACCGTTTCACCGACCCACGCGGCAAGTGGCATCACCTGGCCATGCACAGGAGCGCCGTCGACGAGGAGGCGCTGACCGAGGGGATCATGTTCGACGGCTCCTCGATCGCCGGCTGGAAGGCGATCAACGAGTCCGACATGACGCTCTCGCCGGACCTCTCGACCGCGGTCATGGACCCCTTCTCGGCCCAGCCGCAGCTGGTGCTGTTCTGCGACGTCAGCGAGCCGGCCACCGGACAGCCCTACGCCCGCGACCCGCGCTCGACCGCCAAGAAGGCCGAGGCCTATCTGAAATCCACCGGGATCGGCGACACCGCGATGTTCGGTCCCGAGGCCGAGTTCTTCGTGTTCGACGACGTGCGCTTCAAGGTCGACATGAACCACTGCTTCTTCGAGTTCGAATCCGAGGAAGGCCCCTACATGTCGGGCAGGAGCATGGATGAAGGCAACACCGGCCACCGGCCGGGCCCGAAGGGCGGCTACTTCCCGGTGCCGCCGGTCGACTCCGGCACCGACCTGCGCGCCGAGATGGTCACCGTGATGGCCGAGATGGGCCTGACCGTGGAGAAGCACCACCACGAGGTGGCGCCGTCCCAGCACGAGTTGGGCATCAAGTTCGACACCCTGGTGCGCACCGCCGACAACATGCAGATCTACAAGTACGTGGTGCAGAACGTCGCCCACACCTACGGCAAGACCGCGACCTTCATGCCCAAGCCGGTCTATGGCGACAACGGCTCGGGCATGCACGTGCACCAGTCGATCTGGAAGGCCGGCAAGCCGCTGTTCGCCGGCGACGGCTACGCCGGGCTGTCGGAGAGCGCGCTCTACTACATCGGCGGCATCATGAAGCACGCGCGCGCGCTCAACGCCTTCTCGAACCCGACCACCAACAGCTACAAGCGCCTGGTCCCGGGCTTCGAGGCGCCGGTGCTGCTCGCCTATTCGAGCCGCAACCGCTCGGCGGGCTGCCGCATTCCCTTCGGCGCCGGCCCGAACGCCAAGCGCGTCGAGGTGCGCTTCCCGGATCCGACGGCGAACCCCTACCTGTCGTTTGCCGCCATGCTGATGGCCGGACTCGACGGCATCCAGAACAACATCCACCCGGGCGATCCGATCGACAAGAACCTCTACGACCTGCCGCCCGAGGAGCTCAAGGACGTGCCCACGGTCTGCGGCTCGTTGCGCCAGGCGGCCGAGTCGCTGGTGGCGGACATGGACTTCCTGCTCGCCGGCGACGTCTTCACCAAGGACCAGATCGACTCCTATCTGGAGCTCAAGTGGGAGGAGATCTACACCTACGAGCACGCCCCCCATCCGATCGAGTTCCAGATGTACTACTCGTCCTGATACCAAGGAGCGGGATCGGGATACCAGCGATGCGGGGAAAACGCCGCACCGGCGGCGGCCACCCGATCCGGACACCCCGATCCGGACACCCCGATCCGGACACCCCGATCCGGACACCCCGATCCGGACACAAGGAAAGGGCCGCGGGAGGCAACCGCGGCCCTTTAGCTCGTGTGTGCGCTGGTAACGAGGAGACCCCCGCAAAAGGCTCTCCGGAAACGGCCGGGAAAGCGGTTCTGGGCAGAACCAGCCCTCCTCATCCGTGTAACTGAACAGAACATAGCACCGGCTATCGTCTGTTTCAAGTATTATTTTAGATACAATTGTTCAGATACGTATTTTTGACTAGTTTCCGCCGATTTTACTTTATTGCCCTAGGGCTTTTTGTCTTTTTCCTAACATAATGGCCAAGGTGCCCTATTTATTATAGGGCGTTCCGCCCTAATAATTAAACGTTAGGACCTTCTGTCCTAGACTGCCGCCCGCGCCCCTGAAAACCGCGCCGCAGGGAGGAAACCGTGGCCCGATCCAGCGCCGAAACACCCACCGCTCCGCCCACCATGACCCGGGACGAGTTGCGGCTCTACTGCACCCGGCTCTACGGCGGGCACCGCTGGCAGACCGCGCTCTCCAAGGAGCTCCAGGTCAACGACCGCACGGTGCGCCGCTGGGCCGCCGGCGCCTCGGAGGTGCCCACATCGGTCGCGCTCTGCGTGCGCCTGATGGGGTTCCTGGACGAGCTCAGCTGGCTCGGCGAGTGGCGCAAGCTGCTCGAGGAGGAAGGGCTGTAGCGGGGCCGCGGAGACCCTTTTACTTCGCCAACTCGACGGTCAGCTCCTGGCCGCCGTAGCCGTGCTCGCTGTCGTGGGCGCGTAACGTGACCGCGCCGGTCCCGGCCGGAATTTCGACCCCGCCGAGCGACCGGGTGAAGGGCTGTTCGGCCTCGTGGGGGTGGACCAGCACCCGGGTGCCCAGCACGGTGCCATCCGGCGCCACCACGTCCCACTTGTCGGCGTAGTGGTCCCAGCCGGTGTCGCCATGGGCCACGGTGACGTGGAAGCGCCAGCTCCCGGAGCCCTCGGAGACCGCCTCGACCGCGACCACGTCGGCCTCCCCGGCCCGGGCCGTGCCGGGGCCCAACGCCCCACCCGCCGTCCCGCCCAGCAGCGCGAGCGCCAGGACCGCCGAAAATACCGGTTTCATGGCTCATCCTCCTCCTCATCCGGAACCGGCCGCGGCCGGCCGTCCGCGTCGAGCGCCACGTAAACGAACTGGCCCTCGGTGACCCGGACCCGGCCGCCGCCCGTGCCGCGCAACGCCCAGGCCTCGATCCAAGTGGCGATCGAGGTGCGGCCGACCTTCTCGACCTCGACGTAGGCGCAGAGCACGTCGCCCACGTAGACCGGCAGGTGGAAGGTCATGGCGGTGACCGCCACGGTCGCGACCCGGCCCCGGGCGCGCTCGCGGGCCACGATGCCGCCGGCAATATCCATCTGCGACAGCACCCAGCCGCCGAAGATGTCGCCGCTCGGGTTGGCGTCGGCGGGCATGGCGAGGGTGCGAATGGCGAGCGTGCCGCGCGGCTGGGCCTCGAGCTCGGCCCCGGGTTGGGCCCCAGGTTGGGTCATGGTGGCGTTTTCCATCTGTTAATACCTATATGCTGTGAATGATTTTGCCTGAGTCCGGCCGGCAGGGCAAACCGGCGGCGAGGGCGATTCGGTCTTTATGGCGCCACGAATCGGGGATACATCACGCGGCATGGCCGATCTTTTCGAAAACATGACACAGGCCGCCGACAGCTACTCGGCCAAGGACATCGAGGTCCTGGAAGGCCTCGAGCCGGTGCGCCGGCGCCCCGGCATGTACATCGGCGGCAGCGACGAGCGCGCCATGCACCATCTGGTGGGCGAGTTGCTGGACAACGCCATGGACGAGGCGGTGGCCGGCCACGCGACCCGCATCGAGGTCAAGCTCGGCGCCGACAATCAGGTCACCGTGACCGACAACGGCCGCGGCATCCCGGTCGATCCCCACCCCAAGTTCAAGGGCAAGTCGGCGCTCGAGGTGATCATGATCACATTGCATTCGGGCGCCAAGTTCTCCGAGAAGGTGTACACCACCTCGGGCGGCCTGCACGGCGTCGGCCTCTCGGTGGTCAACGCGCTCGCCGGCAGCATGACGGTCGAGGTCGCGCGCGACCGCAAGATCTACCGCCAGAGCTACGCGCGCGGCAAACCCACGAGCAAGCTCAAGGAGGTCGGCGGCACCCAGAACCGCCGCGGCACCATGATCACGTTCAAGCCCGACGCCACGATCTTCGGCGCCGACGCCCGCTTCCAGCCCGACCAGCTCTACCGCATGGCGCGCTCGCGCGCCTACCTGTTCCGCGGCGTCGAGATCCGCTGGAGCTGCGCGCCGGAGCTGGTCGAGAAGCTCAAGAATACCCCGGCCTCGGACACCCTGCACTTCCCCAACGGGCTCGGCGATTTCCTGGAGGCCAGCCTGAGCGGCCGCAAGACCCTGACCCCCGAGCCCTTCGTCGACCGCGCCGAGTTCGCCGACGGCGAGGGCCACCTGGAGTGGGCGATCACCTGGCCGGGCGACGAGGACGGCTTTCTCAATTCCTACTGCAACACCATCGCGACCGTGGACGGCGGCACCCACGAACAAGGTCTGCGCGCCGGCATGCTCAAGAGCCTCAAGGCCCACGCCGAGCTGCTCGGCGCCAACAAGAAGAAGATCGCGGCGCTCACCGCCGACGACGTGCTCGGCGGCGCCTGCGCGATCCTCTCGGTGTTCATCCGCGACCCGCAGTTCCAGGGCCAGACCAAGGAGAAGCTGGCCAGCCCGACCGCGGCCAAGCTGATCGAGAGCACCATCAAGGATCACTTCGACCACTGGCTCTCCGGCCATCCGGAGCGCGCCAAGGTGCTGCTCGACCGTATCGTCGAGCGCGCCGACGAGCGCCTGCGCCGGCGCCGCGAGCGGGAGCTCAGCCGCAAATCGGCGACCCGCAAGCTGCGCCTGCCCGGCAAGCTGACCGACTGCGCCCGCAACCGGGCCACCGGCACCGAGATCTTCCTGGTCGAGGGCGATTCGGCCGGCGGCTCGGCCAAGCAGGCGCGCGACCGCGAGACCCAGGCGGTGCTGCCCCTGCGCGGCAAGATCCTCAACGTGGCCAGCGCCACCCAGGACAAGATGAAGGCCAATCAGGAGATCTCGGACATCACCCTGGCGCTGGGCTGCGGCCTGCGCCATCTCTTCGATCTCGAGAAGCTGCGCTACGAGCGCATCATCATCATGACCGACGCCGACGTCGACGGCGCGCACATCGCCGCGCTGTTGATGACCTTCTTCTATCGCGAGATGCCGGAGCTGATCGAGGCCGGCCGGCTGTACCTGGCCCAGCCGCCGCTGTACCGCCTGAGCCAGGGCAGCCAGACCGCCTACGCGCGCGACGACAAACACAAGGACGAGCTGCTCAAGAAGCAGTTCAAGGGCCGCGGCAAGGTCGAGATCAGCCGCTTCAAGGGCCTGGGCGAGATGCCGGCGCGGCAGCTCAAGGAGACCACCATGGACAAGGCCAAACGGACGCTGTTGCGGGTCACCCTGACCGACGCCAAGGCGGCCACCGAGGTGGCCAAGGCCCAGCGGAAGGAAACCGAGAGCCTGGTCGAGCGCCTGATGGGCCGCAAGCCGGAGCTGCGCTTCGCCTTCATCCAGGAAAACGCCAAGTTCGTGTCCGAACTCGATATCTAGGGCAGATCGGGCCCCCGGCAATAAACCCAAGAATTCCGGCACGGAAGGAGAAGATTATTTCGCCGCCACGGCAGACACTCCAGCAACCTTGCTTTTTCGACGTTTTTCCTTGACAGCGGCCATTGACAATTTGTTATTACTTTTTACATAGAAGGCCAATGCAATTAGGCATTGACCCCAATTTTCGATTGTTTGGAGTTACATGACATTCACTGATTTGGGCCTCAGTCCCGAGGTCCTCAAAGCGGTGGGCGAGGCCGGCTACGTCGAGCCCACACCGATCCAGACCAAGGCCATTCCCTACGTGCTGATGGGCCGCGACATCTTGGGTTGCGCCCAGACCGGCACCGGAAAGACCGCCTCCTTCACCCTCCCCATGATCGACGTCCTGGCCAGCGGCCGGGCCCGGGCGCGCATGCCGCGTTCGCTGATCCTGGAGCCGACCCGCGAGCTGGCGGCCCAGGTCGCCGAGAGCTTCGACGTCTACGGCAAGTACAGCAAGCTGTCCCAGGCGCTGCTGATCGGCGGCTCCTCGATCGCCGACCAGGAGAAGATCCTGAACCGCGGCGTCGACGTGCTGATCGCGACCCCGGGGCGCCTGCTCGATTTGTTCGGGCGCGGCAGGATCCTGCTCGCCGACGTCAAGATCCTGGTCATCGACGAGTCCGACCGCATGCTCGACATGGGCTTCATCCCCGACGTCGAGCGCATCGTCGGGCTGCTGCCCAAGATCCGCCAGACCCTGTTCTTCTCGGCCACCATGCCGCCGGAGATCCGGCGCCTGGCCGATATCTTCCTGATGAACCCCAAGGAGATCGCGGTCAGCCCGCCGAGCTCGGCGGCCGAGACCGTGACCCAGTCGCTGGTCAAGATCACCGGCGAGCGCAAGGACAAGCGCGCCGCCCTGCGCGGCCTGCTGCGCTCCGAGGCGGTCAAGTCGGCGCTCATCTTCTGCAACCGCAAGCGCGACGTCGACATCCTGTACCGCTCGCTCAAGAAGCACGGCTTCTCGGTCTCGGCCCTCCATGGCGACATGGCCCAGCCGGTGCGCATGGAGACCTTGCTGCGGTTCAAGACCGGCGGGGTCGAGCTCCTGGTGTGCTCCGACGTGGCGGCGCGCGGCCTCGATCTGCCGGCGGTGTCCCACGTCTTCAAC
>JACZVL010000126.1 GCA_022572685.1 Pseudomonadota bacterium
AAAGCCAAAGGGCACTATGATGAAGCGCGCTGGCAAACCCGCCGGTCACGACTTCGGAGACAACCGTGTTCCCGGCGACGGACAAAAAGCTCGGGAGTGCTTGACCGAGAGACCGGAATTAGACAACCAAGGCACCAAGACACAAAGACACAAAGAAGTGTTTCGGCGCGCAGAGCGCGCAACCAAACTTTCTTTCTGTCTTTGCGCCTTCGTGTCTTCGTGGTTTTCTTGCTTTCTCCTCGGTGTCTCTGTGCCTCCGTGGTGAGTCCTTTCTTTCTGTCTTTGTGGTGGAAAATCAACAGCCATGATGGACCTCAACCTCTATATCGCCTTCTTCGTCGCGACCACCATCATGATCCTGCTGCCGGGGCCTTCGGTCATGCTGACGGTCGCGCATTCCATCAGCTTCGGCTGGCGCCGGGCGCTGGCGACGGTCGCGGGCGCGACCATCGGGGTCGGCATCCAGCTCGCCATCACCCTGGTCGGCATGACCTCGCTGATGGTGCTGCTGGCGGCGTGGTTCGAGGGGCTGCGCTGGGCCGGCGTCGCCTACCTGGCCTACCTCGGCATCCAGCACTGGCGCGCGCGCCCAGAGACCGAGGCGACCCCGGCGGCCAAGCGCTCGGGCCGTTCGCTGCTGATCCAGGGCGTGGTGGTGACCACCGCCAATCCCAAGTCGATGTTCTTCCTGGCCGCCTTCTTCCCGCAGTTCATCGATCCCCTGGCGGCGCCGGGGCCGCAGTTCGTGTTGCTCGGCGCGACCTTCCTCGCGATCACCTTCGGCTTCACGGCGCTCTGGGCGGTGGTCGCGGGCCACGCGGGCAAGGCCTTCCGCACCCGCCGCGGCATCCGCTTGCGCAACCGCATCGCCGGCACCCTGATGCTCGGCGCCGGCCTGGGCCTGGCGTTGGCGCGCCGGGCCTGATCGGCGGAAGCGGTTTCGAAAGTCTTGACCGAGCCTTGTGCGCGGCGCGGGGCTGGCGTGCCGGATTCGCGCGCCCCGCAATCCCAAGGTGGACGTATGGTCTCTTTTAGCGCCGATTGCCGGCCAGCGGAGTCACCATGACCGCGGAACTCACGTCACCCAGCGACACCGCCCGGGACACCGCCGGCGACACCGGGCGCGGCATTGCGCTGATGGTATTGGCGGTCGGGCTCTATTCGATCATGGACGCCATGGTGAAGTGGCTCGGGCCGGGCTACCCGACCATGGAGCTGGTGTTCTTCCGCAGCCTCTTCGCCTTCATCCCGATCGCCTTCGTCCTGTGGCGCAGCGGCTCGCTGGCCGCGCTCCGGACCAAGAACCCGCTCGGCCACGCCGCGCGCGCACTCGCCGGACTGATCTCGCTCAGCCTGTTCTTCTACGCCTACACCCGGATGCCGCTGGCCAACGTGGTCGCGATCAGCTTCGCGGCGCCGCTGTTGGTGACCGCGCTCTCCGTGCCCTTGCTGGGCGAGCGGGTCGGCCGGCGGCGCTGGACCGCGGTCCTGGTCGGCTTCCTCGGCGTCGTCGTCATGGTCCAGCCCGACGCCGGGACGTTCGACCGGATCGCGGTGCTCGCGCTCGCGGCCACCGTGTTCTACGCGCTGGTGATCGTGTCGATCCGCAAGCTGAGCCGGACCGAGACCGCGATCGCCATCGTGTTCTACTACGCCCTGACCTCGACGCTCGTCGCCGGCGCCGTGATGCCGTTCGTCTGGGTCATGCCCGATGCGGAGGGCTGGGTGCTGCTGATCCTGGTCGGCGTGATCGGCGGCGTCGCCCAGTTCGCCATGACCAACGCCTTCCGCCTGGCCGAGGTCTCGATCATCGCGCCGTTCGATTACATGCACATCATCTGGGTGGCGCTGCTGGGCTTTTTCATCTGGGGCGAGGTGCCCGGCAACACGATCTGGATCGGCGTGCCGATCGTGATGGCGAGCGGCATCTACATCCTGTTCCGCGAGGCCCACCTCGGCCTGCCCCGCGGCATCGCCCGGCGCCTGACCGGGCGAAGGTAGGGCGGGATCGCCGGTCCGGCCGCGCCCCCGCTTGCCCGCCGCGCGCGGGTCTGCCAACCTTCCCCGAAGACCCACGTCAACCCGCGCGCCGGCGCGCCGAGCCGGCCGCGCCACGAGAGGGAGACCCGCCGCATGTCCGCCTACATGATCTATAACCTGGTCGAAGTCCTGGATCCCGAACCCTTGGCGGAATACCGGGAGAAATTCGGCCCCACGCTGGAAAAATACGGCGGCCGCCGATTGGCTTCCGATCCGGATTTCGAGGTTCTGGAGGGCGCCTGGGAAGGCGCGCGTGTCGTGGTCATCGAGTTTCCCGACATGGACGCGCTCAACCGCTGGCACGAGTCGGAAGAGTACAAGCCCCTGATCGCGCTGCGCCGGAAAGCGACGCGCGGCAACATGATAGCCGTTGCGGGCCTTTGACGGAACGATCCTGGGATCGGCCGCGGCCTTGCCGCCTCAGTCCTTCTTCTCCCACCTACCCTCATCGTTCTGCTGCCAGTAGGTCAGGTCGTGGCCGGCGTCTTTTAGGCCGGCCCACTGGGCGCGGGCGGCGGCGAGGGCGGTTTCGTCGTTGCCGTCGAACAGGACGGCGCAACGCTCGTACTCCGCCAACTCCTCGCTCACCGCGGCATCGCCAGGCGCCTGACCGGGCGAAGGTAGGGCGGGGCGACCGGATTACACATACTGGCGCCATGAATGTTTTGGGCTGTAGCCGAGCAGTCGGCGCGCTTTCTCTATCGACAGCAGGGTCTCGAAGTCGCCGGTTCCCTCGGCGATCGGCACGCCCGGAAAGACCTCGGCCATGAGTTCGCGAACGGTTTTCTTCATCACCGTGTCGCCGGCGGCGATCACGAAGTTCTCCGCGCCGCCAATCTCGGCCTCGAGTCCCCGGCGCACCGCCTGGGCGACATCGCGGGCATCCACATAGCTCCACAGATTCCATTTGCGCTCCCGTGGGAACTCCCAGAAATCCGGAAACATCCGGTAATCGGCCTCTCCCAGGATGTTCGAAAGGCGCAAGCCGATGAAGGGAATCTCCGGATACCAACGGCTGAACTGCCTGGCCATCTCTTCGCCCAGAACCTTCGACAGGGAATAGGACCATTCCGGGCGGACCGGGGCTTTTTCGTCCAAGGGGACATAGGGCGGCGGTTCATCGAAGGGCAACCCCATGGTGGTTTCGCTGGAGGCCCAGACCACCCGTTTCATGCCCAAGAGGGTGGCCGCGCGAAACACATTATAGGTGCTGATGGTATTGATCTCGAAGGTGATTTCATCCGGCCGGCGGCCGGGTCCGGGAATCGCGGCGAAATGGACCACGGCCTCGGCCCCTTGCATCCTGGCATCGATCGCGCGCAGGGCGCCGATGGTCTGGCCGAAGTCGGTCAGCTCGACGATGGTGCAGTCGACGGCGGTATCCTGCGGCGGCACGAGGTCCAGATTGTGTACCCGGTAGCCGTGTTCGATCAGATCCTGGAGAACCACCCGCCCCGACTTCCCACTGCCCCCGGTGACGATCACCTTTTCGATGTCTTTGCCCATATTGAATGGCTCCGCTTAAATTGGGACAGTAGAGGTCGTTGCAAAACTGTGATTTTGCGTTGAATTTTCCGCTTCGAGCGGCTGATTTCGGCTGATTGTCGAGGCGGCCGCGGGCCTTATCCGGTATCTTGGATTTGCGAAAAACAACGACCGGAAACGACCGCGGGCCATGCCTCTGCGAGAGACGCTATCAGGTTATTGGCGGAGCCTTCAAGGCGAACTTTTCCCGGCGCTGGAAGCAGAGCTGGGGCCGCTCGGCGAACGCCGCGGCCCGATATCGCAACGTCCCCAGACCCGAACCAAGCCACCGCATCGAACCGCCCAGCAAAATCGCCATCCCCGCCCGACAATTTTGCCAGCGGCTCTAGTGTCCCCGTTTTCTACCCGCCTTTGCGCCCGCGCATCTGCTCCCATTCTTGGTCGCTGAGCTTCTCCATCAGGCTGAACTGGCCGGCGCCCTTGAGCCACTCGCCGCCGTCGATGGTGACCACCTCGCCGTTGATGTAGCCGGCGCCCTCGGAGATCAGATAGACCGCGAGGTCGGCCAGCTCCCGGTGCTCGCCGACCCGGCCCAGGGGAATGCGCTCCAGCCAGGCGGCCTCGATCTCCTGGTTGGGGATCAGGCGGTCCCAGGCGCCCTTTGTCGGGAACGGCCCCGGCGCGATCGCGTTCAGGCGGATGCCCTTGGGCCCCCACTCGACCGCCAGGCTCCGGGTCATGGCCAGCACCCCGGCCTTGGCCATGGCCGAAGGCACCACGTAGGCCGAGCCGGTCCAGGCGTAGGTGGTGACGATGGAGAGCACGTTGGCCTGGGCGCCTCGGCGATCCAGCGCTTGCCGCAGGCCAGCGTCATGTAGGCGCTGCCGTGGAGCACGATGCCGAGCACGGCGTCGAGCGCGCGCGGCGACAGGGTCTCGGTCCGGGCCAGGAAGTTGCCGGCCGCGTTGTTGATCAGCGTGTCCAAAGGCCCCTCGGCCCAGACCGCGTCCAGCATGGCCTCGATGGCGCCGGCGTCGCGAATGTCGCAGCCGTACCACTCCGTGCGGCCCGGAAAATCCCGGTCGAACTCGGCCGCGGCCGCCTCCAGCACCGCCTCGCGGCGGCCGCAGATGACCAGGCTCGCGCCCAGCTCCAGCATGCGCCGGCCCATGGACTGGCCCAGGCCGGTGCCGCCGCCGGTGATCAGGATACGTCGGTCTTTCAGCAGATCGGCCTGGAACATTCGCGTGCCTCCTAGGTTACCCAACCGGGTTAGCTGTACCGCTTGGCGACGGTGTTGGCTATGCTCGCGGCGGGGGGCCAGCGGGGGGCCAGCGGGGGGACGGGGGGCGACATGCTGCCGAGCGCCGAGAGCTATGAGGAGCTGCGCGCCAGGTTCCGCTGGGCGGTGCCGGCGCGCTACAACATCGGCGTCGACGTCTGCGACAAGTGGGCCGGCGAGCCGGACCGCCTGGCGCTGGTGTACCAGAAAAATCCCGGCGAGCCGGGCCCCGAGGTGGTGCGCTATAGCTTCCGCGATCTCAAGCGCCTGTCCAACCGGCTGGCCAACGCGCTTCAAGCCCACGGCCTCACGCGCGGCGCGCGGCTCGGCATCCTGCTGCCCCAGGCGCCGGAGACGGCGCTGGCCCACATCGCGGCCTACAAGCTGGGCGCCATCGCGGTGCCGCTGTTCACGCTCTTCGGCGCCGAGGCGCTGGAATATCGCCTGGCCGACAGCGGCGCCAAGGCGCTGGTCACCAATGCCGAGGGCCTGGCCAAGATCGCCGGGATCCGCGACCGGCTGCCGGCGCTGGAGTTCGTGCTCTGCGTCGACGGCCCGGGCGACGGCGCGTTGTCGTTCCACGACGAGTCGGACAAGGCGCGCGACAGCTTTACGCCGGTCGACACCGCGGCCGACGACCCGGCGCTGATCATCTACACCTCGGGCACCAGCGGCCCGCCCAAGGGCGCGCTGCACGCCCACCGGACCCTGCTCGGCCACCTGCCCGGCGTCGAGATGCCCCAGGAGCTGTTCCCGCAAGCGAACGATCTGTTCTGGACCCCGGCCGACTGGGCCTGGATCGGCGGGCTGCTCGACGTGCTGCTGCCCTCGCTCCACCACGGCGTGCCGGTGCTCGCCCACCGCATGGCCAAGTTCGACCCCGAGGAGGCCTTCCGCCTGATGGCTGAATTCGAGGTGCGCAACGCCTTCTTCCCGCCGACCGCGCTCAAGATGATGCGCCGGGTCGAGCGGCCGCGCGCGCGCTGGGACTACGCCTTGCGCTCCATCGGCAGCGGCGGGGAGACCCTCGGCGCCGAGCTGCTCGACTGGGGCCGCGAGACCTTCGGGCTGACGGTCAACGAGTTCTACGGCCAGACCGAGTGCAACCTGGTGGTCGCCAACTGCGCCCGGATCATGGCGGTCAGGCCCGGTTCCATGGGCCGCGCGGTGCCGGGCCACGAGGTCGCCATCGTCGATGACGACGGACATGTGCTGCCCGACGGCCAGAGCGGCAACATCGCGATCGCGCGCCCCGACCCGGTCATGTTCCTGGGCTACTGGAACGACCCGGAAGCGACCGCGGCGAAGTTCGCGCGCGACTGGCTGCTGACCGGCGACACCGGCGCGCGCGATCCGGACGGCTATTTCCGCTTCATCGGGCGCGCCGACGACGTGATCTCCTCGGGCGGCTACCGGATCGGCCCGGGCGAGGTCGAGGACTGCCTGATCCAGCACCCCGCCGTCGCCATGGCCGCGGTCATCGGCGTGCCCGACGCGTTGCGCGGCGCGCGGGTCAAGGCCTTCCTGGTGCTGGACCAGGGCGCCACCGCCAGCGACGATCTCGCCGCCGAGATTCAGGACTTCGTCAAGACCCGGCTCGCCGCCCACGAATACCCGCGCGAGGTCGAATTCGTGGCAAGCCTCCCGCTCACCGCCACCGGCAAGATCATCCGCAAGGACCTGCGCGCCCGGGAGCGCGGTTGATCAGCATGGATTCCCTCGTCCGTGATCGCTAGTGTCCTGCCAGACGGGAGAAGACCGTGGAACGCTGCTTTGCTATCATATTGAACGCCGAGGTGGCCGGCCGGGGCAACAAGGCCGGTGTCTCGATGCGATATCGAAGGAGCGAGAGGAGGCGCGACCTGTCGTGAGCGAAAACCAATATCATTTGTTTCAGACGCCGCGTTTTCTGCCCCTGTTCGTGACCCAGTTTCTAGGGGCCCTGAACGACAATCTCTTCAAAAACGCCCTGGTTATTTTGATTCTGTATCGCGTGGCCAACGCGGCCGGTCTCGATGGGCAAATTCTTGTCACCGTCGCCGCCGGCGCGTTCATTCTGCCATTTTTTCTGTTCTCGGCGACGGCCGGTCAACTCGCCGACAAGTTCGAGAAGTCTCGCCTGATAAGGCTGATCAAGCTGGCCGAGATTCTGATCATGGGTCTGGCTGTCGGCGGTTTCCTGTGGGGCGACCCGTTTGTGATGTTGGCCGTGCTGTTCTTCATGGGCGCTCAGTCGACGTTCTTCGGTCCACTCAAGTACGCCATTCTCCCCGATCACCTGCATGAAGACGAGCTCATTGGCGGGAACGCGCTGATCGAGGCGGGTACGTTTCTCGCGATCTTGATCGGAACAATCCTCGGCGGCGTGATGATCCTCACCGAAAATGGCGTTTTGGTGGTCTCGGTTTCCATCGTGGTCTTGGCGGCTTGTGGGTGGTTATCGAGCTTCTTCATCCCGCGCGCCGAACCTCCTTCGCCGGACCTGAAGTTGAACCCGAATCTATTCGCCGAGACATGGAACATCTGTCGCACTGCCATCTCGCGCCGCGATATTCGCCTTACCATTCTGGGAATCTCGTGGTTCTGGCTGGTTGGCGCCACATTCCTTACTCAATTTCCCGGTCTCGCGAAAAATGTGATCGGTGCAGATGAACACGTGGTCACCTTGTTCCTGGCCACCTTTTCCATCGGGATCGGTCTCGGGTCGCTTCTTTGCAACAAGCTCCTGGCTGGTGAGATCACGGCGAAGTACGTCCCCTTTGGCGCGTTGGGGATGACGCTGTTTACCCTCGATTTGTTCTTCGCGACCTCCGGCCTGGTCCCGACGCCCGGCGAGTTGCAGGGGATCGCCGCCTTCCTTTCGCGGCCGGCGGCATGGCGCATTCTTGCCGATCTGACCGCGATCTCCGTCTGCGGCGGCATCTTCATCGTGCCTCTTTACGCCATCCTGCAGTGGCGTAGCGAAGCCGCACAGCGGGCCCGGACGGTGGCCGCCAACAACATCGTGAACGCCCTGTTTATGGTTGTCGGCGCCGCCGGGGCGACATTGATGCTCTTGGCGGAGATGTCGGTCCCCGACATTTTCCTCGTCGTCGCCTCGTTCAATGGCGTGGTGGCGATTTACGTCTGCGGCTTGCTTCCCGATGCCATCGTCAAGGCGGCGT
This sequence comes from Pseudomonadota bacterium, assembly GCA_022572685.1. Lineage (GTDB taxonomy): Bacteria > Pseudomonadota > Alphaproteobacteria > Kiloniellales > J153 > JACZVL01. Next base: position 7,972 of record JACZVL010000126.1, read on the forward strand.
TGGCTGCCGTTCTGCGCATTCTCTACCGGGTCAAGGTTCGTGGAACGGATAACCTCAAGAAAGCCGGCAAGCGGGCGGTCATCGTCGCCAACCACGTGTCGTTCCTGGACGGCGTGCTGCTCGGTGCCTTCCTGCCGACGAAACCAACCTTCGCCGTCTACACCCGCATCGCGCGTCAGTGGTGGCTAAAGCCATTCTTCGCGGTCGTCGATGTCTTCCGGATGGATCCCACCAATCCGATGGCGATCAAGTCGTTGATCAAGGAGATCCAACGGGACCGTCACTGCGTCATCTTCCCGGAAGGCCGGCTTACCGTGACTGGGTCGCTGATGAAGATTTACGAAGGGCCTGGCATGATCGCCGACAAGGCCGACGCAATGCTGGTGCCGGTGCGAATCGATGGTGCGCAGTACACGCCATTCTCCCGCCTGAGGGGAAAAGTCCGGCTTCGCTGGTTTCCGAAGATTACGATCACAATTCTGGAGCCCCGCCGCTTCGAGTTACCGAAGGATGTGGTGGGGCGTGCCCGCCGTCAGCTTGCCGGGTTGATGCTCTACGACGTCATGAGCGAGATGATCTTCGAAACCTGCGATTATCGCCGGACCCTGTTCGAGGCCTTGTTGGATGCCAGAGCCATCCACGGCGGAAATCACCCGATTTTGGAGGATGTCGAACGAAAACCGATGAGTTACGACGGGCTGGTACTTGGTTCCTTCGTTCTCGGCCGGAAGATCGCGCGGATGACCAAGGCAAAGGAATATGTCGGCCTGATGCTGCCGAACTCGGTTGGCGCCGTGGTTGCGTTTTTCGCCCTCCAGGCCACCGGGCGCGTGCCGGCGATGCTGAACTACTCCACGGGCAGCAAGAATATGGTCTCGGCGCTGGCGGCCGCGGAGATCAAGACGATCCTCACCTCACGCCGGTTCGTGGAGATGGCGAAGTTTGACGACGTGATCGAGACTTTGGCCGTGCATGCCCGCATCATTTATCTGGAGGATCTTCGGGAAGACGTATCGATCGTCGACAAAGTCGTAAGTTTTTTCGCCCGCCTGGCGCCGCGCCTGGCCCATCGGCGGGCAAATGCGAAATGGGACGATCCGGCTGTCGTTCTTTTCACCTCGGGATCGGAAGGCACGCCGAAGGGCGTGGTGCTCAGTCATGGAAATCTGCTCGCCAACCGTCACCAGTTGGCGGCGGTGATCGACTTCAATCCCACGGATATCGTATTCAACGCGCTGCCTATGTTTCACTCCTTCGGGCTCACCGCCGGAACTCTTCTGCCGATGCTTTCGGGCGTCAAGACGTTCGTCTATCCCTCGCCGCTGCATTACCGGATCGTGCCGGCGCTCGTTTACGATACCAACGCGACCATCATGTTCGGCACCGACACGTTCCTCATGGGCTACGCCCAGGTCGCGCATCCCTACGACTTCTACAGCGTGCGGTACATTTTCGCGGGCGCCGAAAAGGTCAAGGCAGAGACCAAGCGCATCTGGGCGGACAATTTCGGGCTGCGGATACTCGAAGGCTACGGCGCGACGGAGACCTCGCCGGTAATTTCGACCAACACGCCGATGCATTTCAAGGCGGGAACGGTGGGGCGGTTCATGCCCGGAATGACGCATGAACTCGAGCCGGTGCCGGGCATCGAGCAAGGCGGCAGGCTGACCGTCTCGGGCCCGAACGTCATGCTCGGCTACCTGCGTGAAGAGAATCCGGGCGTGCTGGAAGAACCGGAGAACGGCCGGTATGACACCGGCGATATCGTATCCATCGACGACCATGGGTTCGTGACGATCCAAGGCCGGGTCAAGCGCTTCGCCAAAATTGCCGGCGAGATGATTTCCCTGAGCGCGGTCGAAAGCTACGTCAATGCCGTCTGGTCCGAACACATGCACGCGGTCGTCAGTATCCCGGACCCGAGGAGAGGTGAACAGTTGGTGCTGGTCACGGAGAAAGCGGACGCCAGCCGCGAACCTCTCCTGGCCTACGCAAAAGATCAGGGAATCGCGGAAATCATGGTGCCGAAGACCATCCGGATCGTCGACAGGATGCCCGTGTTGGGCACGGGCAAACTGGACTATGTCGGGGTCAAGAACTTGGTCGAGACCGGGGCGTAATCCGTTGAAAAGCCGAGGTTCCGGGCGCTTTTTGGCCGGAATTTCAGACCGGGACACCCCGCCGGCCCGCGCGCAACGCCTGGACGTCCGGGCGCGCTTGGGAACCACGCCGCGCCATCGGTTTCGACCCGCACGCCCA
>JACZVL010000273.1 GCA_022572685.1 Pseudomonadota bacterium
GGAGAGCTATCCCTTCGATCACGCCTTCCTGGCCGCGGTCGCGACCCGCATCATCAACGAGGTGCGCGGCATCAACCGGGTGGTCTACGACGTGACCTCCAAGCCCCCCGGCACGATTGAGTGGGAGTAGGGGTCTTTGGTATCAGCCGTGGCGCGCGACCTGGCCGAGGCTGGGCCAGGCGGGGCGCGTCGCCACGTCCTTGCCGCGGCAGGCCGAGCAGCGCAGGCGGGCCCCGGCGTCGGGCACCGGAAAGTCCGGCCCCAGCGTCGCGATCAAGGTTTCGGTGGCGAGTTCGGCGTTGTGGCCGCAGCGGTTGCACCAGCAGAACACCGCGATGCCCCGGGCGGCGAGCTCGCCCAGGGTGGCGGCGCCGAGGCGCCGGTCCCGTTCCGCCAATTCCCTGCGCTTGAAGCCCGCCATGTGTCCTGCAACCGATAGGTGTTTGTTCCCATTGGGAACATAGCAGGAACACAGGCGGCGCGCAAGCAACGTAGGCCAACAAAACCGCGCCATTTCGGACTGTTTATCAGACCAATCGGTCACATTGAATCGATCTGTCCTTGACCCCATGCGGTATTACCGTTTTGGCTGACCGAGCGACGCGGCGGATCGGTCGCGGACAGGGAGACCAGCATGACCCATTGGGTTCGTTTCGAGGCCGGCGGCCGAATTGGGTTCGGGACGCTGGAGGGGGACCGCATCACCGAGCACGAGGGCGACATGTTTGCCGGGGCCGCTGGGGCTCCCCAGGCCAGCTCGCGGACCCTGGCGCTCTCGGAGGTCCGGCTGCTGACGCCGACCCAACCGAGCAAGATGATCGCGCTGTGGAACAACTTCCACGCGCTCGCCGCGAAGATGAACGTGCCGGAGCCGGAGGAGCCACTTTATTTCCTCAAGGCGAACAACTCCTTCCTGGCGGCCGGCGAGACCATCCGGCGGCCGCGCGCCTATGCGGGCAAGGTGACCTACGAGGGCGAGCTCGGCATCGTCATCGGCAAGCAATGCAAGGACGTGCCGGAGGCCGAGATCGCGCCCTACATCTTCGGCTATAGCTGCGTGAACGATGTCACCGCGGTCGAGCTGATCAGCAAGGATTCGACCTTCGCCCAGTGGGTCCGGTCCAAGAGCTTCGATACCTTCGGCGTTTTCGGCCCGGCGGTGGTAACCGGGCTCGACCCCATGACGCTCTCGGTGCGCACCGTGCTCAACGGGCAGGAGCGCCAGAACTACCCGCTCGCCGACATGATCTTTCCGCCGGCGCGCCTGGTCAGCCTGCTGTCCCACGACATGACGCTCTATCCGGGCGACGTGATCGCCGTTGGCACCTCGCTGGGCGTCGGGTCCATGAAGGAGCCGCGCAATACCATCGAGGTCTCGATCGAGGGCGTGGGGACCCTGAGCAATGTGTTCGAGCAGTAGGCGGCCCGCGCGCGCCGCTGGTCAGTACCGATAGGAGGCAAGCATGCGAATCTGTATCGTCGGCGCCGGCGCCATCGGCGGCCTGTTCGGGGCGCGGCTGGCGCTTTCGGGCAACCAGATCACGGTGATCGACCAGGGCGCCCACCTCGAGGCGATCAAGAGCAACGGCCTGAAGCTGATCTGGGCGGACGGCACGGAATATCTGGCCAAGGACCTGGCCGCGACCGCCAGCTTCGGGGAAGCCGGTCCTCAGGATCTGGTGATCCTGGCGCTCAAGGCCCACACCATCGCCGCGGTCGCGGACCAGCTGCCGGCGCTCTACGGCCCGGACACCATGGTGCTGACCGTGCAGAACGGCCTGCCCTGGTGGTATTTCCAGAAGCACGGCGGCGAGTTCGACGGCCGCCGTCTCGAATGCCTCGATCCCGACGGCAGACTCGAGGCCAACATCGGGCCCGAGCGCATCATCGGCTGCGTGGTCTATCCGGCCGCCAGCGTCATCGCGCCCGGCGTGATCCGTCACGTCGAGGGCGACCGCTTCCCGGTTGGCGAGCTGGACAACACCGAGACCGAGCGCCTGAGCCGCGTCCACGACACCATCGTCGAGGCCGGCTTGCGCTCCCGCGTGCTGACCTCGATCCGCTCCGAGATCTGGCTCAAGGCCTGGGGCAATCTCTCGTTCAACCCGATCAGCGCGCTGACCCACGCGACCCTCGTCGACATGTGCGAGTTCCCCGAGACCCGCCAGCTCGCCGAAACCATGATGCGCG
>JACZVL010000127.1 GCA_022572685.1 Pseudomonadota bacterium
CCCGGCTGGTCTGCCAGATCTTGCGTGCGCAGATTGCGAGCCCGCCCAGGAACACCAGGAAAATCAGCACCGAAAGATAGGTCTGGTCGGCGGCCAGCACCATCTCGAGCAGGCCCTGCACGTGGGCCGCGCCCAGAAGCGCGAAGCCGATCAGGTTGATCAGCGCGAAGCGTAACGTCAGCAGATAGCGGTAGGAAATTTCGCGAGCCCGGTCCGCCCTTTCGGTCAGCCAAGCGAGTTGTTCCTCGCCGCTCCGGCCGCTCGTCGCCCCGAGAGCATCCTCGGGTCCGCAAATCGCGCCGTCGAGGTTCGCGGTCGTCGTGGTAAAGGCCATATTATCGTCCCCTCCGGGTCGAAATCGAAAGGCCCCGCGCCCGTAACCCTGTCAGGCGCCCTTTCGGTTTCGGTGGCTCGCCTGCGAATGCACTCCGCATTCGTTCGCGCTAGACGAGCGTCGCATGCGAACGATCCATTTTCCCCAAACTTGGTTAACAGCGGATTAAGCGAATTAATGAAAGGTTAACCACAAATTCCTAGGCACGAACGCACCCTGGACGTTCTCGCCCGCCACGCGTGACCGCTGGCGCTACTCGCCGGTCTCTATTTTCTGTTGGCGTCGGCCATGGGGATCGTCGCCGACCTGGCGCTCCGAAAGTCACGCGACGAGGCGCCGCGATTTAGCCCGGACGCCGGCGCCGTCAGTGCGCCATGAACACCGGCAACTCGGCCTCGGCCAGGATTTTCGAGGTCGCGCCGCCGAAGATCATCTGGCGCAGGCGGGAATGGGTGTAGGCGCCCTTGACCAGCAAATCGGCGCCGAGCGCCGCGGCCTCGGCCAGGATGGTCTCGCCGCCGCCGCGGCCACTGGTGGCGGCCTCGCGGGTCTCGGCCGCAACGCCGTTCAGTTGCAGGTGGCGGGCCGCCTCGGCGGCGGACGGGCCGGGAACCATGACCCCTTCGACGGCCAGCACCACGACCCGCTCGGCGCGGCGCAGGAACGGCATGGCGAAGGCGACCGCGCGCGCGGTCTCGGTGCTGGCGTTCCACGACACCACCGCGGTGCCGCCCAGGCTTTTGGGCGCGGATGGCGGCGCGATCAGGATCGGCCGGCCGCTGTCGAACAGCACGGTCTCCAGCGTGCTCGCCGCCGGCGTGCTCGCGCCCGGCACCGGCCGGCCGACCACGGTCAGGTCGAACAGCCGGGCGTACATGCCGACCGCGGCGTCGCCGGGCGGAATCTCCTCGGCCCAGGTCGCCGAGGGGCGCTCCTCGCCAGTTGGGCCGGGGCTGGTCGGGCGGACATCGGGCGGGCCGGCGCCGGGCGGCTCGCCCAGTGTGACGCCCTTGCCGCGCAGAAACTCCTCGAAGGCCCGGCGGGCACTCGCGCCACGCTCCCGGTCCTCGGCCTCGAAGCTTTCGACCAGGTCGGGGGCGGCGGCCGCATAGCCGCCGATGTCGGCGACCACGACGCCCGGCAGGGCGCGGCGGATATAGAGCCCTTGGATGGTGCTGCCGAAAGCGGTGGCCGCCAGCCAGGCGGTCTCCAGCATGGATTGCAGGCCGTCTCCGCTCTCGAGCGGGAGCAGAATCGTCTTCATGGTCGTCGCGCTCCTCTCGTGGGCCCGGACATGGGGCACCGGCATTGGACACGACCCGCGGAATCCGTCCGCGCCGGGGGCCATCGCTATCAGCTTAGTACAAATTCCGCTGGCGTGGAATCGCCTCCCGCCGGGCATTCGTCGCCTTGCACCGCGCCGCCCCTTGGCGCTTAACCGGCCGGTAACCAAATATAACCAAATATTTATGGCGCGGGCGGTAGGATTCGCGTGACCGCGTGCGTCCGTTATGGTGCGATGCAACATAGACGTGCGGGCCGGAGCCCTTCCGAAAGAGGATCGAAGACGGCGCGATGGCGAGGATCTGGGCGGACCTGAAACACCGGGTGACGTTGCTGCTGGCCCTGTTCCGGCCGGCGCCGGGCGTGTCCGTAGACACTCCCGCCGCGCCCCACCCTTGGGAGAAGTCCTATCCCGAGGGGCTCGCCTGGGACATGGCGATCCCGGTCACACCGGTGACCGCGATCCTGGACGCGGCGGTGACCGCCTGGCCGGACAGCCCCTGCCTCGAGTTCCTGGGCAAGCGCTACAGCTACGCCGAGGTCGGCGAGTTGGTGGCCAGGGCAGCCAAGGGCTTCCAGGAACTGGGCGTGACCAAGGGCGTGGCGGTCGGTCTGTTCCTGCCCAACTCGGCCTACTACGTGATCTGCTACTACGCGATCCTCAAGGCCGGCGGCACGGTGGTCAACTTCAACCCGCTCTATGCCGAGCCCGAGATCGCGCGCCAGATCGACGATTCGGGCACCCGGATCATGGTCACCATGAACCTGAACACGCTCTATCCCAAGGTCGCGCGCCGGCTCGAGGACACTTGTCTGGAGAAGCTGGTGGTCTGCGGCATGGGCCGCGCCCTGCCCTTCACCAAGCGGGCGTTGTTCATGCTGTTCAAGCGGCGCGAGGTCGCGGTCACCCCGAATGACGCCGCCCATACCCGGTTCAGCAAGCTGATCGACAACGACGGCATCCCCGCCGCGGTCGCGGTCGACCCGGAACGGGACGTCGCGGTCATGCAATACACCGGCGGTACCACCGGCTCGCCGAAGGCGGCGCTTCTGACCCACGCCAACATCACCGCCAACACGGCGCAGATCAAATCCTGGGCGGACACCGTCGGCACCGGCCCGGAGCGGGTGCTCGCCGTGCTGCCGCTGTTCCACGTCTTCGGCATGACCGGGGTCATGAATCTCGCGCTCGCGCAGGGCTCGGAGATCCTGCTGCTGCCGCGCTTCAAGATCGCCGAGACCCTGGCCGCGATCGACCGGGAGAAGCCGAGTGTGTTCCTCGGCGTGCCGACCATCTATTCGGCGATCAACGAGCACAAGGAGCTGGATAATTACGACCTGTCGAGCCTGAAGTTCTGCATTTCCGGCGGCGCCCCGCTGCCCCCGGCGATCAAGACCAAGTTCGAAGCGGTGACCGGTTGCACCCTGGTCGAGGGCTACGGCCTGACCGAGGCCGGGCCGGTGGTCACCATCAATCCCTTCAACGGCGAGGGTCCGGAGAATTCGGCCGGCTTGCCGCTGCCCGGGACCCTGGTGGAAATCCTCTCGACCGAAGGCCCGGAGCGGGTCCTGCCGCTGGGCGAGACCGGCGAGATCTGCGTCACCGGACCGCAGGTCATGGCCGGATTCTGGAACCGGCCCGAGGAGACCCGGGAGGCGTTGCGCGGCGGCCGCCTGCGCACCGGCGACCTCGGCTACCTGGACCGGGACGGCTACCTCCACATCGTCGACCGCATCAAGGACCTGATCATCACCGGCGGTTTCAACGTCTACCCGCGCATGGTCGAGGAAGCGATCTACCTGCACCCGGCGGTGGCCGAGGTCGCGGTCTGCGGCGTGCCGGACCGGCACCGCGGCGAGGTGGTCAAGGCCTTCATCAGGCTGGCCGAGGGCGTCACCCTGACCGGGACCGAGCTGCGCGGCTTCCTCAAGGACAAGCTGGCCCCCTTCGAGATTCCGCGCAAGGTGGAGTTCCGCGAGGAGATCCCCAAGACCGCGGTCGGCAAGCCGCTGCGCCGCCAGCTGGTCGAGGAGGAGAAGCGGCGCCTGGCCGAACGGGATGCCCGCGCCGCCGAAGCCCGCTCGGCGCTGCCGGTGGCGGAGCCAGACGACAACGATCGCGACAACGATAGCAAAATCAAGGATGGAGACTGCGCCGCATGACCGTCGAGAAGATCGCCCAAGCGCTGGAATCGAACCTCGCCGCCTTCGCCGGGCTCGGCGCCAAGGTCGCCTTCGACCTGGGTGACGACGGCGCGCTCGCGATCGACGCCACCGGGTCGCCGCCGGTCCTGTCCGACCAGCCGGACGGCGCCGACTGCACGATCCGGATTTCGGCGGAGAACCTGGCCAAGCTGATCGACGGCGAGCTCAACGCGATGATGGCCTACACCCTCGGCAAGCTGAAAATCGAGGGCTCCATGGGCATCGCCATGAAGGTCGCGGCGCTACTCGAGGAATGATCGGGGATCAGAGGTCAGGTATCAGGTATCAGATTGACCGGGTGTGCTTCCGATCCCTGATCCCTGATCCCTGATCCCTGATCCCTGATCTCCGATCCCGGACACCGCCGCCCTCCGGTCACTCCGGCACGCCGGCCTTGCGCAGACCGTCGAAATAACGCGCGCGGTAGGCAGGGTCCTGAATTTGGACTCTCGACTCCCAATTCGCGATCGTGGGTTCGAAGCCCAGCATCCGCAGTTCCTCCATCTCCCACTCCGCCTCCTCGATCATGCCGAGATGGCCGTAGGCGGCGACGAGAATGCGGCGCGTAACTACCCAGGCCGGGTTGCGCTCGACCGCCTTCTCGAAACTCTCAATCGCCGCGTCGTAGCGGGTCAGCATGAACTGGCTCGCGCCAAGGGAATAGTAATACCAGAATGGGAAATGGGGATTGAGGCGCATGGCCGTTTCGATGTGGCCCAGTGACTCCTCGGCGCGCCCAACAAAATACAGGACAGTGGCGAGGAAGGCGTGGCCGTCGGCGTAGTTGGGGTCGAGGGCAATCGCCTTCCGCAGGCTGGCGATGGCGCGATCGCCGTCGAAAAGTCGCTTGCGGGAATAGACCCGGGCCACCGCCCAGTGGGCTTGGGGGAGGTCGTCGTCCAGTGCCACGGCCTTCTCGGCCAGGAGACGGGCCGTCTCCAACGATTCTTCGGGCGCCGGGCTCCATCCGGTTTCGGCCGCGAGAGTATGAGCGGTGGCAAGCCTTCCATAAGCGGCGGCGAAAGTGGGGTCGAGCTCGATCGCCCGTTCGAACAGGCGGAGTGATTCCAGATTACCCTCTTTGGTGAAGAAGCTCTCCTGCCGCAGGCCGCGAATATAATAGTCGTAAGCTTCCGCGTTATCGGTCATCTGGCGCGCCAGCCGGTCCTCCTCGGCAGGCGTCAGTTTGACCCGAAGTGCCGTGACGATCCGCGCCCGGACCTCGTCCTGAAGGTCGAAGACGTCGGTCGCATCGCGGTCGTAGCGTTCCGCCCAGAGGTGGATGCCGGTCTCGGCGTCGATCAGCTGGGCGTTGATGCGGATGCGCCCGCCGGCCTTGCGCACGCTGCCCTCGACCACGTAGCGCACGCCGAGCTCGCGGGCCACCTCGCGCACGTCGAGCGACTGGCCCTTGTAGGCGAAGGTCGAATTGCGCGCGATGACCAGGAGCCCGGAGATCTTGGCCAGGTCGGTGATCAGATCCTCGGTCATGCCGTCGGCGAAGTACTCCTGCTCGGGATCGCCGCTCATGTTGGTGAAGGGCAGGACGGCGATCGAGGGCTTGTCGGGCGAGGGGACGGCCAGGTTTTCCCGGGACGTGGGCCGGATATCAGGCAGTCCGGCGGCGCGCAACCCCTCGATGACGCGCGCCAGCGTTTCCGGGTCCTTGAACGGATGGGCTTTCACCCACGCGCCGATGGTGAAATCGGGTTTGATCCTGAGCGCTTCGGCCACCGCCGTCCGGGCCTCCTGGTCGCGCCCCAGGGCCTTGTAGTACGAGGCCAGCCGGATGAATGGGAATATTGCGTCGGGCTTCCGCACGACGCTCGTCTCGAGGGCCTCGACCGCCGCTGCGTATTTGCCGACCAGGCTGTAGGCCAAGGCCAAGTCGTACAGGAACCATACTTCGTAGTACGGGCTGAGGCGCATCGCCGTGTGGAACCGGGTGATGGCTTGTTCAGGATCGCCGGCATAGATCAGTGTCAGGGCGAACAGGCCGACGTTGATGGCGTTGTTGGGATCGATCTCGGTGGACTTCCGGCCAAGCTCGACGGCCTCGTCGTGACGGCGCTGGAACAGGCGGATGCTCCCCAGGAGGGTCAGGGCCCCAGGGTCGGTCCCATCCATTTCCACCGTTTTTTCGGCGAGCCGCACCGCGGTCTCGAAGGACTTCTCGCGCGATTCGGTCCATCCGAAGCGCGCATCGAGCCAATGCGTCCAGGCGAGCAAACGCCACGCCGAGACGTAGTCGGGCTGCTGTTTCGTTGCTTCGAGCAGAAGCCCTCGCGCTTTCGCGTTCGCCGTCTTGGTAAATTGCCGAAGATGCCCGTTGCCTCTCAGAACGGTTTCGTAGACGGCCAGGCTCTGAGGCCGGTCCCTCGCTAGCGCGTCGCCCTCGCCTTCGGTCAGTTTGATCCGAAGGTTGCTCACCACGCTGAGTGCGATCTCGTCTTGAACGTCAAAAATGTCCTTGGCACTGCGGTCGAAGCGTTCGGCCCAGAGGTGGTTGCCTTCGAGGGCATCTATCAGCTGGACGTTGATGCGCAGGCGTTCGCCGGACGATTGGAGGCTGCCTTCCAGCACGTAGCGCACACCGAGTTCCTCGGCCACCTGCTGGACCTTGGTCGGCTTTCCCTTGTAGGTGAAGCTCGAATTGCGGGCGATGACGAAGAGGTGGGGAACGCGCGATAGCGAGGTGATCAGAGTCTCGCTGATCCCATCCGCGAGATAATCCTGCTCCGGATCGCCAGTCAGATTATCGAAGGCCAGTACCGCGATGGACGGCCTCTCGGGCAGCGGGAAGGCCATGCGTTCGATGGAGGCCGGCTCCACGTCGGGCTTCCAGGGCTGCCACCAGCCGAGCACGAGACCGGCCACGATCAGCGCCACGACCGCGGCGGAACCAGCGATCCGGGTCGCGCTCCATCCACGCCGCTTCGCGGTAACCGGCTCCGGCGGCGTCGCGCCGCCGCGCCGCACCCGGTAGGCGCGCACCGGCCGGGAGATGTTCTTGACCTGCTGCGCGCCCATGTCCTCGTAGGCCAGGTCCAGCTTGGTCTCGATCTGGTCGAAGGCCTGCTGGGAAATGCAGATGCCGCCGGGCGCGGCCAGGCCTTCGAGGCGTGCCGCCACGTTGACCCCGTCGCCGTAGAGGTCGTCGCCCTCGACCATCACGTCGCCCAGGTGGACGCCGATGCGAAACGCGATGCGGCGGTCCTCGGGCACCTCTTCGTTGCGCGCGGCCATGCCGTCCTGGATCGCCACCGCGCAGGCCACGGCATCGACCACGCTGGCGAACTCGACCAGCGCGCCGTCGCCCATCAGCTTGAACAGGCGGCCGTGATGCTCGGCGATCTCGGGATCGATCAGCTCTTGGCGGTGGGCTTTGAGCGCGGCGAAAGTGCCTGCCTCGTCGGCTTCCATGAGGCGGCTGTAGCCGACCACGTCGGTGGCCATGATCGCGGTGAGCTTACGCTTCATGCCGGTCCCCCCAAGGTGGAAGGGCGCCGTCTTCCCCGGACCGCCTATCCTACGCGAAACGGGCGCGCGAACCAGCCTAAAACCAGTCTTCCTCGACCGCCATGATCGGCTTGGCGCCGGCGTTGATGGCGGCGAACAGGCTCGAGGTCTGGGGCAGCACACGCGTCATGTAGAAGCGCGCGGTGGCCAGCTTGGCCTGGTGGAAGGCCTGGCGCTCGCCCTCCGGCTTGTCGAGCACCACCTTGGCGGTGCGCGCCCAGAGGTAGGCGAGGGCGGTCAGCGCGAACAGGCGTAAGTAATCGGTCGCCGCCGCGCCCGCCTCATCGGGATCGCGCAGGCTCTGCTGGGCGACCCAGGCGGTCGCCTGCTGGAGGCGGCCGAAGGCCTTGGCGAGCGGGAGCACGAACTCGGCCAGCTCGGCCTCGGCCTGGTTGTCCTCGATGAAGGCGAGCACCGGATGGAAGAAGCGGCGCAGCATGCGGCCCATGTGGAGCGGCAGCTTGCGCCCGACCAGGTCGAGCGCCTGGATGCCGTTGGTGCCCTCGTAGAGTTGGGCGATGCGCGCGTCGCGCACCAGCTGCTCCATGCCGTGCTCGCGGATGTAGCCGTGGCCGCCGAACACCTGCAGGCCCAGATTGGTGGCCTCGAAGCCCATGTCGGTGAAATAGGCCTTGATGATCGGGGTCAACAGCGCGACCAGGTCGTCGGCCTCCCGGCGCACCGTTTCGTCCGGGTGCTTCTCGGCGACGTCGACCTCGGTGGCGATCCAGATGCCGAGCGCGCGGCAGCCCTCGATGGTGGCGCGCATGGTGAGCAGGTTCTTGCGCACGTCCGGGTGCACCAGGATCGGGTCCGCCATCTTGTCCGGGTACTTGGCGCCGCCCAGCGCGCGGCCCTGAAGCCGATCCCTGGCGTAGGCGACCGCCGACTGGTAGGCGGTCTCGGCCAGGCCCAGGCCCTGGACGCCCACGTCGAGGCGCTCGGTGTTCATCATCGCGAACATGGCGCGCATGCCGCCGTGGGCCTCGCCGACCAGGTAGCCCTCCGCGTCCTCGAAGTTCATGACGCAGGTCGAGGCCGCGTGGATGCCCATCTTGGCCTCGATCGAGCCGCAAGTGACGCCGTTGCGCGGGCCCAGCGAGCCGTCGGCCTCGACCAGAATCTTGGGCACCAGGAACAGCGAGATGCCGCGGCTGCCGGGCGGCGCGTCGGGCAGCTTGGCCAGCACCAGGTGCAGGATGTTCTCGGTCAGGTCCTGCTCGCCGCCGGAGATGAAGATCTTGGTGCCGGTGATCTTGTAGGCCGGCTGGCCGTCGGGCCCGGCGGCGCCGTTCGGCAGCGCCTTGGTGCGAATCAGGCCCAGATCGGTGCCGCAGTGGGACTCGGTCAGGCACATCGCCCCGGCCCAGGCGCCCTCGGCCATCTTGGGCAGGAAAAGCGCCTTGAGCTCGTCGGAGGCGTAGCGCGCCAGGGCGTTGTAGGCGCCGTGGGTCAGGCCCGGGTAGATGCCGAAGCTCAAGTTGGTCGAGCAGATCATCTCCTCGAGGATGTATTGCAGGGTCTGGGGCAGGCCCTGGCCGCCGTAGGCGGGATCGCAGGCGAGCCCGGCCCAGCCGCCCTCGGAGAAAGCCCGGTAGGCTTCCTTGAAGCCGGCCGGCGTGCGCACCACGCCATTCTCGAAGGTACAGCCCTCCTCGTCGCCCGAACGGTTGAGCGGCAACAGCTCGTTGACGCAGAACTTGGCCGCCTCCTCGAGCACGGCATCGACGAGCTCGGGCGTCGCCTCCTCGAAGCCGGGCAGCGAGGCGACCCGGCCCTGGTAGTCGAACAGCTCGTTCAGACAGAAGCGGATATCGTCCAGCGGCGCGGCGTAGGTGACCATGTCTCGTCTCTGTTACTCAGTTCCGGAGCGGCTTGCCGGTTTCCAGGGTGTGTTCGATCCGGGGGAGAGGAGGAGAGGGAGGGAGAAGGGGAAGGAAGGAAGGGAGAGAAAGAGAAAGAAACTACTAACGTCCAACCGAATGGAAGAGACGACTCCATCCTCTACGTTGACTCCAGTGAATGGAGACGCTTCGAGAAGGACTTTCGACTCGAACACCGTGAGCCCCTCGACGTTGCCCTCAGAGAGTGAAGCGAATCCATAGACAGTGTGCGAACGACTACCGGCACTACTTCGTCCAGACCGATCACACCTTCATAGAGCTGGACCCCAACATCTGGGATAGGACCCTCCAACTCGAATGCGCCCGATGTGGATACGTCCTCTGGATCGACTCCGTGATCCGAATCTTCAAGAAGCCCCCGAGGTCTGGAAAGGGACATGAAGTGCATCGCCATAACCCTGAAAGGGAAACGCTGTGGGAACCCACGTAGGTGGACCCCTGACCCCTACCATGAACCCGTGACCTGTAGAATCCACCAGCACCTCGAACCCCCGGAGACTTACGCTCTGGCCCAAAAGAGGTACAAGGCCGACGTCGAGAATGAGAAGGCTCAGAGAGCGAAGGACAGAGAGAGCTACAGAATCGCGAGGGGACTGCCGCCGCTGACCATGTCCGTGAGAGCCGTTTCCTGAGGGGAAAAAAGTTTTGGTGGTCTGACTTGGGAAAGGGAGGCCTAGTCCTCCGCAGGCAGAATCCCGGATCGATACAAAGGTCCCACCCTAGGCACTATGTACCCACTCCCCCCTATACCGGGGGCCCCTAAAGCTATACGGGGCAACGAGTTAGCCCACGTTCGTGGGGCTAGGTTAACATAATGTATATTATACGAACACGCGCACCTAACCTCTTGCGGGACATACACTTACACGGTGCGGCTAATCGTCACGCGGTGCGACGTTCTCGGATTCCAATAGTAAAGGGCCCGTCTGGACGTCGGCCGCGCGGGTCGGGTCGGCCGCGCGCGCCTTTTGCC
>JACZVL010000128.1 GCA_022572685.1 Pseudomonadota bacterium
CCGCTGGTGCGCGGCGTCCGCCACAAGCCGGCCGCGGCCGCCGATCCGCGCGCGGCGCGCCGCGGCGCGCCCGGCTCGATGGACGATCCGGCCTGGCGCCGGGGCTACGCGCTCTTGGCCGGCCACGGCCTGTCGTTCGACCTCCAGACCCCCTACTGGCACCTGGATGCGGCGGCGGAGCTGGCCGCGGACTTCCCCGAGACCCGGATCGTCATCAACCACACCGCCTTGCCCGCCGACCGCAGCCAAGACGGGCTCACCGCCTGGCGCGCGGCGCTCGAGACCGTCGCGGCGCAAGCCAATGTCGCGCTCAAGATCTCCGGGCTCGGCCTGCCGGGCCGGCCCTGGACCGTGGCCGGCAACGGGCCGGTGGTGCGCGACGCCATCGCGATCTTCGGCGCGGCGCGCTGCCTGTTCGCCAGCAACTTCCCGGTCGACAGCCTGGTCGCGGACTACCGCACCATCTTTTCCGGCTTCCGCGAGATCACGGCGGAGCTTCCGGCCGCGGAGATCGCCGGGCTGTTTCACGACAACGCGGTCCGCATCTACCGCCTCGACGGACACGACAGGGAGACGAAGCCATGACGTTGGATTTCACCCGCATCGGCCAGATCGGCCTCGGCTACATGGGCTCGGCCCTGGCCAGGCGGTTGCAGGACCTGGGCAAGACCGCCATCGGCCACGACATCGATGGGGCCAAGATGGCGGCGCTCGCCGGGACCGGCGTGACCTGCCGGGACTCCGCGGCCGCGGTCACCCGCGAGGTCGACGTGGTCGTGGTCTGCGTCACCAGCACCGGCTGCGTCGAGCAGGCGGTGTTCGGCCCCGGCGGCGTCGCCGAGGCGGCTGCTGCCGGCAAGGTGCTGGTCGACATCTCGACCACGGTGGCCGAGGCGACCCGCGACATGGCCGCCCGCCTCAAGGACCGGACCGGCATGGACTGGATCGACGCGCCGGTCTCCGGCGGGCCGCCGGCGGCGGAAAGCGGCACGCTCACCGTGATGGCCGGCGGCGATGCGGCGGTCTTCGAGGCGGTCAAGCCGCTGCTCGACGAACTCGCCGCCAAGGTCACGCTGATGGGCCCGGTCGGCGCCGGACAGGTCACCAAGATGATCAACCAGGTGCTCTGCCTGACCCTCTACCCGATCCTGGCCGAGGCCTTGAAGCTGGGCGAGAACGCCGGCGTCGAGGTGGCCAAGATCCCCGAGGCGCTGGGCGCGGGCTACGCCGGCAGCAACCTGCTGCAGGCCATGTTCCCGCGCATGGTGGCGCGCCAGTACGCGCCGCCCGCCGCCTTCGCGCGCCAGGTGCTCAAGGACCTGGACATGGTCTACGACCTGGCCAAGGCGACCGGCACGCCGACGCCGATGACCGACCAGGCGCGCAGCCTCTACCGCCTGCTGATCGCCCGCGGCCACGGCGACGAGGACCCGATCGCGCTGCTCAAGCTCTACGACCAGGCGCCGGTGTGAAAGGCCTGTTGTCCGGCGGGGCCAAGGGACCAAACTTTTTTAGCCGACCGCCCGAACCCGCGGCGACGCGAAAGGGAGAAGCCCGGCGCTGGCCAAAGACACCATGACCCCCAACGTCATCACCATCGCGCCGAGCCTCGCCGTCGAGCGGGCGGCGGTAACCTGTTAGTTGCGCAGGCCCGGCGGCAGCGGGTCCATCTTGGTCAGGCCCGGGGGCACGGGGTGATCCTTGGCGAGGCCCGGCGGCAGTTGGTTCATCTTGAACAGGCCCGGGGGTAGCTGACTCATCTTGGCCAGACCGGGTGGCAGGTTGGTGCCGCCGCTGAGGATTCCACCCGGAACGCCGGACTTGGCGTTGCCGAGACCGATGGCCCGGCCGTTGCCCTGACCGCCGCCGTTCTCGTCGCCCAGGCCCGCGCCCAGGCCCCGGTTGTTGCCCAGGCCCGCGCCCAGGCCCCGGCTGTTGCCCAGGCCGCCGGCGTTGGCATGGCCCTGGCCGAAGCTGCCGATAATTGGCTTCAATTTGTTGCCGCTCTTGCCCTGGGCTTCGGCGGGCGCCGTGCCTATCGCGGTGGCGGCAAGCAGCGCGACGAGGCCGATCCAGAATCTGGTCATCACATGTCCTCCTGACACGCTCGAGAGTCTCGAAGAATATACGATTATGGTGTCTTTTTCCATGCCGGATCGATGATCGCGCGGCGGCATCCGTCTGGATCGGATCAGGTGTCTCCACTTGTGCGGCTTCGCGACTCTGGCTTAGTGTGCTCCTTAGCGACGGTTCCCGTGTTCGGGATCAAAAGGGAACGGGGTGCGGCGGCCCGGCGAGGGCGGCCCATGCCTCGGCTGTCCCCGCAACTGTGGGCGGAGAGCGCGGCGTCCCATCCACGCCACTGGGTCAAACCCGGGAAGGCGGGGCGCCACGCGGAAAATCCGCGAGCCAGGAGACCTGCCGCCGCAAACAGCCAGCGCGAACCCGCCGGACGGGGTGATTCGGCGGATGAGGGAGGTGGCGCATCGCCGCGCGATAACTCCCGGTTCGTGGTGGCATGGGGTTTGGATTTCTTACTGGGAGGAGAACCCATGTCGCGCTTTCCGTCACGTTTCGTTCCGCGTTTCGTTCCGGCCGTCCTTTCATCGCTGCTCGTCATGGCCCTCGCGGCCCCGCTTTGGCCGGGCAACGCGCGCGCGCACGAGAGCTTCGAGCACTACCTGTTCGTGCCCGACCGCGCGCTCGCGCAGGTCACGGTGATCGACACCAACCGCGATACCGTGATCGCGCAGATTCCGGTCGGCAAGGTGCCGCATCAGGTCGTGGTCTCAGCAGTCCTCGGCAAGCTGGTCGTCAGCAACACCGCCGATAACACCATCTCGATCATCGACCTCGAGACCTTCAAGGTCCGCGCCACCCTGCGACTCGGCGCGGCACCCGAGCACATGCAGCTCAGTCCCGGCGGCGAGCTGCTCGCGGTCGGCAACATCGAGGGCGGCACGGTGTCCCTGGTCTCGCTCGCCGCGGAGCGCGAGATCGCCCGCATCCCCGGCCTCAGCCAGCCGCACAACCTGACCTTCAGCCCGGACGGCTCGCGGCTCTACGTCGCCAACCTGGGCGCCGGGCACGTCAGCGTCATCGATGTGGCAAAGGCGCGGGTCGTGGACGAGATCCCGGTCGCCGAGCCGCGCCTGATCGTCGCCAAGGCTACCGATCCGGGCGCCGACTACCAGGGCATCATCAACGTCACCGCATCGGCCGACGGGCGCTTCGGCTTCGCCGCCCGGCGAGGCGGGCATGCTTGCCGTCATCGACCTGGAGCGGGGCGAAAAGGTGACCACGCTCAAGCTGGGGGACCGGCCGTGGCGCGCCTATGCCAGTGCCGATGGCCGTTACATGATCGTGCCAAACAATGGCGACGCCACGGTTTCCATCGTCTCGGCGACGACGCTCGAGGTCGTCGCCACCCTGCCGGGGGCGGTGGGAGTCACGGGCGTCAACACCGACGCTTCGGGCAAGATCGCCTTCGTGATCAGCCGATCGGAAGAGAAGATCGTCTTGCTCGATCTGGAATCGCTCAGCCCGGCGGGTAAGATCGCCCTGCCCGGCAAGCCGGAGACCGGCGTGCTCTCGCCGCACGGCAGGAAACTCTACGTGGCGCTGAGTGGGGTCGGGAAGGTCGCCGTGATCGACGTTGCCGGGCGCAGGCTCGACAAGGTGATCGATGGCGTCGGCGCGGAGCCTTGGGGCACGACCATGGCCGGCGCCGGCAACTACTGCCACTAGGACCCCGGGGGGCCCGGGGCGATGGCATCCTTGGGGAGGGCGGCGCGATGAGCGTGCCGCCGCTCCCGGTCTCGTTGGCGCCGGTGACCCTGGTCCTGGGTGGTGCGCGTTCGGGCAAGTCGCGCCACGCCGAGGCCTTGGTGGAGAGCCAGCCGGGGGCTTGCGTCTATCTCGCCACCGCCCAAGCCGGCGACGCCGAGATGACGGCGCGCATCGCCGCCCATCGGGCGCGCCGCGGTGAGCGCTGGACCACGGTCGAGGAGCCGCTCGATCTGGCCGCCGCGCTCGGCGAGGCCTGCGGCCCGGACCGCGCGGTCCTGGTCGACTGCCTGACGTTGTGGCTGTCCAACCTGCTGGGGGCGGGGCGCCCGGTGGCCGCCGAATGCGAAGAACTCCTGGCCGCGCTGCCCGGGCTCGCCGGGCCGGTGGTCTTCGTCTCCAACGAGGTCGGCCAGGGCGTGGTGCCGGACCATGCCTTGGCCCGCGCCTTCGTGGACCATGCCGGACGCCTGCACCAGGACCTGGTGGCGGTTGCCCAGCGGGTGATCTTCATCACCGCCGGGCTGCCCCGGGAGCTCAAGTCCGTGTCCGAAACCTAGTCCCGCGTGATGAGGCCGCAGAGATCATGACCGACACACCAAAGACCAACGGCAAGCTGCCGGCCACGGTGATCACCGGGTTCCTGGGCGCCGGCAAGACCAGCATGATCCGGCACCTGCTGAAGACCGCGAACGGCAAGCGCCTGGCGCTGATCATCAACGAGTTCGGCGATTTGGGTGTCGACGGCGAGATCCTGAAATCCTGCGGCATCGAGGGCTGCGCCGAGGACGACGTGGTCGAACTCGCCAACGGCTGCATCTGCTGCACCGTGGCCGATGATTTCGTGCCGGCCATGGAGGCGCTGCTGAACCGGGACCGGCCGCCGGACCACATCGTCATCGAAACCTCGGGCCTGGCCCTGCCCAAGCCGCTGATCAAGGCCTTCAACTGGCCCGAGATCCGGACCCGGGTGACCGTCGACGGGGTGGTCGCGGTGATCGACGGCGAGGCGGTGGCGGCCGGGCGCATCGCCGCCGATCCGGACCCGAACGAGGCCGAGCGCCGCGCCGATGGCGCGCTCGATCACGACAGCCCGATCGAGGAGTTGTTCGAGGACCAGTTGGCCTGCGCCGACCTGGTGGTGCTCAACAAGACCGATCTCCTGGATGAGGCCGCGCTCAGCGCGGTCAGCGGCGCGCTGAGCGCCAAGCTGCGGCCCGAGGTGAAACTGCTGCGCGCGACCCACGGCACCATCGACGCGGACGTCTTGCTGGGCCTGGGCGCGGCCGCGGAGGGTGACCTGGACGCCCGGCCCTCGCACCACGACGGCGCCGAGGACCACGACCACGACGACTTCGAAAGCTTCAACGTCGCGCTCGGCGAGGTCGCCGATCCCCTGGCCCTGATGGCGCGCCTCAAGGCCGCCGTCGCCGCCCACGACGTGCTCCGGATCAAGGGTTTCGTCGCGGTCGCGGGCAAGGACATGCGCCTCGTGGTCCAGGGCGTGGGGCCGCGTTTCTCGCACTACTACGACCGCGACTGGGGCGCGGCCGAACCGCGCGCCTCGCGCCTGGTGGTGATCGGCGAGCGCGGCCTCGACCGGGCCGCGATCACCGCGGCGATCGCCGGCCCAACCTCGGGCTAGGCGCGGGCCGGGAGTCGGGAGGTCCGATATGCACCTGCTCGCCGCCCAGCCCGGCGGTATCGCGGACGGTTCCGAGCCGGTCGACCTGGGCCAGAGCCCGGGCGCCATCGTGGTGCTCTCGGCCGCCGACAGCGAGCTCGCCAACCTGTCCGCGGCGCGGGCCAATCTGCCCGAGGACTTCCCCAGCCTGCGCCTGGCCAACCTGATGAACCTGGCGCACAACCTCTCGGTCGACCTCTACGCCGAATCGGTGATCGCGGGCGCGCGCCTGGTGGTGGTGCGGCTGCTCGGCGGGCTCGGCTACTGGCCCTACGGGGTCGAGCAGATCGCGGCCACGTGCCGCGAGAACGGCGCCGCGCTGGCGCTTCTGCCCGGCGACGATCAGCCGGACCCGGAGCTGCTGGCGCTCTCGACGGTTCCCAGGGAAGCCTGCCACCGGCTGTGGCAGTACTGCGTCCACGGCGGGCCGGAGAACGCGCGGGGCCTGCTCGCCTACGCCGCCACGCTGGTCGGCCACGAGGCCGAGTGGGCCGAGCCCCGGCCGCTGCTGCGCGCCGGGATCTACTGGCCGAGCGGGGCGGCGACGCTCGATGACCTGCGCGGGCATTGGCGCGACGGCGCGCCGGTCGCGGCCATCGTGTTCTACCGGGCGCTGGTCCAGGCCGGCAATCTCGCGCCCATCGACGCCCTGATCGCGGCGCTCCAGGAACAGGGGATCAATCCCCTGCCGCTCTACGCCGCGAGCCTGAAGGAGCCGGTTTCGGCGGAGACCCTGCGCTCGCTCCTCGCCGCGGCGGGCCCCGGGATCGTGCTCAACGGCACCGGCTTTTCGGTCTCCAGCCCCGGCGGCGCGCGCGTGGCTACGCCCTTCGACGACGCCGACTGCCCGGTGCTGCAGGTGATTTTTTCGGGCGGCACCGAGGCGGCCTGGCGCGATGCCAGCAACGGGCTTTCGGCGCGCGACATCGCCATGAACGTGGCCTTGCCCGAAGTGGACGGCCGCATCCTGAGCCGCGCGGTCTCGTTCAAGAGCGAGGCGCGCTTCGACCCGGCGACCCAGTGCCCCATCGTGACCTACGCGGCCGTGCCCGACCGGATCGATTTCGTGGCCAAGCTGGCGGCCAACTGGCTGCGGTTGCGCGAGACCCCGGCGGCCGAGCGCCGTATCGCGCTGATTTTCGCCAACTACCCGAACCGGGACGGGCGGCTCGGCAACGGGGTCGGGCTCGACACCCCGGCCGGCGCCCACAAGCTGCTGCGCGCGTTGGAGGGTGCCGGCTACGATCTGGGCGAGCTGCCCGCCGACGGCGCGGCGCTGATCGCGCGCCTGGCCGCCGGGCCGACCAACGCCGCCACCACGGGCCGGGAGATCGCGGAAACCTTCCCGCGCGCCGACTACGAGCTGTTCTTCGCCACCCTGCCGGCCGAGCTGCGCGCGGCGGTCACCGAACGCTGGGGCCCGCCCGAGCAGGACCCCTTCTTCCTGCCCGGCGATCTCGACTGCGGCGCCTTCGCCATGCCGGCCTTCCGCCTGGGCAAGACGGTGATCGCCCTGCAACCGGCGCGCGGCTACAACATCGACCCCCGGGCCACCTACCACGACTCGGCGCTGGTGCCGCCCCACGGCTACCTCGCCTTCTACGCCTGGCTGCGCGAGGGGGTGAACGTCCACGCCATCATCCACATGGGCAAGCACGGCAACCTCGAATGGTTGCCGGGCAAGTCGCTGGCGCTCTCGGCGGCCTGCTATCCGGAAGCGGTGCTCGGGCCGCTGCCGCACCTCTATCCCTTCATCGTCAACGATCCCGGCGAGGGCACCCAGGCCAAGCGCCGCGCCCAGGCGGTGATCGTCGACCACCTGACCCCGCCCTTGACCCGGGCCGAGTCCTACGGCCCGCTGGCCGAGCTCGAACTGCTGGTCGACGAGTACTACGAGGCCGCCGGCGTCGACCCGCGCCGCCTCAAGGTGCTGCGCGAGGCGATCCTGGAACTGACCCGGCGCATCGGCCTCGATCGGGACTGCGGCATCGCCGGCGAGGACGATGCCGACACCGCGCTGGGCAAGCTCGACAACTACCTCTGCGAGCTCAAGGAGATGCAGATCCGCGACGGCCTGCACATCTTCGGCCAGGCGCCCGAGGGCGACCAGATGACCGATCTGCTGGTGGCGCTGACCCGCCTGCCGCGGGGCAAGGCCGAGGGCGGCGACGCCTCGCTGATCCGCGCGCTTGCTTCCGATCTGGGCTTGGGCGGTTTCGATCCGCTCGACTGCGTCCTCGGCGCGCCCTGGACCGGGCCCCGGCCGGAGGCGTTGAGCGCGGGTCCGCCCTGGCGCAGCAACGGCGACACGGTGGAACGCCTGGAGGCCCTGGCCCGCGCGCTGGTCGCGGGCGAGGCGGATTGTCTGCCCGATTGGAGCGCGACCGGGGCGGTGCTCGATACCATCGCGACCCAGGTCCGCCCGGCGGTGGAAAGCAGCGGCCCGGCCGAAATCGCCGGCGTGCTCACCGGCCTCGACGGCCGCTTCGTGGCGCCCGGCCCCTCGGGGGCACCGACCCGAGGGCGCCTCGACGTCCTTCCCACGGGGCGCAACTTCTATTCGGTCGATGCCCGCGTGGTGCCGACGCCGGCCGCCTGGACCCTGGGCTGGAAGTCGGCCAGCCTGCTGCTCGCCCGCCACCGCCAGGAGCACGGCGCCTGGCCGCGGGGCTCGCGCTCTCCGCCTGGGGCACGGCCAACATGCGCACCGGCGGCGACGACATCGCGCAGGCCTTGGCCCTGATGGGCGTGCGGCCGACCTGGGAGGTCGCCTCGCGCCGGGTCACCGGCTTCGAAATCCTGCCGCTATCGCTGCTCGACCGGCCGCGGGTCGACGTGACGTTCCGGGTCTCGGGCTTCTTCCGCGACGCCTTCCCGGCCCAGATCGACCTGATCGATTCGGCGGCGCGCGCGGTCGCCGCGCTCGACGAGCCGCCGGACATGAACCCCCTGGCCGAACGGGTCAAGGCGGACACCGCGGCGCTGGTGGCCCAGGGCCTGGACCCGGCCGAGGCGGCGCGCCGCGCGGGCTTCCGGGTGTTCGGCTCGAAGCCGGGCGCCTACGGCGCCGGGCTGCAGACGCTGATCGACGAGCGCGGCTGGCAGAACGAGTCCGACCTGGCGCGCGCCTACCTCGCCTGGGGCGGCTACGCCTACGGGGATGGCGCGGCGGGCACGCCGGCGCAAGGACTGTTCGAGACCCGCCTGGAAGCCGTCGAGGTGGTGGTCCACAACCAGGACAACCGCGAGCACGACCTGCTCGACTCCGACGACTACTACCAGTTCGAGGGCGGCATGGCCGCCGCCGTGCGCCACCTCTCCGGCACCCGGCCCACGGTCTACCACAACGATCACTCGCGCCCCGAGAGCCCCAAGATACGGACCCTGGAGGAGGAGGTCGGCCGCGTGGTGCGCGCCCGCGTGGTCAATCCCAAGTGGATCAAAGGGGTCATGCGCCACGGCTACAAGGGCGCCTTCGAGATGGCGGCCACGGTGGACTACCTGTTCGCCTTCGCCGCCACCACCGGCGCGGTCGGCGACCATCACTTCGACGCGGTCTTCGAGGCCTATCTGGAGGACGCGGAGGTGCGCGATTTCCTCGCCAAAAACAACCCGGCGGCGCTCACCGAGATGGCCCAGCGCCTGATCGAGGCCCAGGACCGCGGCCTGTGGCGGCCGCGCGCCAATGCCACGCGCCTGCGCCTCGACGCGCTCGCCGGCGCCCTGGAGGACGCCCGATGACCGAGACCAGTGACGAACTCAACCGCCGCGCCAACGAGAAGGCGCGCAAGCGTAAAGCCGCCCACGACAAGAAGGTCGCCGCCAAGACCGTCGAGAAGGGCCTGCTGATCGTCCATACCGGCACCGGCAAGGGCAAGTCGACGGCGGCGTTCGGATTGGCGCTGCGCGCGCTCGGCAACGGCATGCGCATAGGCGTGGTGCAGTTCGTCAAGGGCGCCTGGAAGACCGGCGAGCGGCCCGCGCTCGAGAGCTTCGGCGAGCGGGTCGACATGCGCGTTCTCGGCGAGGGTTTCACCTGGGAGACCCAGGACCGGGCCCGGGACATCGCCGCCGCCGAGGCCGGCTGGGCCGCGGTCCTGGAAATGATCGAGGCCAGCCGGGGCGATAACCCGCGCTACGACATGCTGATCCTCGACGAGCTCAACATCGTCCTGCGCTACGACTATCTGCCGCTCGCCGAGGTGGTGGCGGCGCTCGCCGACCGGCCGCGCGGCCTGCACGTGGTGGTCACCGGCCGCAACGCCAAGCCGGAGCTGATCGAGGCCGCCGACCTGGTGACCGAGATGACGCTGATCAAGCACCCCTTCCGCGAGCAGGGCGTGAAGGCCCAAAAGGGCATCGAGTTTTAGAAGGATGGGCGTTGATTTTTCACCACGAAGATAGAAGAACAAGATTCAACACAGAGACACAGGGGCACAGAGAACCAGAAAGAAGACTCACCACGAAGGCATGAAGGACACGAAGAAAAAATATCTTGGTTGCGCGCTACGCGCGCTGAAAACCTTCTTCGTGTTCTTTGTGTCCTTCGTGCCTTCGTGTTGAATCTTTCTTGGTTCTCTGTGCCTCTGTGTCTCTGTTGTCTAATTCCGGTCTCTCGGTCAAGCACTCCCGAGCTTTTTGTCCGTCGCCGGGAACACGGTTGTCTCCGAAGTCGTGACCGGCGGGGTTGCCGGCGCGCTTCATCATAGTGCCCTTTGG
>JACZVL010000129.1 GCA_022572685.1 Pseudomonadota bacterium
GCCTCGCCTGGCGCCGCGATCCGAGCCTGGCGCGGGGCATCGGGGACGCCGTGCCAAGAGCGCAGCCGCGCGGCCACCTCGACCTGGTGGCCGGCCAGCTCCAGCGCCTGGATCAACAGCCGCGCCATGCGCCGGTCGCCCGAGGGCACCCCGTGGTCCGGCGGCTTCAAGGGAGCATAGAAGGCGACGCGCATGGTTCCGGCCGGGCCCCGCCAAGCCCTACTCGGCCGCCTTGGCCGGGGGCGGCGGGCCGAGGCGCGCGGCCAGGGCGTCGATCCCGGCTTTCATGGTGAAGCACGCGCGCACCCGGGCCGCGCCGGCCGCGCCCAGCCGGGCCCGTTCTTGCGGATTCCGGATCAGCCGCGCCAGCGCCCCGGCCAGCGCCGCCACGTCGCCCGGCGGCGTCAGCACCCCGGTGTCGCCGTCCTCGATCAACTCCGGGATCGCCGAGACCCGGGTCGAGAGGCAGGCGAGGCCCTGGCTCTGGGCCTCCATCAGCACGTTGGGCAGGCCGTCGCGGTCGCCGTCCCTGGCGATGCGGCTGGCCAGCACGAAGAGGTCGGCCGAGCGGTACAGCGCCAGTACCTGGTCCTGGGGCAGGGCGCCGCGCCAGTCGATGCGCGCGCCCAGGCCGAGGCGCACCGCCTGGGCGCGCAGGGCCTCGCGCCGCGCGCCATCGCCGACGTGCACCAAGCGCCAATGCAGGTCCTTGGGCAGCCGGGCGAGCGCCTGAAGCAGATCCTCGTAGCCCTTCTTTTCGACCGCGCGTCCGACCGAAAGCAGGGTGACCGCTTGTGCCGGAGCGCCACCGTCATGAGGCGGCCGCGCGCGCTCGGGCGCCGGGAAGCGGGTGAAATCGAGGCCGTGGTAGTTGAGCGCCACCCGCTCGGGCGAGGGCGCCAGTGCGGCCAGGCGATCGCGGCCGTTGGCGGTGCAGGTGGTCACCCATTCGGCGGCCCGCAATTTCTCCCGGATCTCCCAGTCCGGCGTGGTCCAGATGTCCTTGGCGTGGGCCGAGGCGGACCACGGCAGGCCGGTCATCAGCGCCGCATAGCGGGTCACCGAGGCGGGGGTATGCAGGAAATGGGCGTAGAGCCAGACCACCTCGCCGGGCAGTTCCGCGGCCAGCACGCAGGCCTGGCCGAAGCGGCGCAGGCGGTTGGGCGTCGGGTCGCGCGCCAGGTCCTTGAGGAAGGCGCGCCGGGCCCGCCGGTATCCGCTCAGCCGCCGGGCGCGCCGCCAGCCGGCCAGGACCCGCCGGGGTTCATCGCCCAGGTACTCCGGCAGGTAGGTCGCCGGCGCGCGGATCTCGCGATGCACCGGATGGGTGGCGCCATCGGTCGGGTGGCGCAGCGAGTAGAGGCGCAAGACCAAGCCGCGGCGCTCCAGGGCGAGGATTTCCTGGGCGATGAAGGTCTCCGACAGGCGCGGATAGCCCTTGAGCACGATGGCGATGGTGCCGGTCATGGTCTCAGAGGTTAGGGCGAGCGGCCGCGGCAACGCAAGCCAAGGACCCTCCCAAGGGCTCTCGGTGCCCGAAAGCCGGAACCCCGGCTACTTCGCGCGCCGCGCCGCGGTGGGGCGCGGCACGTCCCTCGCCGCGTCCGGGTCGCCGCGGGCGGCCGGAAACTTGCTGCGGTCGGTTTCCAGCCATTTGCCGGCCAGCTTGACCACGTTCGCGCCGCCGTCCAGCAGGCCCGGCACCACCGTGTCCGAGGGCAGCGCCTGCTGCGGCAGGTTGCGCAGCGCGGTCGCCATGGTGCGCGGATCCCGCACGCCGTCGTCGACCAGCATGCGCGCGAGCCCCAGTTCCTGGGCCCGGGTGGCGCGGATGTACTGCTCCTTGCGCGGCACGGTGCGCGGGACGATCAAGGCACGCTTGTCGAACGACAGCACCTCGCAAAAGGTGTTGTAGCCGCCCATGCAGACCACCGCCTTGGCGCGCGCCATCAGGCTTTCGATGTGGGTGTCGAAGGTGATCGCCTCGACGTTGGCAAGACGGTTGGTCCGATGCAGGAATTCCGCCTGGTGCTTGGAGCCCATGAACGGGCCGAGCACCAGAAGTGCCGGATCGGGCAGGTCCGGGTCGGTCTCGTAGGCGGACAGCACCCAGTCGATGATCTCCTCGCCGTCGCCGCCGCCGCCGACCGTGACCAGCAGGAACGGGCCGTCGATCTTTTCGGGCACGAAGACCGGCGCCGCCTCGGGCACGTGGCGGCCGAGGTAGCCGGTAAAAGTCATCCGCTTGCGCAGCGAGGCGGACAGCGGAATCCCGGCCAGGGGATCGAAAATCTGCGGCAGCCCGTAGACCCAGATTTCGTCGTAGTAGGCCTCGAGCGTGGGCAGGACGTTCTTGCGCCGCCACTCGGCCTCGAGCAGCGCCGGGTCGTCCATGACATCGCGCAGGCCGAGCACGCAAGCGGTGCCGCGCGCCTTCAGCATGGCCAGCGTGTCGCGCACCTCGCCGCACAGGCCGAGCGGTTCCTTGTCGACCAGGAACAGGTGCGGATCGAAGACCTGGGCCGTGCGCTCCACGATCGCGCCGCGGATCGCCAGGGTGTGCTCGGTGTCGATATGCAAATTCAGCGAGGTGTACTCGCCGTTGCGCAGCTTGATGACGCCGGGGATGCGCACGAAGTCGACCCGGGCCCGGTAATCGAAGCTGCCGATGATCGGCGAGCCGGACAGGATCAGCACCGAAATATCGCTGTCCGCGCCGACCAGGCAATGAGCGATCTCGCGGCAGCGGCGCAAGTGGCCGAGGCCGAAGCTGTCGTGGCTGTAAATGAGAACCCGCTTGCTCTTGCGACCCCGCGTCATGCCGCCCCCCTGCCCGCGCCTAGGTCTAAGCCACTGGTTTCACCGGACTATGGCCGGAACTATGGCACAGTCCCCGCGCGGCGCAAAGGGCCATGCAACCCCCTTCCCGGAACCGGAATCGGAGGCCGGAGGGCCGTCGCGGCGCTGTTTACCGGCCTGGCGCCATGGTTTAAGGTTTGCGGCGGCGATCCAAGGCCGGGGGACGGTCGCGGTCGGATTCGCGGGCGTCCGGGGCGGCGTTGTTCGGGGGGAAACCGGGCGCGATTGGGCGGCATGGAACCGAATATCTTCAAGTATATCTGGCGGCACTCGAGGAACGAGCAGATCAAGATTCTGCTCGTCGTGGCGGCGTCGCTGCCGTTCTATTTCGTCGCGCTCGACCTGCCGAAAAGCATCGTCAACCAGGGCATTATGGGCAGCGGCTTTGCCGGTCCCGGGTCCGAGCAGCCGTTCCTGGCCCTCGATCTGCCCTTCGGCGAGGCGCTGACCGGCGCGCCGGTGCCGCTGTTCGATGGCTTCATGGTGGACCAGCAGACGCTCCTGATGGCGCTCAGCTTGGCGTTCCTGCTGATGGTGTTCGTCAACGGCGGCTTCAAGTACGTCATCAACACCAGCAAGGGGCTGATGGGCGAGCGCATGCTGCGCCGCCTGCGCTACGAGCTGGTCGACCGGTTTCTTCGCTTCCCCATCCTGCAGGCGCGCAGGGTCAAGCAGACCGAGATCGCCACCATGATCAAGGACGAGGTCGAGCCGCTCGGCGGCTTCATCGGCGACTCCTTCATCGCGCCGGCCTTCCTCGGCGGCCAGGCCTTGACCGCCATGGCCTTCATCATGATCCAAAGCATCTGGCTCGGCCTGGCGGCGGCGGCGGTGGTGCTGGTCCAGGCCTTTCTGATTCCCAAGCTGCGGGTGCCGATCCTGCGCCTGGGCCGTCAGCGCCAGTTGACGGCGCGCGCGCTCGCCGGCCGGATCGGCGAAGTGGTCGAGGGCGCGGTCGAGGTCCACGCCCACGACACCTCGAACTTCGAGCGCGCGGAATTGTCTTCGCGCCTGGGGCGCATCTTCGAGATCCGCTACGAGATCTTTCGGCGCAAGTTCGTCGTCAAGTTTCTCAACAACTTCCTCGCCCAACTGACGCCGTTCGTATTTTACGCCGGCGGCGGGCTGCTGGCGCTCCGCGGCTATCTCGATATCGGCGCCCTGGTCGCGGTGATCGCCGCCTACAAGGACCTGCCCGGCCCGATCAAGGAGATCATCGATTGGGATCAGCGCCGGCTCGACGTGCAGATCAAGTACGAACAGGTGATCGAACAGTTCCAACCCAGCAAGATTCTCGATCCCGCGGTCCAGGATCCGGCGCGGGACGCGGGGCCGCCGCTCGAAGGCGAGATCGAAGTCGCCACCGTCGGCCTGCTCGACGAGACCGACAACAAGCTGGTGGATTCGGTCAGCTTCACCGTGAAGGTCACGGACCATGTGGCGATCGTCGGCAACGGCGGCAGCGGCAAGGAATACCTGGGCCTGATCCTGGCCGGATTGGTGCCGCCGTCCTCGGGCACGACGAAGATCGGTGGCCGCGATTTGTCGACCTTGCCGCAGGCCGTCACCGGACGGCGCCTGTCCTACGTCGGGCAGGACGCCTATCTGTTCCCGGTCTCGGTGCGCGAGAACCTGATCTACGGCCTCAAGCACAAGCCCGGGACCGAGGCGGCGCGCGAGGGCGACGCCGCCGCGCGCCGGGCGTCCCGGATCGCCGAAGCCGAGCGCGCCGGCAACTCGACGCTGGATCCGGAGGCCGATTGGGTCGATTACGCCGCCGCCGGCGCCGAAGATTCCGCGCAGCTTCACGAGCGAATCACCAGCGTCCTGCAGACCGTGGATATCGAAGAAGACGTCTACCGCTTCGGACTGTTGGGTGCGATCGATCCCGAAACCCACGCCGAAGCCTGCGCCGCGGTGCTCGAGGCGCGCGCGGCCCTGCCCGGGCGCCTGGTCGCGGACGACGCCGAGAACCTGGTGGTCCGCTTCGATCCCGAGCGCTACAACGGCAACGCGACCCTGGCCGAGAACCTGCTGTTCGGCACGCCCAGGAAGCCGGAGTTCGCGGCCTCCGCGCTGGCGCATAACGCGCTGGTCACGCAGGCCATGGCCGAGACCGGTTTGCTGGACCGGATCCTGGACATGGGCGCCAGCATCGCCCGGACCATGGTCGAAATCTTCGCCGACCTGCCGGCGGGTCATCCCTTTTTCGATCAGTTCAGCTTCATCGACGCGGACGATCTGCCCGACTTCGGCACCCTCGTCGGCAAGCTCGACAAGCACGGCACCAAAGCGCTCGACGAGGCCGAACGCCTGGCCCTGCGCCGCCTGCCCTTCGACTATGTCGAGGCGCGCCACCGCCTCGCGCTGGTCGATTCGGACGTCGAGGCGATGGTGGTGGCGGCGCGCAAGCGCATCGCCGAGCGCTTGGCCGAGAGCGATCCCGACGCGGTCGCCTTGTACCGGCCCGACGCCTACAACGCGACCGCCTCGCTGCAGGACAACATCCTGTTCGGCCGCCTCGCCTACGGCCAGGCCAGGGCCGAGGAGATCGTCGGCCGCGCCGTGACCGAGGTGCTCGACCAACTCGGCCTTCGGGCCACGGTGATCGAGGTCGGCCTGGATTATCAGGTCGGGATCGGCGGCAACCGCCTGTCCGCGGCCCAGCGGCAGAAGATCGGCCTCGGCCGCGCGCTGCTCAAGCGGCCCGACATCCTGATCGTCAACGACGCGCTGGCGGTGCTGGACGCGGGCTCGCAGGCGCGACTGCTGCGCCGGGTGCTGGAACGGCGCCGGGGACGCGGCGTGATCTGGACGTTGCAGCGGCCGGAATCCGCCGAGAACTTCGACCGGGTGTTGGTCATGGACGAAGGCCGCCTGGTCGAGCAGGGAAGTTTCGCCGATTTGAACCGGCCCGGTTCGGCCTTGAGCGGCATCATGGCGGCAGAGTAGAACGGCGAGAATAAAACGGCGACAGGGAGGATAACCGTGAGCATCGAACAAGAAGTCGAAATCCTGCGCCGGATTCCGTTGTTCGCCAACATCGAGCCGGCGAAGCTCAAGCTCATGTGTTTCGCCAGCGAGCGGATCACCTACAAGAGCGGCCAATCCCTGTTCGAGCAGGGCGATATCGGCGACGCCGCCTTCATCATCATCGAAGGCACCGCCGACGTGATCGTGAACCGCGAGGCGCCGATGGTGGTAGCTACGGTCGGCAAGGACGACATCGTCGGCGAGATCGCGATCCTGGTCGACATTCCGCGCACCGCCACGGTCACCCCGACCAGCGAGTTGACCGCGCTCAAGATCACCAAGGACCTGTTCTTCCGCATGATCACCGATTTCCCGGAAATGGGCGTCGAGATCATGCGCGTCCTGGCCCAGCGCCTGGAACAGACCACCGCGCAGCTGCTCAAGGCGCGCGCCGAGGCGGGCAACTGAAATCCGTGAGCCGCCTGGACATCAACATTCGCCGCCTCGAGGCGCAGCGCGCCTGCCTGAACCGGGTCGCCGAGGAGATCCGGGACCTGCCCGGGCCGGTGCTGGAGCTGGGCCTGGGCAACGGCCGCACCTACGACCATCTGCGCGAGCTGCTGCCGGAGCGCGAGATCTTCGTGTTCGAGCGCGAGGTCGCGGCCCATCCCGACTGCATTCCCGACGAGCGCCACCTCTACCGCGGCGACTTCCACGACACCCTGCCCGCCGCCGCCGCGCGTTTCGCCGGCCAGGTCGCGCTGGTTCACGCCGATATCGGCTCCGCCAATCCGGAACGGGACGCCCGCCTCGCCGCCTTCGTCGCCGGCCATCTGCCGGCCTTGCTGCGGCCGGGCGGGATCGTCGCCAGCGACCGCGACGTGGGCTTCGCGGGCGCCCGGCCCCTGGCTCTGCCCGAGGACCTCGCGCCCGGGGTCTACCACCTCTATCGACGGCCTTTGGTGTGAGCCGCCTGGACAGCGTCATCCGCCGGCTGCGGGCCCAGCGCGCCTGCCTCCGGTGCGCCGCCGAGATGATCCGCGATTTGCCCGGGCCGGTGCTGGAGTTGGGCCTGGGCAACGGCCGCACCTACGACCACCTGCGCGAAACCCTTCCGGACCGGGAGATTTTCGTGTTCGAGCGCGAGGTCGCGGCCGATCCGGATTGCCTGCCCGATGCCGCCCACCTGCTGCTCGGCGACATCCACCAGACCCTGCCGGCCGCGGTCGCGCGCTTCGGGCCGAGCGTGGCGCTGGTCCATAGCGATCTGGGCACCGGCGACGCCGAGATGAACCGCCGCCTGGCCGGGTTCCTGGCCGCGCGCCTGCCGGGCCTGCTGCGGCCGGGCGGCGTGGTGATCTCGGATCAGGACATGAGCCTGGCGGGCGCCGAGGCGCTGCCGCTGCCCGAGGGCGTCGGCCCGGGCCGCTACTTCATGTGCCGGGCGCGCTAAGAAAAACCAGCCGATCCCGGCCCCGCGCGGGCCTCAGCCGATATCGAGCACCACGGGGACGTGGTCGGAGGGGCGGTCCCAGGCGCGGGTGTCCCGGACCACGCGGAACCCGGCGAGCGACGCCTCGAGCGGCGCCGTCGCCAGGACGTGGTCCAGGCGCCAGCCGTAGTTCTTGTCGAAGGCCTGGGGGAAGCGGTAGCCCCACCAGGTGTAGAGCGGCTCGGAGGCCGGCACGAAATGGCGGCCCACGTCGATCAGCCCGCCGGCCTCGATCAGGCGCGCGATGTGGTCGCTCTCCACCGGGGTGTGGCCGACGCTGCGCAGCAGCCGCTTGTGGTTCCAGACGTCGGTCTCCAAGGGCGCCACGTTGAGGTCGCCGACCAGGACCGCGGCGCGTTCGCGGAGACCGGTCTCCGCCGCCCATTCCGCCATCTCGCGCAGGAACCGGAGCTTGTGGGCGAACTTGTCGTTGGCCTCCGGGTCCGGCGTCGCGCCGCCGGAGGGGACGTAGAAATTGTGCAGCTCGAGGGTGCCGGAGCCGGTCTCAAAGGTCACGGCGGCGTGGCGGCGGTCGTCCTTGCCGCACCAGACCTTGGTGTCCTGGCTCTGGAAGGCGACGCGCGAGAGGATGGCGACGCCGTTGTAGCCCTTCTGGCCGTGGATCAGCAGGTGCGGGTAGCCCATCTCGCGCACCGCCTCGCGCGGGAATTCCTCGTCGGTGACCTTGGTCTCCTGCAGGCAGATCACGTCGGGCGCCGCCTCGCGTGCGAAGCGGGCCAGGTGGCCGAGCCGCGGGCGCAGCGAGTTGACGTTCCAGGTGGCGATGCGCAGGGTCATGAGGGGGGCGTTGTGGGACCGGCGGCGCGGCGGCGGAGCGGCGAAACTAGTCGCCCCGCCCCGCCCTGGCAAGAGGTGGCCAGGCCCCAAACAAGAGGAACGCGGCGGTCGCCGCCTATCGGGCCAAGCTCGACGGGAGCGACTAATCATGAGACAGCATCATATTGGACAGGCGGGGCACCCCGCGCCCGCTCCGGGCAGGCGGACCGAAGAGACAGAACGCGAGAGCCGAGAACGCGCGCAAGCAAGCCAGCGCCGGGGCCAATGGACCCGCCTTGTTCGGAAGATTGACGAGC
Organism: Pseudomonadota bacterium; assembly: GCA_022572685.1. Taxonomy (GTDB): domain Bacteria; phylum Pseudomonadota; class Alphaproteobacteria; order Kiloniellales; family J153; genus JACZVL01. Next base: position 8,419 of record JACZVL010000129.1, read on the forward strand.
TTCGCTTTCGCGCGAACGTCAACCGGCGCGAGCCAACCGAGGCCGAAGCCCGGGACATTCGGCATTGCGAGGCGGAGCTTGTGACGCTTGAGGCGGCAATGAACGCGGCCGGACAACCGCCAAGGTGAAGCAACGGCGACGCCCGGCGACCTATCCCGAGGCATCGGGCGCGAGGCCGGGCAAGACGCATGCTTAACCGTGATCGAGCACGGGCTGCTCCGCCGCCGCTGTCCGCGCCCGGACCTCTTTTCGCCATGGCGGCCTTGGGGGCACTGACCTAGGATGTAGGCGGTATCAAGGTTTGCGGCTACATTACTTGAATGATCGCAGAGGAGAAAAGGACTGTGGCGAATAGTTTGCCGATGCCATCATTCAGCACTGATCCCAAAGCAAAGCCTTCGTATCGACGTACTGCTGACGACATAGGACGTGCGCTTAAGGTTCTGACGGCAGAGCGGTTGTCGGAAGTTGGGATGTTTTTGTTTTACTATTATGGCTGTGAGAAGCTTGCAAAATTAATGAGGGGCGTGCATGAAAGGATAGATATAAGGTATATTTACCCGAAAACGAAAGAAGAGAAGAAAGAACAGAAAAAATTAAAGACCTGTGGCACCCCCAATGCCGACGAAGTATACTAATATGCAAAGTCTATAGCTTTTAATATTTCGAAGGAGGATATTGACAATATCTTTTCCGCTAAAAATCGAAATTCTGCTAAGGCACTTAGAAACCAATTCGTTCATGAGATGGGTCCAACCCATGCGAGAATGATCAGGGACGAGGCGAAGTCATTGGTTCCGAAAATGCAGAAGTTCATCAAATGCAGGAGCAGCCTGATTGAATACATTGAGAAGCTAGGCGCGGCTCAAGATGGTTGATGATATCGAAGATGATTTTGACATCAGTGCAATCAGACAAGCAATTTACGGTGATGTATTCTCGGAGGGCACTCAGAAGAATGGCAGAAACTTACTCTTTGTAGCGACAGTGGCCCTTGTGACCGCTGTGTTTGATGTCGCTGTTAAATCAACCCCCCTCGTGCCCCTGGATTTTTCCAAGAGTCCCGACAGCCTGATAACTATTCTGGCAATTGCAAATATCGCGTTGCTCATAAGCTATACGCTGAGAGTATCAAACGACTTTCTCCGAACGAGGGAGGAATGGGCCGACGCCAGAAAATTCATTGAAATCGAACGTATCCAGCGCGCACTTCGTTCAGCCCGCGAGGTGGACGAAGCAATTGCATCTGCGGAACCGCGACCACATGAATATGCCCCCTTTCCCGACGAATGGTGGGAAAAATACTCCGAGGAAAGGGAGGCGGCTCTGGAGCGCATAAGAAAGATTGAGGCCGGGATTGCTAACCGCAGGCTTCAGATATATCTGCGATGGATCAGGCTCGTTATTTTCGGCGGCTTGCCGCTGGTGATCGGCGTTGCTGCACTTTTCCACACTTGGAGAAATGCACTGGATTTCTTTCAGGCTGTGGTGGGGCTTTGAAGCTGACACCGGCGGACCGCGCTAGGTTTGGTCGGTTCTTGGGCCGTGATTAATCACTACCGGGCCCTATCGGCTCATGGTAATTGTGTCCTATGAAGTTTCTCTGGTTTATTCTGGCGGTAACGGCGCTTAGCATGGCTGGTCTTTATGGCTGGTATGGTTCGCTCCACCCGTGCGACATGCTGATGCAGGATTCACTTCGCAACGTCCAGAAAGTT